>JBOHVS010000077.1:0-3103 GCA_050735975.1 Binatia bacterium | reverse complement strand
TCTCTGGATTGTGCCGGCGAAAGTCGGCGGCGCCTGGAAACTGCCGCAAGGAGAGCTCAGGCTCAAGCAGAGTTTTCAGATGATTACCGGCACGCTCAAATCGGGCAATGTTATTGCGCCGGTCAATGGCAAGCTCAACGGTGATCAGATCATTTTCACCGCGGGCGAGGCGCAATACACGGGCCGCGTGAATGGGAGTTCGATTAACGGAACCCTCAAGTCCGCAGGAAGCTGGAAAGCGACGCGCATCGGTAACTAGTCAATGACCCGGGCCTTCTGATCGTTCCAAGTGTTTTTCTGCTGGCAAATCATTTCGGCGGTTCGTGCGCCAGCCGCTTGTACGCCTCGATGAATTCCGGTCGCCAGTCTGTATAGATCTCCACGCCTTCCGATACCTCTTTGGCCGTGAACATTTTCTCGAATGGATTTCCCTCCAATACGATCGTCTCCCATTCCTTTCTAAATTCCGGATCCTGGCCTACTTTCTGAAGCGCTCCCTCCATGATCTTGCGAATCGGGTCGGGGGTTCCTGGCGGCAAAGCCATGGCCCCGCCCAGACGCTCGGTGGAATTGATTTTCCTCACAATGTTCCTGTGAACGTCGTTCTTTGCAAACTGCATAATCGATGGGACATCGGCGAAGGAAGGATGATTTACAGGCGGTAGCTCTTCGGGCAACGTCATGGCAACCAGCGGAATGATCTCTCGCTTCTCAAACCACTCAGGTCGCTCCGACAACATCGAGGCCGCATCGTTTACCCGTCCTTGAACTTCACCGCGTTCGATCGCAACGTAAAGTTCGGGCGTGCTGTAGCCTACGACCCACCGAACTTTAAGGTTCAAAAGCTCGGCCGCCAGGCGTCCGTACAGGTAACTCCGATGCCCGACCCTCAAGGCGCCGAGTGTCACCTCGCGCTTTTTCAGATCCTCTAGAGTCTTGATCCCTGATCGGCGATGAACGACGAGAACGTTACGCTGTTTGCCGGTGCTGGGAGCGCCGACGTAGACGAAAGTACGCGGGTCATAGTCCGCGCCTGGGACGCCGAAATACGGCGCTTCCAGGTACGATGATATAACCATAGACATCAAACTTCCGTCCTTAGCGCCTTTATTGAGCCTCTGCATTGCCGGGATACCTCGTCCTCCCGGCATGTTTTGGATTACGATGGTTGGATGGCCCGGGGTGTGCTTCGTCAGGTATTTTGCGAGAGTCCTGGCGATTCGATCCTGGCGACCCCCGGCTCCTGAACCAACCTGCAGAGTAATCGTTTTCTCCTGAAAGTAGAGTTGAGCCGCGTCGGCCGGCATCGCGCCGATGAATGTCGCCAGGAAAACGGACCACAGGATTGCGTTTATCATCAGTTTTTGCCTTTCCAACAGAAGGGTTCTAACGGAGTTAAAAGGACACTTTTAATTTTTCTTGCCTACACTCCTCCGAATCCCTGATCCTGGGCTTCGGCTAAGAGCCATGGATCTTTCACTTCTGTAGTGGGGGGCTCGCCTTTGAGAACGCGCGCCACCTCTCGCGCCGCATGAGTCTGGCAATCAATGTACGATTCGTCTGAGTTCGCAGCCGTGTGGCACGTAACGATAACATTCGGCAGGGTGAGGATTTTATGGTCGGCCGGCAATGGCTCGGGATCGGTAACATCAAGCGCCGCCCCGGCGATCTTTCCCGCCGCCAGCGCGTCGTAGAGAGCATCGGTATCGACAAGTCCGCCGCGAGCGCAGTTGATGAGATACGCGGCGGGCCTCATCGCATCGAACTGCGGCTCGCCGAACATCCTGCGCGTCCGCGAGGTTAGAGGAGCATGGAGGCTGATGAAGTCGGAGGTTTTAATAAGCTCGTCGAGCGAAACGAGTTTAACCCCGAGATCCTGCGCGATCTTCGGAGCCAGATAAGGATCCACCGCCTGGACGTTGAGCTTCAATCCCTGTGCCCGCGGAGCAACCTGGCGGCCGACGTGGCCCAACCCGACAATGCCGAGAGTTCGCCCGGCGATCCGGTAAACCCGGCCGCGATAGGCGTGCAGTTCCGCCGTGTGGCGCCGCCATTTGCCGTCCCGGACGTACTGGTTCATACGCACGAGCTTGCGCGACACAGCGATCAGCAAACCGATCGCCTGCTCCGAAACTTCGACCGAGTTGCATCCCGCCGCGTTGCAGACTTTGATGCCGAATTCTTCAGCGGCCTGGAGATCCATTCGGTCCACGCCAACGCCGGTGCGGCAGACGACTTTGGTGCGCTTGAGCTGCGAGATGATTTCCTTGGTGAACGGCACCGAGCCGTGCATGATGATCGCGTCGGCGTCGCGCCCTGCCTCGATAATTTCCGCGTCGGTGATAGGACGGGCGATCACCAGCTCGGCGTCGATCTCGTCGAGAATGGGTTTGACCAAGTTGATCGGAACTTCGTTGCTGCCAAAATACTTGACGCGAAATTTAGCCATCTTTCTTTAAGCCCCCAATCCGAATGTCTTAGTCGGGTTATCCCAGAGAATCTTCCGGCGCGACTCAGCGGATAATTTATCATTGCCGCTGAGCGAACCCACGGTTTTATCCGGAAATTTGTCGATGGCGTCGCTGTGCGGATAATCGGTGGCGATCATCAGATAATCGTCGCCCACATGCTCGACAAACGCGGGCGCAAGCTCTTCGCCGGCCTCGCAACTCACCCAGCACTGGCGCTTGAAGTAATAGCTGGGTTTCTCTTTAGTTATTTTGGCGGAGCCGTGCGATTCGTGTTCCCAGTGCTCGTCCATCCGCTCCAACCAGAACGGCACCCAACCGCAGCCGGACTCCAGGTGAGCGACCTTGAGACGGGGAAACTTTTCGAGCACGCCGTCGGCGCAGAAGTTGAGACAAGCGAGCATCTGTTCGAGCGGGTGGCAGGCAATGTGCCGGCCGAATTCGCTGTACCGGTCCGAGCCGGCCTGGGGCAGCACGGTGCGCGCGCCCTCGTGCGCGCAGACCGTTACTCCGAGATCCGACGCTACCTCGTAAATCGGGTAGTAGTCCGGGCTGGCAAACGTGCGGCCGCAGAACTTGTTCGGCCGCCAGAAGATCCCCACCAGGCCCAATTTTTCTCTCGCGTACTTGAGCTC
>JBOHVS010000076.1:0-5361 GCA_050735975.1 Binatia bacterium | reverse complement strand
AAAGAGCGTAGCATGTCGAAAACCGCCGGCATCGTCATCATTGGCAACGAGGTCCTGTCGGGCAAGACTCAGGACATCAACTCACATTTTCTCTGCGCTCAGCTGCGCCAGCTCGGCGTGGAAGTCCAAAAGATTTCCACGATTCCGGACGGCATCGAGCTCATTGGTCACGAAGTGGCGGGGTTTTCTAACCGGTTCGATTATGTCTTCACCACGGGCGGCGTCGGGCCGACCCACGACGACGTCACGATCGACGGAATCGCGCATGGTTTTAGTCTCCGGGTAATTCGCCACCCAGATATAGAGCAACGTATGCGCCGTCGTCTCGGAGGGGACGTGAACGAGGCCAGACTACGAATGGCCAACGTCCCCGATGGCGCGGAGCTTCTTGCTACCGAAGCTCTGTTCGCTCCGGTAATCAAGATCCGCAACGTATTTATTTTCCCCGGCATACCCAAGATTCTTCAAGAGCGCTTCCATGCCATCAAGGAAATATTTCGCGATGCGCCTTATTTTCTCAAGATGGTTTACGTGAAGTACGGCGAAGGCGTGATTGCCGAGCTCATGAACGATCTTCTGCTCAAGTATCCTGCAATTCTCCTGGGCTCCTATCCCGTCCTCGACGTTTCCGAGTACAAAGTGAAGGTCACGTTGGAATCCAAAGATTCGAACTATCTGAATCAAGCATTACAAACTTTCCTCGAGTCGCTTCCCCAAGGGGCCGTACATCGCATCGAATAGAGTTGAGAACAGGGCGGGCTATTCCTCCTGGGGGATTTTGCCGCCCTACAAACATGCACCGCTTCCTCCTCTCCCCAAATTGATCGCCGCGTTGGGGCCAGGGGTAATCTTTATGGCGCTCGCGCAGGGGAGCGGCGAGCTTATCTGGTGGCCTTACATTATCGCGAAGTACGGTCTATCTTTTCTTTTTCTCCTCGTGCCTGCATGTCTCCTACAATTTCCCGTCACCTATGAAATCGGCCGCTACACCTTGCTTACCGGTGAGAGCATCTTTCAAGGCTTCATTCGCTTGAACCGGTATTTCGCCTTTATTCTCTGGATTCTAATGACTCTATCGTTTCTTTGGTTCGGCGCGTTCGCAGCCGCCGGTGGCACTTCGCTCGCGGCTCTGACGGGTCTCCCATCCGGTTGGAGCCGGCAGGCCCAGACCTTGTTTTGGGCTTATGCATCGATGTTTGTTTTTCTCACGGCAATCATCATGAGCAAAGTCATCTACCGACTGGTCGAGCTCTTTATGTGGGGTGTCGCCGTAATCACGATCATTGGCCTGGCCTGGGCAAGCGTGAATGAGGAGGTAATGCGGGCACTGCCGGCGTTTTTGAAAGGATTGGTTGCCCCTCAATGGCCGATGCCTCGACCCTGGGACTCAAGCGATGCCACCAAGCTGTTGACCGCCATCACTTTCGCTGGGCTCGGCGGTTTCTGGACGTTGTTTTATTCGTACTGGCTCCGCGACAAAGGGGTTGGAATGGCCCACTATATGGGCCGAATCACCGGGCCGATCACCGGCAAGCCGGAAGCGATTCCCGCATCGGGCGTTACCCCGGGAAACGACGAGGGACTAGCGCATGTCACACGATGGAAGCGTTATCTCTTCTGGGACGTGGGTATCGGCGTCGGCGGAAATCTGATCACGACCTTGATGACTTGTCTCCTCGCCTACGCGCTGCTCTTTCCAAAAGGGCTGCTTCCCGAAGCCTACGAGATCGCCGTCGTCCAGAGCCGGTTTTTTGAGGTCAGCTGGGGTCCGTTCGGACGCATTCTGTTCCTCATCGTCGCCGCGGCTTTTCTTTCCGATACGTGGCTGGCGACCGTCGATGCCGTAAGCCGGATGCACACCGATTGTGTCTATGCATTTTTCCCGCGGAGCCGAACCGTTTCCGTTCGCGCCTGGTACCTCTTTTTCCTGTTTCTGTTGACGGCTATTACGTCAATCACAGTTCTCGTCGATGAGCCTGGAGCGTTGATTCTGACCTCCGCGGTTATCGGATTTATCGGCACCGTGCTCTTTTCGGTCGCGCTGATATTTCTTCTTCACTTCTATCTACCCCGCCATCTGCCGGCCGCTGCGCGGCCCGGGAAGGCAAACCTGGTTTTTCTGTGCATATCATGCGCGGGCTACGCTTTATTGGCAATCGCCTACCTGATGACCATCACGGGCCTCATTTGAAAGTGACCGGCCCGTCACCTGCCTTGACACGGCTGAGTCGTTTAAGTTTTCGTATAGAAGCTGCTACCGTGTAGCGATTCGAACCCTAGGAGAATCGCCTTTGAGTGAAATCATCAACTGGATTATGGAGTCCATCCGGGCATATGGCCCATGGAGTGTCTTCATCGGCGTCATTATCGAATCGGTAATCGTGCCGATCCCCTCTCCGGTGATCATCATGGGAGCCGGCTTTATCCTGGTCAGCGCGGAACTCACGTTCCTTGAGGCGCTAATGCCGATACTGCTTCAGATTGTGCTGCCGGGTTCGATAGCGTCAACCCTGGGCGCCTATATCGGTTACGGCATCGGCTATCTCGGTGGAAAACCGCTCGTCGATCGCTGGGAGCGGTTTTTGGGCTTCGGCTGGTCCGACGTGGAAGCGATGGAGCGGCGCTTTCGCTCGGGTCAGGTGAGCACCTCCATTTTTCTACTTCGGGCGTTGCCAATTTTCCCTTTGTCGGTGATCTCGGCCGGCGCAGGACTGATCCGTTTACCGCTTAAACAATTCAGTTTGTGGACGTTCTACGGCACCATTCCACGTTGCCTTTTTCTTGCTTATCTCGGCTGGGGATTGGGCGAGACTTATCGTAACATTGCACTCGGCATCGATCGCGCTGAAGCCGTGGTTTCAGTGACTTTGATTGCTATCGTTCTTGGCTTGATCTTCTGGTTGCGGAGCAGAGTGCGAGGAAAGATTCTAAAACAATAGCTAAAGGAGTTGCCGTTTCGTGCCAAGCTGAGTCCAAAACCGGATGGGTCTTTTTCAGCGACCTGGAAGGGATTGCCCGCTTTGGGTTCCTATCCACACCTCCCCCCCCTCGTAAACCTCCTTCTTCCAGATAGGAACTGTTCTTTTAATCTCTTCGATCGCGAACCGGCAAGCCGCAAATGCGGCATCGCGATGCGCCGAGGACACGGCAATAATGACGCTTGGCTCGGTTATCTGAACCGGACCAATCCTGTGCGCAATCGCCATTCGGCAGATCGGCCACTTCTTTTTTGCCTCCTCGCCGAGACGCGCCAACTCCTTTTCCGCCATCTCCGGATAGGCCTCGTAATCAAGCGCGATAACCCTGCGCCCCTCGTTGTTGTTTCGCGTGGTACCGACAAAAGTGGCGATCGCACCAGCTTCCGGATCGCTCACGAAATCGACTAGCTCTTGCAGATTGAGAGGTTTGTCGACGACACGGAACATCTTAGCCTCCGCTCACCGGAGGGATGAATACGATTTCGTCGGACTCTTTCAGTTCATGATCGGGCGCCACGTAGTTCTTATTGACGGCGTAGAGTAAACGGATTCCGGCAACCGCCAGCTTGGGATAATCTTGCTGCAGAGCGCTCCAGAGATCAGCCACTGTGCATCCGCTTTTAACCTCCTTGGTGATCTCTCCAACGCCGGCTCGCTCTCTTAAAATCGCGAAGAATTTTACTTTGACTTTCATGTTCCCTGGAGCTGAGAGACCATATGGCGCAGCTCAGGCAAGATCAACTTTTCCATCGCCAGGCCGACCGCGCCTTTTGAGCCGGGGAGCGAGATGAGAACCTTGCCTTGCGCCGATCCGGCGACTGCCCGGCTCATGATAGCGGCGGAGCCGATGTCCAAATAGCTCAAGTAACGGAAAATCTCGCCGAACCCGTCTAAGCGCTTGTCCAGAAGCTTTACGATGACTTCGTAAGTCCCGTCTCGCGGCGAAATGCCCGTGCCGCCGTTAACGATGATTGCTTCGACGTCCGAATTGGTGATCGTGCTCCGAAGCAGGCGTTCAATCTCGGCCGGCTCGTCTTTGACGATTTGGTAACCGCCCAGCTCGTGCCCCTCTTTGGACAGTTGCGATTTAATAAGCTGGCCGCTTGAGTCCGTCGTCTCGTCACGAGTGTCGCTGACGGTCACGATAAAGCAGCGGATGCTTCGCTTGCCTCTTGCCTTGTGCTCTTCAACCGACATGCCAATTCTCAGCCGAAACTATAACAATCCGACATCGCTTATTCAAATCTCTCTTCGCGGCCCTGCCCCGGCACTCGAAACGCGGCGGCTCGCGCGGTTGCGGGAGACCCCCTCGATGCATAAGATAGGGGTTCCATGGCAATCGACAGCGCGCCCTTTTCGCTTTACATCCACATTCCATATTGTATCAGCAAGTGCCCCTATTGCGACTTCAATTCGCACGTCGTTGCGGATATTCCCGAGCAGGCCTACACCGAAGCGCTGCTCAAAGAGTTGACCTGGTATGCAGCCGGCGATCACTGTCGTGGGAAAACAGTGCAGAGCGTTTTTTTCGGCGGCGGAACTCCGTCCACTTTTAATCCGCAGAGCATCGGTCGCATTCTTAATCACGTGGCGAATAGGTTTCATCTCGACGCGGATAGCGAGATTACCTTGGAAGCCAACCCCGGCACCGTCGAGAGCTCGCGTTTCTCGGGCTATCGTGCTAGCGGCGTGAACCGGATCAGCATCGGAGTCCAGTCGTTCCAACCTCGCTTGCTCAAATTTCTCGGCAGGGTTCACTCGGCTGATGAGGCCCAAAAAGCATTGGATGTGGTGCGACGAGCCGGATTTGAAAACTTTAGCCTCGACTTGATTTACGCCAGTCCCGGCCAAACTCTGGAAGAGTTATCAGCCGACCTTGAAACCGCCCTGAGCTTTGAGTCGCCTCATATGTCAGCCTACAACCTCACCATCGAAGAAGGGACCCCATTTCATCATGAATTTCGCGCCGGAAGAATCCAGCTCTTAAACGAAGACGATGAGATCGCGATGGCGGACCTCGTTGAGCGACGCCTGCGCGACGCGGGATTGGAGCGCTACGAGATTTCCAACTACGCGCGACCGGGATTTTACTCCCGGCACAACGTCAACTATTGGCAAAGCGGGGATTATCTCGGGCTCGGGGCAGGGGCACACAGCCACGAGAGAGTTGAAAGCGCCGGAATTTACGGGCGGCGGTGGTGGAATGAGAAGAACCCGGCTCGTTACATGAGCCGGATCAGCCAAAGCCAACACGCTGTTGTTGAAAGCGAAGAAGCCGATCTGAACAAAGCCGCAGGCGAGTTTATGTTTTCCGGCTTGAGAATGATCGAGGGGATTTCCTCGGACTTTTTTTTTGGCCGCTTTGGAAGAAAACCTGCTGAAT
>JBOHVS010000075.1:0-7474 GCA_050735975.1 Binatia bacterium | reverse complement strand
CGACGGCGCGGGCAAGGGCCGGCGAGTTGGAAGGGGAAAAACAGCGTGCTGACACGGCGACAAGAGAAACCGCCGAGCGCCTCGGCAACGAATTTCGGGCCGAACTTGCGCCGCTGCGCCGCGAGCTTGAAGACAAGGAATCGAAGCTGCAAGAGCAGCGGCAGATCGTGGCCGCACTGGAGGACACACATCGCGCCGAGACCTACGACCTCCGAGCGCAGCTCGCGGAAAAACAAACAGCCCTGGAAAATCATCGAGAGGAAGCTGACAAATTAGAAGGGGGGCTGGCGGATGCGCGGCAACGTGTGGTTCAGCTGGAATCGGAGATGCAACGGGCCGAAGGTGCGGCCACCCTGCAGGCCGAAGAGGCGCGGCGCGAGTACGAAACCGAGTTGAAAAACCTTCAGAAAGCGCTCGAGCACAAGAACTCGGCGCTGCGAGAACACGAGGCAACGATCAGCGGCATGGAACAAACGCTCCGTGGCCGGATTGACGATCTTCAAAAGCAGTTGGCGGAGCAGCATGCTCTCCTTGAGAATCGCAATGATGAGTTAGTGACCATCAAAAACGAAAAGGACGCTCTCATAGAGCAACTGGCCCAATGGGAGATCGGCGTATGGCAAAGCCGGACGACTTCCGCAGGAAAACCGGAGTCGAACTTAAAAGAAGAAATCACCGTGGAATATCGGACAGAAGTCAACGACCTGAGCGACGCACGTCGTTCGGAAACAAAGGATTCGCCGGATCCGCTCCCGGAAAAAGAGAAACCGTTAGAGAGCGGAGGGGAAGATTTCTTGCTGGGGAAACCCAGCATGACAGAGGCGCAAAAGGAGCGATATAAAAAACTTCAAGAGCTACTGGAGTCGATCAATCCCAAAGATGATACGTCTCCCGGCGGCGCAGCGAGCTCGCGCTGGCGCTCCGGCTGGAGCCGAAAGAGACGCTGGAAATCTTGACTCTTGAGCCCAAGAAACCATATGACATTCAATCGTGCCCCAGGGGAGACAGGTTGAGGTTAAGCAACGTAGGTTCGACGGTCGAGGTTCGAAACTGAGCCTGAACCTTAACCTGAACCTGCTCTGCCCCGGCTCAAGGCTTTTGGATGAACGCTTAAAGCGTCGGTGTTGTTGTGTTGGTCTTCCTCGGTCCATGAATAATCCTGGTTAGGGAGCAGGCCATGATCCAAACAGAGCGCGTCGCCACCGGCATCAAGGGATTGGACGAGATACTGGAGGGCGGCTTTCCGAAGGGTCGATCAATCCTGGTAACGGGCGAGCCCGGCACCGGAAAGACTATTTTTTCTTTGCAGTTCCTCGTCGAAGGACTCGCTCGCGGGGAAAAAGGAATTTACGTTGCGGCCGACGAAGGACCCATGGATATCATTGAACAAGCGGCCTCGATCGGATGGGATCTCGAAAAGCACATCGAAAAGAAAGAGTTGGCGATCTTGAATGCCGCGACCTACCTGAGCTCGCTGCCCGGGTCCGGACGAGAAAAGCATGTCGATATTCATAAAGCGCTCGCCGATCTGAGCGGTTTCGTCAACCGGTTGGAAGCGAAGCGGCTCGTCCTCGACCCCGCCGGGCCTTTTGTCTTACTCCGCGACTCTGCCGCCCGTATACAAGATCAAACACGCTTGCTGATACAACTGCTGCGCACGACCATGCCAACGACCAATATTCTCACGTCGTATGCGGTGCCCCGAACCGGCGAGAGAACCCTGCATGGAATCGAAGAATACCTGGTGGCCGGCGCCGTCATTTTAGAGATGGTCTGGTCGGGTCGGCGGTTTACTCGAAGTCTGGTTGTCGAAAAAATGCGTTGTACGGCGGTGAAACCGGAACAGCATGAATTTGACATTGTCAAAGAGCAAGGGATCGTTTTCCAACCTTTATCAGAAATCTAGCCGAGTCAGCGGTCAGATGTCAGAGATCACGATCTCTGGTCTTTCTCGTTAAGGAAACCCTTGGATAAAAAAGCTTTACCCAAATCCAGTCAACGTGTTTCAACCGGAATTTCAGGGCTTGACTCTCTTTTGGAAGGAGGTTTTTTGCCGGGTCGCTGCTACCTCGTGACTGGCGACGCGGGCACGGGCAAAACCACGATTTGCATTCAGTTTCTGCTGACCGGCCTGCAGCAGGAAGAGAAGGCGTTGTACGTAACGGTCGATGAACGGCCCAACGAGATTTTGCAATCCTCCAGTGCCTTGGACTGGGATTTACAGAGCTACATCGAAGACAAGAAACTCGTGATTCTGGACGCCTCGCCGTATTTTGGGGCTCGTGCCGCAATGGCGACCGAAAAAGCGATGGATCTGCAGAGAATCGTTTCAGATCTCGCTGCGTACGCGAAGAGATTAGGCGCCTCAAGGCTTGCTATCGATCCCGTCACTCCTCTCATACTCTCGGGGGATTCTCACGCGCGGATCCAAGAACAGGCCCGGAGCCTCATTCATCTGCTCCAATCCCATCTGACCACAACGAATCTGTTGACCTCGCATCTTCCCTCTCGTGGATCTTACGATCCGACCAGCGGAATCGAAGAATTTCTCGCGGCGGGCGTCATCGTTCTCAGAGTCGATCAAGTCGGCGACCGATTTGCTCGCACTCTAAGCATTAAAAAGATGAGAGGAACCGCAGTGAACCCCAGTGAACACTCGTTCAACATCGTCAAAGGCACGGGCGTCGTTCTTGGTTCCCCGGACGGGAAGTCAGTTGTCCTTGACGACGGGTCTTTGGAAGCGTTGGAGGTTTTTCAACTCCCCAAAGACGAAAAGTGACGCGAAAGATAAACGATTTCTCGCTGCGCTCGAAATGACAGGAGCGTCATCCCGAACGAAGTGCGGGATCTCTGAAAAGCCTTGTTGCACGCTGCTCAATTGCTGAGGGGTTAGTTCCCTGCTCTTACCCCTTTGCCCTTCGCTCTTAGAATCTCCGCCACTAAGACACAAAGGCACAAAGAAGACCCGTTAGTGTCTTGGTGCCTTGGTGGCTGAATTTTCTTTCCCAATTCGCAATACGCAATGTCTTTGCTCTTGCCGACCTCCGACCTCTGATCTCTGATGTCTGGCTCCATGCTCCCTGCTCTTTGCTCCCTGCTCTCCCTTCGCCCTTGGCTCTTTTCTTGACACCCGAACGAACGATGATTAGCTTTTCACTTCGAGGTAACAATCATGAGGCTAGACAAGTTGACGACAAAATCTCAAGAGGCGCTCCAGCACGCTCAATCACTGGCCGAAAAGCGAAACCATCAGGCCATCGACGTTGAACATTTACTGATGGCTTTGCTAGGCCAAAAGGAAGGCGTGGCTCTCGCTGTCCTGCAAAGGCTCGGAATCGCGTCCTCTACATTACTAGACCGGGTCCAGAAGGCTTTGGACCATCTACCGCAAGTTACCGGCGCTGCGGGACAAACCTTCATTACTCCGCGTCTTAAAATAATCATCGAAGGCGCCGAGTCCGAAGCCGAAGCGTTAAAAGACGAATACGTCTCTACAGAGCATCTGCTCTTGGCGATGGTTCAAGATTCCGGCGAAGCCGGCAAAGCCCTGCGACAACTAGGCGCCTCGCGAGATCAGCTTCTTAATGCCTTGGTGAGCATTCGTGGAGCCCAACGGATCACCGATCCAAACCCGGAGGAGAAGTACCAGGCTTTAGAGAAATACAGCCGCGATTTGACCGATCTCGCGCGTAAGGGAAAGTTGGACCCGGTCATCGGTCGTGACGACGAAATCCGCAGGGTCGTCCAGGTACTGTCGCGCCGAACCAAGAACAATCCGGTTCTTATCGGTGAGCCCGGCGTAGGCAAAACCGCGATCGTTGAAGGTCTCGCCTTGCGCATCGTCAACGGCGACATCCCGGAAGGCCTGAAGAACAAACGGCTCGTCGCGCTGGATTTGGGCGCGCTCGTGGCCGGGGCGAAATTCCGCGGCGAGTTCGAGGACCGGCTGAAAGCCGTACTTAAGGAAGTCACCGAAGCCAGCGGCCAGGTTATCCTGTTCATTGATGAGCTCCACACTCTGGTCGGGGCGGGAGCGGCCGAAGGCGCGATGGATGCGTCAAACATGTTGAAACCTGCCCTGGCTCGTGGAGAGCTTCGCTGCGTCGGCGCAACCACGCTCGATGAATATCGCAAGCGGGTCGAAAAAGATCCGGCTTTGGAGCGACGCTTCCAACCGATTTACGTCGGCGAACCGTCAGTAGAAGACACTATCGCGATTCTGCGCGGGCTCAAGGAGCGTTACGAAGTTCATCACGGAGTGCGCATTACTGACGGCGCTATTATCGGTGCCGCCACATTATCGCACCGCTACATTAGCGACCGATTCCTGCCCGACAAAGCCATCGATTTGATCGACGAGGCGGCATCACGCCTGAGAATCGAAATTGATAGCATGCCGATCGAGATCGATGAGGTAGAGCGCAAGATCTTACAGTTGGAAATCGAAAGGCAAGCCCTCAAGCGGGAAGAGGACAGAGCTTCGAAAGAGAGGCTTGCGCAACTTGAGCGTGAGATCGAGAACCTGCGCGAAATCTCTAACGGGCTCAAGGCCCACTGGAATAACGAGAAGGAATCGATACAACGCATTCGTTCCCTCAAGGAAAAAATCGAGTCCACCAAGGTCGAAGAGCAACAAGCCCAGCGCCGGGGGGACCTGAACCGCGCCGCCGAGCTGCGCTATGGCACCCTTACTCAGCTTCAGAAGGAGCTGGAAGAAGCTAATCAACAACTTGCCGAGCTGCAAAAAGACCAGAAGATGCTCAAAGAAGAGGTCGACGCGGAGGACGTCGCCGAGGTCGTGGCGAAGTGGACCGGCATTCCGGTTTCCAAGATGCTCGAGGGAGAGATCCAGAAGCTACTGAAAATGGAAGACCGCCTCAAACTGCGGGTTGTGGGACAAGACACTGCGATTCACGCGGTGTCGAACGCCGTCCGTCGGGCCCGCGCGGGCTTGCAGGACCAGAATCGTCCGATCGGATCGTTTATCTTCCTTGGACCCACCGGCGTCGGCAAAACCGAGCTGTGCCGGGCGCTCGCCGAGTTCCTGTTCGATGACGAGCAGGCGATGGTCCGTCTGGATATGTCCGAGTTCATGGAGAAGCATTCGGTTTCGCGCCTGATCGGCGCGCCTCCGGGGTACGTCGGTTACGAAGAAGGCGGTTATCTCACGGAAGCCGTCCGGCGCCGGCCCTATTCGGTGGTGCTGTTCGACGAGATCGAGAAAGCCCATCCGGAGGTTTTCAACGCGCTGCTGCAGATTCTCGAAGACGGCCGGATGACCGATGGCCAGGGCAGGACGGTCGACTTCAAGAATACCGTCATCATCATGACCTCCAACCTCGGCAGCCAGTATATTCTCGATCTCGCCGACAGAGATCGCAAGGAGATGGAGCGCCGGGTGACCGCCGCCTTGCACGAAGCGTTCAAGCCGGAGTTCTTGAACCGAGTCGACGAAACAATCATCTTTAACAACCTAGGCCGCGAAGAGATCAAAACGATCGTCGATATTCAGCTAAAGCGGCTTCGCCGGAACTTGGCAAGCAGGAAGTTGGCCGTGGAGGTGACGGAGCGCGCCAAAGACTTGCTGGCGGAAACGGGGTACGACCCGGTCTACGGGGCGCGGCCGCTCAAGCGGACGATTCAGCGTTTGATTCAAGATCCGCTCGCGGTTAAGATCCTCGAAGGGGAATTCAAAGAAGGCGACCGAATCAAGATTGACTCCGATGGAGACTCTTTGGTCTTCCGCCACGACGGCTCAGCTCCCATGGATGACAGCTGGTCTGAAAGGACCCTCCATTGACCGCCTCAGCCAACAACAAGCGGCGACGAGTTCCTCTCGGATTGAAACGGGTGCGAAAAGCGATTCCTCCCCCGGGCAAGATCTTAAAGAGCAAGAAGAAACACACTCGCAAGCGGGCAAAAGAGGAACTCCGCCGAGAATTAGAGGAATCTCTCTCGCGTAATTCTTCTTAAACGGTTGCCGCCGATCTTAACTGACTTACCTCGAAGGGGCAGACGAATCCCGCCTGCCCCCTTTGTGATCTTTAAACGCATGGCGGATTCAACTAGCGCAGACGAACAAAGAAGGCATGCGCGACTTGTTCTTTATGTGGTCTCTCTCGGGCTCGTTTTAGCAGCGCTGAATCACAGGGCGATACAGATCGCTTTGCCCACCCTTACCCACGTTTTTCACACTGACTTTTCGTTCATCCAGTGGGTGCTTCTCGTGTATGACCTCGCTGTCATCGGATTGGTCCTTACCGCGGGCCGGCTCGGCGATCTATTCGGGCGCAAATGGTTTTATATCGGGGGCTTTCTGATCTTCTCCGTCGGTTCTGCTCTTTGCGGTCTGGCGCAAAACGCGATTCAGCTGATTGCGTTTCGGGTCGTTCAAGGAATCGGCGGCGCCATGGTCATGGCCAATGGGAGAGCCTTGGTTTCGGTTAATACGCCTGCCTCGGAGCGAGGCAAGGCTCTTGGGCTTACGTCAATGGCGTTCCACGTCGGCTACATGGCCGGCCCGACGCTCGGAGGCTTTATCATTGACACGATCGGCTGGCGCTGGATTTTTCACGTTAACATCCCGCTTGGCCTCGCTAGTGCCTACTTCGCCTGGAAAGTTCTGAGGGACAGACCGAAGAGCAACGAGCCGGTGAAAGTTGATTTTAGGGGTGCGGCGTTCTTGTTGCTCACCAGCATCTGCTTTGTCTACGCCCTAAACCAGCTGCCCCATCTCGGTTTAGCCCACCCCGTGGTATTCTCGTTTTTCATCGTCTCTCTGGCAAGTCTCTTTCTCTTGATACGAGCTGAGCGAAAGGCCGACAATCCGATTTTGAGCCTGGCGCTGTTTCGGAGCCGCTTGTTCACGGCAGCGCATGTGAGCCTGTTCTTCATCACCTCGACGCAATCCGCGATCAGTGTCTTGCTGCCTTTCTACCTGCAGAACCTCGTGGGGTTTAGTCCAACGCAAATGGGCTGGATCATTATCGCGAATTCCGTGGTGATCATCATTATAGCGCCGGTGGCTGGCTGGCTGTCGGATCGTTTGGGCTCTCGTCTGCTTTGCACCTTGGGCTCCGCGATCATCGTTGTCAGTCAGTTCTTAATCGCCTCTCTAACACTGGAGTCTTCAATCTTCGCAATGGTTTTGCCTCAGGCTTTGACGGGCCTCGGGTGGGCGATTTTCAACTCTCCGAACCAGAGCGCCATTCTCGGATCCGTGCCACGCGATAGAGTCGGAGCAGCCTCGGGAATGACAATTACAACCGCTCGCATCGGCGGCGCTATCGGCATTGCGCTTTCCGGAGCGATCCTCACGCATGCCTTGAGCACGAGCGGTCTCACACCGGAGCAGATTGAGTCGCCGCAAGGCTGGAGCGCGTCACCAGCGATATTTCTGAGCGCCTTCAGCTACACCGTGCATCTCATCAATGCTTTCGCTTTGCTGGCGATCTTTTTTTCGGCCATACGAGGC
>JBOHVS010000074.1:0-4023 GCA_050735975.1 Binatia bacterium | reverse complement strand
GTTATTGCCTTTGATGGCGTACACCGGAGCGATCTCTCGCAGACCATCGAGCACCTCCGGTTTGCCGATATCACCGCCATGGATGATCAGATCGACACCGTTTAGGGCAACCGCGATCTCCGGCCGCAGCAATCCATGAGTATCCGAGATAAGGCCGATCTGTTTGACCGGTTGGTTGATTGTATAGCGTGCCGATTGCATTGAGCTGTTGTCAATAGGTGTGTAAAAAGGTTAGGCGGCGTCCCTGTCCTCTTGAATTTCTTTTCCGTCTTCGTACTGCGTTCCATCAACCACTTTGGCTACCAACTCTGGCGCATCGAGCTTTCTGAAACTCATTTCGGCTACCATCATCGTCTTCCAGATTAAGCAGGTCGCATTGAGCTGTGATTTGAATCTTCTTGACGCTTCTGTTCTCAATCTTACCCGTGAGAACGGAGATTCCACCACGTTCGACGTTCTCAGGTGCTTCCAGTGCTCACGGGGGAAATCATAGTAGGCAGTCAGCCGATCCCAGTTCTCCACCACCGTCTTGACCGCCTTAGGGTTGTGCCGAAAGGCTTGTTCAAATTTGTTTCTCTCCTCAAGCGCCAGTTCTCGGCTTTCGGCATACATCATGGCGTTAAGATGACTCTTGGCTTGAACCTGCTCTTTCTTGCTCACCGCATCCATCACATTGAGCATCTTGTGATTCCAGCAAAGCTGCTCTTGGGCCTCAGGATAAACCTCCCCAACCGCGGCCCATAAGCCGAGGTTGCCATCCCCCACAAACAGCCGGGCACTTTTCACTCCGCGCGATTTCAATTGCCTGAGCACCTCGGCCCACGACTCCTTGCTCTCTCGATACCCGGGCTCCAACGCTAAATAACCTTTGCTCCCATCCCTCTTCACTCCAATCACTACCAACAACGCCGCCTTCTCCTTGCCAATCCCCGCTTTCACATAGATCCCATCCGCCCAAAGATAAGCCCACTCCTTCTCCTCAACCGGCGCGCTCTTCCACTGCTCATATTCTCCCTGCCATTTCTCCTTGAGCCGCTGTAACGAGGTGGCCGATAGCGGCGCCCCTTCCCCCAATAGCCCTCTGAGCGCTAATTCAAAATCTCCACTAGCCAACCCATGAAGATAGAGCTCCGGGATCAGATCGCGCACCTGCTTTGTCTGCCGCTTGAAAAACGGCAACGCCTTCGAGATAAACCGCTCCCCCAAATCCCTCACCCGCGGCCGGCGAATCTCAAGGGTCCCCATGCTTAACGTAAACCGCCTCGCCTTGCCGTAACCGTTGCGATACCCGGGTTGTTCCAAAGTATTACCCTTGCGCTCGCTTTTCTCCCGCCCCAGCCACTCGGTGACTTCCTCCTCCAAAAGATATTGCAGGTGCTGGCGAATCTTCTCACGTGCAAATTCCTCCAGTGCCTCGTAACAGATTCCCTTTGACTCCTTTTTCTCGCTATGCTTTTCTTTCATCGGCGTATCCTTTCTCTGCCTGTTCCACCAGGCAGCCTTTCGTTTTGAGATTCTCGAAAGGGTACGCCTACCTATTTCTCATTTCCACACTTTTTGATTATAGCTCGGTTGATTTCAACACTTGGGTGAGAAAAGTCATCCTGTAGTTCATACTAGCTCTTGCGGTATTTCAAATAGCCTAACGTGAAGGCTGAGTTGCACGACTCCGGGAGCGTCAATCTCAAGCCGTTTGTTAGGCAATGTTTCAGCTTACGTGACGAAGTGGCTCGAGCCGAGCGATTGCTGCAGCTTTCTTACTCCGCATCGCATGCCACAGCTCCCAATCCTGTTGCAGTCCAAGCCAAAAATCCGCCGACATCCCTAAGACATGCGCCAGTCGTAGCGCTGTATCAGGTGTGATACTGCGTTTACCTCGGATAATTTCATTTAACCGTGGGAAAGAGATCCCCAGGCGCACCGCAAACGCAGACTGGCTGATCCTGAGAGGCTTCAGAAACTCTTCGAGCAGCATCTCCCCGGGATGGGTCGGAGGCCTTTTGGTAGGCAGCCGCCGCACCACAGGAAAGTGCGCAGATTTACCACGTTGTGGACGCTTCTCAGTGATAGTCCGTGATTTCGACTTGGTCCGCATATACATTCTCCCAGTAAAAGCACACGCGATACTGCTCATTGATTCGAATACTGTATTGACCGACTCGGTTCCCCCGTAGCCGCTCAAGCCGGTTTCCGGGTGGAACCGCAAGCTCCGAAAGATCCCGCGCACGGTTGAGTTGGTCAAGCTTGCGCCGCGCGCTCGGCCATAGGGATTTCGGACACGTCCTGCGTGCCGCTCGCGTATCGGCACCGTTGAATATGTCTTCGGTTCCGCGATCGACAAAGGAACGTATCACAAATCAGATTATAACGATACCCATAATAGTTCGCCAGAGGCCAAAACTTGCCTAAGGTCGGCGGGTCGGGGGCGAGACGCGCGGCTCGCCTAACTTGTAGCAGGACAAAAGGATGCCGCGCTCTCCGTCCTCTGCACTCGCATTGTTAGGTATCGTGGTCGAGGGCGCCGGATCCCCTGCCACTCGACTGGCACCAGAGTCGCGCCGCCGCCAAAAGCGACTTTACAAGAGCGTCCTTTCCCAGCATGTAGCCAATGTTATCTTCGCGGTGACCGCGCGCCAGCCGCTGCTTCAGCTGCCCATAGGCAGCCGCCTCGAACGGGTGAGCGCGTAAGTAGTCGCGGAACGCGAGTTTGTCCGCGATCTCAGGATGTCCCTCCGCACATACGTGCACCTGGTGCGTGCGAGTCCCATCCCGATCTTTGCTGAAATAGAACCTCCCCGGGGTGCCGGGAACGGTCGCGTCTAAGCACTCGCCACGCGGTCGATACCCGAGCGCCTCCATCGCCGCTTGAAGGCATTGATCGTCGCGGTTTCGTTAAGGACGATGAGGATGTCGATGATGGGTTTCGCACAGACCCCAGGAACCGACGTGCTACCGATATGATGAATCCGCAGCAGGTGGCTGCCGAAAACGCCCGCAAGCGCGGCCGCCTCTTGTTCGAAAGCGGCAGTCCAGGCGGGATCGTGGCCAACGACTTTGATAGTTCGCGGCATATTCCCCGTGATGCCTAACGACCCGGCGTTGAGCCGCGCCGGGCAGCGGTCGCATACCACGAAAAGCGACGATCGGAGAACTGAAGATCGAGAACCACTGGCGGTGAATCAGGATGGCTGCACGGCGTCGGCTCCAACGCCTTGTTAGACGGCCAGAACCGCAGTCAAGGAAGCGCGCCCCGGGACGGTGGCGCGGTTCGACCGGAGAGAAGCGCCGCAGGCCGTAGCGCCGCCGAACGTGTAGGGGTCAGAAGGCGTGTCGGCGGCGCGAAGCAGCCCGCTCTGGAGAACGTTACGGAACAAGCGCCGCCGGCACGACTCCGAGCACGCCCGAGGAGGGGTGACCGTTCCTCGGAAGCGAGCGCGCTTCGGAGCGAGGACGACGACGGAGACTGCTGCCACCGCAAACACCGGAAGTACGAGCGGCCGGGTTGATGTCGGGATCCCATGTCGCCTTCCTCTTCGGCGCTACTGCCCGAGAACACCACGTTTACGGGACGCCGCTTCGCAGAAGCCGCGATAAGCGGCCGAGTCGAGTTGACGGAAAACCTTGGCCGTGCGCCTCGTGAATCGCCCCTCGGGTTGGGCGATCTTCGGACGATGTGTCTGCCTCCTCCGCGTAGGCCTTCCAGCGCACGGACGTCAAGAAGTGCCACCGGAGAAGTGCCGCTGGACACGGCTATGGATGGTGACGCTTTCACCCACTTCCGATTTAGAAAGCGCCGCTGATCACCGTCTCAGCCGTCGAGCCATTTTGTGATCCGCGGTCTTTCTCGGACCAACCCATCCTGATTGAAATGGTGAATACAAAAATGGGCCCATGTCTCTTCGAACGCCATCTCCATATCGCCCGTCACCGAGGTGGTTCCCAGTCCGAGTTCCGCATAGGTAAATTCGAAACTGCCGCTTCGGCGCGCAAGCGCGATGTGGAAGGGTTCGCCGTTGAACTCGT
>JBOHVS010000073.1:0-2955 GCA_050735975.1 Binatia bacterium | reverse complement strand
GCCGTTGTGAATATAGACCAGTGCCTCGAACAGATGGCGCTGCGGCTTTGTCTGTCGCGCCGGCGGGATCTCGCAAATATAAGCATCGGTCTCCTGCTGCTCGCCCAGGTTGAGAAAGGAACCCAGCGCGCCCATCCGCTCCCAAGACTTTAGCTCGACATCCATCAGATCTTCGACAAAAAAGCCGCGCACGGCAGGAATTCCTTCCTTTTCCTGAAACACTTCGTAAGGCGTCGGACCCAGTTGAATCGGGTCCCGATGCGGCAATCGCATTAACGTCTCCTGTCGGGTTCAAATAATTAACACGGCGGTACGAGCTACGCACATTCTATAATCTCGGTCGAAGGAAACTGCAAGGCGAGTTGCTTCACGCATCAACTAATTTCGGCAGGAGACGGGCGCATACGTCATTCCAAGAGCCACCCTAATTCTTTCAAAAGGTGACGCCGTAAAGGCAAGCATCATGGGCGACGAGGGTCCTTCGACGGGTCTCAGAGGCCCGTCCTGAGTTTACCGACGGGACGAACGGAGGTAAATTTATCATTGATGATTTTCCGTTCATGCTGAGGTCCTCGAACTATTCCGGATTTTTTTTTGCAACCTGCTAGTGTCCTGGAACCGAAGTTCGCAAAATAAATCCTCACGTCGCCTGCACAGCGAGCCCGACTGCACAAGCAGCTCCGACGCCTGGACCAGGCACGTTCAGATCTGGCGTCCGCGCGGAGTTGCTTCATCGCGGTCGAGGCGGCTTCGGAACAGGCGGATGTGGAACGGCAAGCAATCGCTTTGGGATAGCCGGACCGAACAGAGCGGTTTCGCAACTGATGCGCGATCCGAGAAAAGCCGTGTTTGTTGTCCGGTGCTCGTAAACCGCGTCGGCGTACCCCGTGCCTTTGGAGATTCGTTCGAAGCGTAACCGATTCCCGTCGCAAGGAATGATCTCTATGTAAGTATAGGGTTGCCGGCTGCCGATGGGGAAGAGATCCCAGGAGAATGCTGTGTTCTGACCGAAGGTTCTGCTGAAGCTGTCCCAAGATCTATAACAGCGTGTCGCCGACAAAGCGATTGCTCCTGGCACGAACAAGTCGGTCGTTCTCGTGATCAAGTTGCCGCGTAGATCGACTTCAATCTCGTTCAGTTCTTTGTCCAAATACACTCCCTGTTCGCACTTTGTGAGAGCAACGTCCATAGCGCCGGGCTTTCCATTTTCGGTTTCCTAATACGGAGGCACGGATATCGCCCGTCTACCTTCGAATAGTCGAAGTTGGCCATAGAAGGAGGAATTTCTACGGGCTTCGGCTGCATACCGTGGGCGGACTTGAACTCGTCGACAACGGCGCGGGCCCCCAAGCCTTCGAAGCGATCGGACATGAGATCCGCGCTGGCCGAGCATAATGATCTTTGTACATCACGCTGGACGGATCGTCGCTGGGCGGCAGGTTGAAAACCACGAAGCCGATGGTGCGGCTCACCATTTTACGGATGCGCGATCTTAGCAAGTTCTCTTTGCCTGCGAGTGGATGAGGTACAAAGCGATAGCTGGAAACCATGCCCACTCGTTGCGGTGGATCATAGGCGGTGTAGGCAAAATTCCAGTCTTGTTCACGGATATACATATCCTCGTCGGTCATGCCGATCAGGAAGGCTGATTTATCCTTGGCAAGATTCGGGAAGCGGCGATGCATCAGCTCGATCAGCTCCTCAAAGATGACTTGTTTTCGAGCGGTATTGCGCGCTTTCGGCTCCAGCGGCAACGACTCCAACACTTCGACGGAGAGGTCATACTGTGTTCGGTAAAACCCTGGCAATTCGCCCAATCCCAGGCCCTGCACTTCGCCGATCGGAACGATGTAAACGCGCACCTGCTTTGACAAAGGGAGGAGCGACGGCTGTGCGATCGGGATTAGTAGATCGAGGACGCGGCCGTCGTCCCGGATCAGCCGAAGCTCGGAGAATACCCACGGACTATCAGCCTGGCCGCCGCGCGCGTACAACATGCCGGCCGCTTTCACGCCGGTCACAGGAATCCACATTTTTCCTTCGCTCCAGCCGGTCTCGTCGCTCCAGACGTACCCTCGCGACAGCCAGCCGGCGCTGATAGGCCGACCGAGCAGAGCCCCTGTTTCCGGATGTTGGTTCGCACGCGTTACCGCTTCTAAAACCAGGGGGGACATGGGAAACAGTAATCTGTAAGGGAGAACTTTTTTAGCGTGCGGCACGTGGGGTAGTAGAAGCAGAATCGCTACGATCAAGATATGCTTGAAATGACGCCCCGACATTAAACGCTTGGGAACAGAGGGCTCTGGCCCTTGCCCGGCAACCGGAGTTCGGCAGCTCGGACACTGCTTGGTCCCGGGAGCAAGCTCCGCGCTGCACTTACTGCAGCGATCGAATGTGTTTAAATTAACAGAGCCGTTCATTTGTTGGAGAACGATTATTTTAACCCGGTAGCCGAATCGGCAAAAGCGAAAATCGCTTTTCTCTCAGAGTGAGTCAAAAAGAGGATGATTGAATCTTTAACTTGTGCGCTTCGACAAGCGTAAAAGGGATTGCGCGAGTCCTTTCATGACCATGAGGATCATGGAAAGCCGGCCCGGCCGGACGCTATATATAAGGACACGAAGGACTGAAAGACATCTGAGGCTAGGGAAGGAGTTTCCGGTAAGCTGTGAGTCGGCTGGATAGCGATCGTTCAAACTAAGCCGTGCGATTCAGATAATGTTGGGGAAGACGATCGCGCCGTCAGCGCGGCGGCATTCGCCGGTGAGAGGCATACGATTGCAAGACCTGACTCCCAGTAGCGATGCTCCGTGAGCCATTTTTGCGGGGGTGCCGCGACTCGTAGCAGTTCGGCTAAATTTGCCTTAATAGATTACTCGTCTCTTCTTAAGCCATATTCTTTCGCCGTGTACTTTACTTTGGCCGCGGTGAGACCTTCATTCAACTCCTTTGCCT
>JBOHVS010000072.1:0-37952 GCA_050735975.1 Binatia bacterium | reverse complement strand
GTCTTTTCCCGGTCCTGAACATTGATAGCGATGTGGCGGATTCTTGGTTTTTCCATAGCTGGTCTCCTTATGAGTGTTAAGCCTACAGTTATTTCTATTCCAATTCCGTCTCAACAAATCAACCCCCTCCGAGTCCGCTGCCAAGAATTTCTACACCTTCGGTTTTTTGAATGTAGTTGGCGAACTGATACTTATTTTCACGCGGATCGGAAACACGTTTGGTTCTCGGCGACCGGTCATTATCCAGCGCTTCGATTCTGGCACGAATGAAATGAGGACCATGACTTGAGAGCGCCTTCCGAACCTCGGTGCGAAACGCGGCGATTTCTTCGACCGTGCAGGCACTGGCAATGCCGCAGCCCTTGGCCACTTCTTCGAGATTCATTTTCCCGGCGGTGGCTGTGGGCATTCCCGGCTCTTTTTTGTTACTCCCCAGATAATTGCGATTGTCCATGAGGATAATCGTAAGATTCTGCGGAGCTTCGTTGGCAACCGTGCCCAATACTGCGAGGTTCAAAGTAAGGTTGCCGTCGGCATCGAGCGCAAGAACCTTTCGGTTGGGCAAAGCCAGGGCGAGCCCCAGCGCCGTTGAAGTGCACATTCCCATGGTGACGTGAAACAGGTTGGCTTCCCGATCTTTAAGCTGGCCCCAGAAACCGCTGTTGTTGCCGATACTGGAGACAACCAGCACGTCATCGGCAACAAACGCTGATAATTCATTGAGCAAACTCCACCGTGTTACCATAAAGCCTCCTCGTTCAAGAGCACCGCCACTGGCTTTAGCCAGGCGCGCGCGCTCTCGTTGCATTCTTTGATGGATCGGACAATGTCCGCCGACCGGCTCACGATGCGATAGGGAATATCCATTGCGTTGAGGCCGGGCTCGGTGGTCTTCTTGTAAAGTCCCAGCCAGCGGGGATCGCCGATATCTCCACGGTAAGGTATCAACACCAACATTGGCACCTCGTGTAACAGATTGATGCGCGCCAGATGATAGGTCGCAACCAGCAGTCCGGAAGTAGCAAGAAGAAGCGCCGGCTTCTTACCACCAAACCAGGCGCCGAATCCGACGCCGGCCGCCTCAGCTTCGTTGGCTGTCCCCACATAGCGAATGTCGGGATCCTTCTGGACCATTTTATAGACTTCAATAAATTGGGCGTCCGGGACCCCGGCGGCAAAATCGATGCCGGCTTCCTTAAGCCCGTTGACGACGAGTTGTGCCTTTTCTGTCTTCATATTTTTTATCCTCACTCAGCGCGGTGGCAGAGCTTGGGTCCCGCCTAGCATCTTGTAGAATTCAATAGTTTCAGGCTCCCTGGGAAGTTCTCTGATCGCCTTTGCGAGCTCCTGGGGCAAGAGCGGCGATGCCTCTTCACCCGCCAACTTCTTATACTCGGAATGAAATTCAGGATCGGCAAAAATTTTGCGTATAGCCTCCTGCAGAATATTCACCCGCTCCTTAGGCGTGCCGGGAGCCAACATAAATGGCGACCCGGCAAGTCTGAAAGTGCGGTGCAGAGCGATCAGCTGGCGCTCCCTTTCCGACTTGACGAAGGTCTCCAGTTCCGGGAGATTGGCGAAGCGGGGATGCTTGTCCCCTTTGGGAATCTCTACGACGGCATGAAAATTCATCAGCCGCTTCTCCACAAACTCGGGGTTCTGCTTAAGTAAACTGCTGGCGACGCCCGACGTAGCATCCAGTTCATCCCTCAGCATGGCCACATCAAGCTCAGGGGAAGAGTAGCCAGTGATAAATTTAGGCTCCTTTAACCCGAGCACGTAAGCAAACAGGCGACCGGTGTAATAGATCGGGTGCCCCACGGTCTGGGCGCCGATCCTCAAGCCGGAATGGCCCCGCAGCTTTTCCAAGCTATTGAAGCCGAGCTTTGCATTGGTAAAGAACACGTAGTGCGATTCGCTGTTCGGCGAGCCGAGATAGATAAACTTGTCCAGATCATAGTCAACACCCGTTTCGCCCAGGATGGCGGAAAACACCATCCCGCCGGGCGCACTGCCGATAGTAAGGCCATCCGGGCGCGTACCGCGATAGATGTGGTTGGCAGCCTTCCGACCTCCTCCACCCGGCATGAACTCGATCAAAATGGTTGGGTTGCCGGGTATGTGCTTCTTTAAATAGGTCGCCATCGCCCTGGTGCGCATGTCGCCGAGGCCTCCCGGGGAGCCGCCCCTAATGATGGTGATGGTTTTTCCTTGATAAAAGGGAGCCTGGGAGAACCCCGATGAGGAAGCCAGGAGAACCAACAGAGTGCTGAAAACTACAAGTTTAAATCCCGGCATTATTCGTTTCATTGGAAACCTCCTTTAACGCCCGCCAGACTTTCTCCGGCGTCAGCGGCAATTCTTTAATCCTAGCGCCAGTGCTCCATGCAATCGCATTGGCCACGGCCGGCGCCACGGGAATGATGCCGCCTTCGCCTAACCCCTTGGCGCCGTACGGACCGGGGCCGTTGCCGTCCTCGATGAGAATCGATTCGAATTCCGCGGGGACGTCGTCGAAGGTCGGAACCTTGTAGTCGGCCAGGGTCGAATTGATAATCTGGCCCGCCTCATAGTGGTACGATTCGTAGAACGTATGGCCGAATCCCATCATTGCGGAGCCCTCGTCCTGTCCTTCGCATTGCAGTGGGTGGAGCGCCTTGCCCGCGTCCGCCGCGGTGACGTATTTTTCAACATGGACTTTGCCGGTCTCGCGATCGACATCGACTTCGACGGCGCCGATGCCGATTTCCCAGAAAAGCGGATTCGCTGGATCAGGCGCCATGCCGCTATGGGCGTAGCCTCGTCCCACCAGCTCGCCGCCTTGCATGGCAAAGTGATGGTGAATCAACTCGCCGTAAGAGACTTTCTTGCCCCCGGCCAGCGCTTCGCCGTCCTTCAGAGTGATCGCTTCCTCGGGCGCTTCGAAATGCTCGGCGGCAAGTTCGAGAATCTGTTGCCGCGCGTCCGCACCCGCAAACTCCACGGCCTTGCCCATCACCGTTGTCGAACGGCTCGAGCCTGTGGAGCGATCGAAGGGAGTGAACGCTGTATCAATGGGACGGATCGTAACCCGTTCAAGCGGCACTAACAGCTCTTCGGCAACGATCTGGCTCATCACGGTTTTGGCGCCCTGGCCCAGTTCCACGGTGCCGCACAGTAGCACCACGCTACCATCGGCGAGCACGTGCACTGTCGAGGTGGAAGCGAGCGGCGCGCCGGGATCAGTTGTACCGAAACCGACGCCCCGGCCCCGGCCTTCTTTGCTCACGGAGCCGTCCCAACCTAACTTGTCAGTGACGAGTTTTAACCCTTTGGCAAGATCTGCATCCAGCGGCCTGTATTTGGGTCTGATCTCTTCGCCTTTTTTGACGAGATTCTTCAACCGCATCTCCACCGGATCAAGCCCGAGCTTTTGCGCGATGATGTCCATCTGCGACTCTGTCGCCCATGCGGTCTGCGGTCCGGCGATGGAACGGAATGAAGCAGCGGAGACGGTGTTGGTGTAAACACAGTACGAATTCACCTTTATATGCGGATAGCGATATGGACCGAGGATGCGCGTCAGTGTTCGACCGGTAACGATCGGCCCGGTTTCAGCGTAAGCGCCGGTGTTGAGATAAATCTCCGCCTGTTTGGCGATCAGCGTCCCGTCTTTTTTCACACCGGTTTTAAGTTTGCAACTAATCGCATGACGGCGGCAGGTCGCCATCGCCTCAAAGACATTCTGCGCGACCCTGACGGGTCGCTGTGCTTTTCGCGCCAGGGCGACGACCAGCGGCTCGATTTTTCCCCCTGACTTGCTGCCGTACGCGCCGCCGACGAAATTCACATGGACTCGTATTTTGGACAACGGATAATGAAAGATCTGTGCGACCTCCTGGCGGACGCCGAAGGGGTGACCGGTCGAAGTCCAAACATTGATGCCGTCGCTATCTACCTGCGCGATCGCCGTGTGCGGCTCCATGGAGTAGTGATAGATCATCGGAAACTCGAAGCTGTCCTCGAAGATCTCATCCGCCTGGACAAAACCCTTTTCCACGTCGCCTTTAACGAGCTCGGTTTGGAAACAGATGTTTCTCTCGGCGAAGGAATGAACCAGTGGCGCACCATCAGCGATCGCCTCTTTAATATCGATGACCGCGGGCAGCTCGTCGTACTCCACTTGAATCTTGCCCAACGCCTCTTCCGCCGTCGCGCAATCGACCGCGGCAACAGCCGCCACCGGCTGACCGGCAAAGATCACCCGATCCACCGCGATGATCGGCTGATCTTTGTTCTTGCCGCGCCCCACATAAGGACTTATATCCGTGAAATCCTTGCTGGTGATCACCGCTACGACTCCCGGAAGCGCCTCTGCGTCTTTGACGTCGATCGAACGAATGCGCGCGTGGGCGTAGGGACTGCGCAGGAATTTTCCTTCGATCATTCCAGGGATAACCAGATCGCCGGTGTATCTCGCTTTGCCCGTTACTTTATCAACGCCGTCGACGCGCGGCACCGAAGTGCCAATGACCGAAAAGCTATGGATGTCGGTTTTCATTGGATCACCATCCTAACTTCGACCGGCGGTATTCGTAGTTGTACATTCGTTTCGCCGGCCGGAGATTTAACTGGTTCGGAAATCTGTTAGAATACGTAGATAACCGGCGCATTCTGACGGCGAGTTGAATAACGAACTCCATCTGATGAACGGTAATAAAGCAATCCAAATGCCAAGCTCCCCTTCCGTATAACGGCCATGTTCTGGTGTCAAGCCTCGTATTAATCGCAACAGAATCAAGTAGCTCATGAAGGTTCTGGTGGGATTGCTTAGAGCAGCGCTGCTTCTGTTCGTGGTTTCGTGCACTGGACTCATCGCAAACTCCCGTGTCGTCGAACTGGTTCCGATCGCGCTGGATTCGCGCAATCCGGAACAGAAACATTTTGGTAAGTTGATCTTGATGAGCGCTTTTCAATTGAAGTCCGGAGACGACCGGTTCGGCGGTTTATCCGGCTTAGCCTTTGGGCCCGATAACAAACTGTACGCAGTATCCGATAAAGGACGCTGGCTTTCAGCAAGAATGGTTTTCCACCCAGACGGTAGTCTGGTGGATCTGGCGGACTGGGAGATTAAACCGCTGGTCGCCCCGGACAAAACGCGGGTGGCGGGAGTGCTAACCGATTCCGAGGCGCTGGCTCGAACCCCGGATGGTTCGTTCATCGTCGCCTTCGAGCAGGCCCACCGCCTCTGGCGTTATCCTCCGCCTCCGGCAAATTTTACTTCTCCGCCCGTATCTGTTCCGCTACCGCCTGAAGTCACCAATGCGCCCAACAATGGCGGGCTGGAGGGAGTAGCCGTTCTTCCGGATGGTCGGATTTTGGCTTTGACCGAGGAATTTCAAAATGCCGATGGCAGCTTTAAAGGCTGGCTTATCGATAACGGTCGCTTTGCCGAGCTTTCCTATACGCCTTCCGGCGGCTTTCGTGTATCCGATTGCGTCGCGCTACGAAGCGGCGACGTAATCGTTCTCGAGCGAAGCTATACGCTTTTTGGAACGTTGCGCGCCCGGCTCAAATTCATCAGCCGGGACAGCATTCGACCCGGAGCCGAGCTCAACGGGGAAGAAATCCTCCGGCTCGATCCGCCGCTTGCGGTGGACAACTTCGAGGGAGTGGCGGTTCAAGAAGACCCGCTCAAGGGGACGATGATTTATCTAGTCTCCGACGATAATTTTCATCCATTACAGCGTACCTTGCTCTTGCAGTTTCGGCTGGACAAGAGCGGCGACTGACCCCTCGGCCCGAGCCGGCCGCCGCTCTTCCATCACCCCTCGCGTTGACACAAGAACCCTTTCTTCGCTAGCCTGCTCACAACGGACGTCAATTATGGTTCTGACCGACAAGGGAGACATTTATCTCTTTCCCTTCGATTACCTCAAGAATTTTTCTACCGAGGTGTTCATTCACTTCGGAATAGCCGAGGCCGACGGCCGCCAGGCCGCAGATGTATTGGCCAAAGCTGACCTGAGAGGCATCGACTCGCATGGGATAGCAAGGTTGCACACTTACTTCGATCTCTTAAGGCTCGGGCGAATCAACCCCGCGCCGGCTATCAAGATCGTCCGCGAAAAAGGGAGCGTTGCAACCGTCGATGGCGATAACGGATTGGGTTTGGTGGTCGGGCCCAAGGCAAATGAAATCGCCATGGAGAAAGCGGAAATGTATGGGTCAGGCTGGGTGAGCGTGTGCAACACCAACCATTTCGGCATCGCCGGCTACTACCCGCTGAAAGCGCTCGAAAGAGATCTCATTGGTTGGGCGATGACGAATTCAACAAAACTGGTAGCGCCCTTGTGGGGCGCGGAAAGAATGCTCGGAACAAATCCGGTCGCGATCGCCTTTCCCGGATACAAAGAGCCGGCGATCGTGATCGATATGGCGACCAGCGCCGTTGCTTACGGTAAGATAGAGATTGCGTTGCGAAAAAAGGCAGAGGTCCCGAAAGGCTGGATCATCGATAAGGACGGCCGGTCAACCACCCATCCGCAAGACATGATCGACGGCTGCGCGCAACTGCCGCTCGGCTCGGAAAAAGAACTGGGCGGTCACAAGGGCTATGCGTTGGCTTCAATGGTTGACATTCTGTGCTCCGTGCTAAGCGGCGCGAACTGGGGACCCTTCACCCCGCCGTTCGCATTGCGCCAAGAAACTCCCGAGCGCAGCGTGGGTAAAGGCATCGGCCACTTTTTCGGAGCAATGCAAATCGAGGGCTTCATCGACAAAGACGAGTTCAAGAAACAGATCGATGAATGGATCCGCGTATTCCGCAACTCCAAACCGGCGCCGGGCACGAATGGACCGCTGATTCCGGGCGACCCCGAGAGAGAAGCGGAATTTATCAGAAGCAAAGAGGGCATCCCTCTAATCAAACCTGTGGTTGACGACCTGCTGGATATCTCACGACAAAGCGGGATCCCATTCGTGATCTGAGCGCCCTCACGCGTGTAACCACATCTCTACGAATTCATGTGACGATGACCCGATCACACGTGAATTTGCCGAGAGTCAAGATCTCAGCGAGCTTACCCAGCGCTTCGCTCCCTACCACACCCCAAGAAAGCTCAGAATAAAAATCACCACGACTATGACTCCGATAATATAGAAAATACTATGCATGACCCCCCTCCTTTCCGGTGCTGATTGATCTCAGCTTCAGCAAGAATTGGGCCGGATTAAACTTTCGTGGGACAGGCTAAGCTACTTGGATTTTGTGTCAGCCGTGGAACACAGCCGCGTAGTTTTCCTAGTTATGCGACAGCCTCGGGGCTGATCGATATCACGCCTGCTCTTTATCTACCAGGTGCCGAGCGGGCCGGTGATGACTTTGCAAATGAATCTTTGTACCGGTGGTAGATGTGACTGAAGGGCGAATGTTTGGGCTGCATGGGCCGACACTTTTCGGCTTCCAAACTCGTGGGCAGCAGGTGAGCGCAGAAAGTCGATCCATTCTTCCGCGCGGTCTAGCAGTACAATTCCAGTATCATCCGGATCCAACGGCAGTCCTCGCGCCGCAAAGGAGCTCGCAAGCACGGGAACGCCGTTGTAGACGGCCTCGGCCAGCTTGATCTTCGCTCCGCCTCCGGAAAAAATCGGGCACACCATGAAGTCGCAAAGCGGCCAGATTTCCCGGACGTCTGCGAAGAACCCGTGCTTCACAATCCGCGGATGGCTCGACGCAGCCTTGTGACTTTGTTCGCCGAACAGATGAAGTCGCGTATCTTCGCCGGTGTAGGGGAACACTCTTTTCAGGAACCAATGCAAACCGTCGCGGTTGGGCCACCAGCCGAAATTAGCCAAAAATCCGATCTCCGTGCGGCCACCCGCAGTCCTTGTCCGAGACCGTTCCACCGGCTGATATTCGAACAGAGGCGGAACCAGGAGCTGATTCATATGCGGAAATCTTCTTTGAGCGAAGTCAGCATCCCGGCTGGACAGGAACATAGCGTTCTCGATTCGCTGCATTCCGCTCAGCTCATACTTCCGCAGCCGCTTCCAATCGCGCAGCATGATGCCGCGAAGAGGACGTAAGCGTGAATGTAGACTGCTGACTTGCGACAAGAACAGGCGATGTTCAATGTTGTGAGCAAACAGAACCCTGGGAATGGCAGGCGGCAGCTCGCGCATTAGCCATAGAAGGTCGGAGCCATTGAGTAGAATCAAATCGAATTGTTGCTCCTCAACCAAACGCTTGGCGGCACGCAACATCCGGCGGGAATACGTAAAAGCCGCCTTGGAAGGCCATGACGAAACAAGTGACTTCGCCACGCTCCTCAACTGACGGACGCGGTGCAGGCTTTGGAAAACGGACTTGGGGTGAATACACTCGACGCGGGCGTTCAGAGGCTCCTGTTGCAGCAACCTTATAAGAGCACGGGTGACCGTCCCCGCGCCGCCCCGATCAACGGCAGGATCAATGATCGAAAGCAGCAAAATGTTCGGAGATTTATGATTCACTGAAATCGGCCGGTCGTCCGCATCAATAGAAGTATGAATCGTTTGTCGCAGTCTAGCGGTAGGCCGTTTCGGCAAGCTCTCGGCCGCGAAAGGCGCGGATCATGCCGGGAACCTCCATAGCGTGAACCACAACCGCCAGGAGAAAAGCGATCGGAAGTTCGTACCATCGAACATGGTAATAGCGACCGCATCGAATGCAGTCTAAGAAACTGTCCAGAGTCTTCCCCGCGGCGAACAGCGGAACCGACGCATATCCGATGCGCGTCAGCCACGCGAAAGGCTGCAGCGGATCGCGAAGTCGCGTGATCACGGTGCCGTAACCGATGTTCCGTCGAATATCCGCTTCCATAGACCACCCTTCAAAGTCGTGAACTACGAGCATTCGAGGTTCAAACCGCAACTGCCCGCCACTACGAACGATGGCCTCGGATTGCAGGCGTGACGCGAACGGACCGGCATCTGTGGGCAGCGGATAATCTAGATAGACGGAGCGACGGCACGCCATGTTGTTGTTTGAAATGAACCGCGTTTTGCCGGCACGGCCGGGGTCCAGATAGGACCTTGAAAGCAAACCCAGGACTCGATCTGTCAGGTTAAGGCCCGCGTACAAGGTTCTTCCGCTGACGGCTGCTGCTTTCGGGTGACTGCGCAGCGTTTCCATAAGGTGACCCAGCCACGCCATATCGGGAACACAGTCCGCGTCGAGAATAGCCACAATATCCGCCGAGGCCGCCAGGACGCCTTCGTTCTTGAGCTCATAGGACGAAGAGGTCTCGGACAGAACAAGCTTCAATGAAGGCAGAATTGTCAACAAGTCGTCCGGAATCTGATGTTTGAACGCGGCGCGTTCCGAAAGAAGAAACTCGGTGGGGCCTTGAAAGTCCTGCCGGGCCAATGCCGCCAGGGTAGCTCTAAGGTGATTCCACGCTTTGGCTTCCCCTCCTCCATAGTCGGACACAACAATGACGCTGACCGCAGGATTCATATGGCGTCTATATTGTAGGGCAATTGGGCTCGAACGCGCAAAGGGTAATTCGGATAACGGCTGAAGACGAACCGCAAGAAGCGTCGGAAATCGCAATTATTGACCGTTCGTCTTCCATGATTTGAACAGCTTGAGCCGACTGGAGTTTCAGTTCGTTCAACTTGTCGAGGCATTCGTACTGTAGTAGATATAGTCCGAGCAAATTTGGGAGGGTTATTTATGGCATCGATTCTTTACTTGGGAACAGATGAAGGCGTGGTCACGCTTAAGAGCGAAGACGGTCGCTCTTGGAAAGTGGCGAATCACGCTCTGAAAGAATGGTCCGTCCCGGAAGTTGCAGTGATGCCTTCGGCGCCCAACCGCGTCTTCGCCGGAACGCGCGGCGACGGCGTTTGGCTCAGCGAAGATTTTGGCGCGACGTGGAAAAAACCTTCCTACGGCAGGCGCGGCCCCGGCAAAGTTCGTTGCCTTACGATCGACCCGCGCGACCCAGATACCCTCTATGCCGGCACTGAACCGATCGATGTTTTTATCAGCCGCGACGCCGGCAAAAGCTGGGATTGCCTGGATTCCGTCTGGGATATTCCGTGGGTGCAAACGGTCGTCTACCCCGTCGCGGCGGTTGAACCGCACGTGCGCGATATCGTAATCGATCCGAAGGATCCCAAAACGATGTACGTGGCGCTGCAAGTCGGTTACATGCTCAAGACGACGGATGGCGGCGCGCGTTGGGAACTGCTCAATCACAACCTCGACGCCGATGTCCACACGATCGCGCTTCATCCCGAGAACACGAAACAAATCTTCATCGCCACGGGCGGTCACGACGCGCGCGCGGGCGTCGCAAAGGGGCGCGCGCTCTATTCGAGCGATGACGGCGGTAAAAGCTGGCAGCCCATGGCCGCAGAGTTTCGCGAAGAATACTCCGTTCCGCTGGTGATCCATCCGAAAAATTCCAACGTTATGTACTCCGCCGTGGCCAACGGCCAACCCGGCGCATGGAGAAGGCGTCCTTCCGGGGCTGAAGCTTTTCTGATTCAATCGACGGATGGCGGCAAGAGTTGGAAAAAGCTGGACAACGAACTCTCGCAGGCAAACCGGAGCTTCGTGGAATCCTTTACCTTTGATCCGGCCAACTCGGACCGCATGTTCGCCGCGCAGCGCAACGGCGACCTTTTTGGGAGCGACGACAGCGGTGCAAACTGGTTCAAGCTCGATGTGAAAGCGCCGGCGCTCTCCGACATGAAGGCCGCGCGCGCGTGATAAGAAATAAGTCTCGAGTCTAGCGTTTCGAGTCCCGAGTCCGGCGGCAACCCGAGACGCGAGACCCGAGGCGCGGAACTTACTATGGCGAATCTAGTCGGCTGCCTGGCCATGTCCCATGCCCCACAACTGATGCTCAATCCCGATCAATGGGGCTTGCTGCGTAATCGGGAAGCGGAGCGCCTACCGGAAAAACCCGAGCTGGAAAAAGAAACACTGGAGGTAAAGTGGGCGAAGTGGCGGGGTTGCATGAATGCCATCCACGTCTTGCGCGAAAAGCTGGAGGCGCTGCGTCCGGATGTTCTCATCGTGGTGGGCGACGATCAACATGAAAATCTGGTCGACGATAACATGCCGCCGTTCACGATCTACATGGGAGAAGAGGTCGAAGCAAGCACCAGCCTGAGATATCTGAACCAACCCAGAACCGAAAATCGCGCGAAATACCGGGTCGCCGCCAAGCTCGCCGAGGCAATGATCAACGGCCTTATGGAGGAGGGTTTCGACCCGGCTTATTCCAGGCGGACTCGTTACGACGGCGGGCTTGGTCACGCCTTCGCCCGCGTGCTCAAGTTTCTTATGCCGGAACCCAAATGCCGCATCATCCCCATCATGGTTAACACCTATTATCCGCCGGCGCCTTCGGCCAAGCGCTGTCTCGAATTCGGCCGGAGCTTGGGTTCCGTCTTGCGCGATTCCGCGAACCAAGACCGCGTCGTGATCGTCGGCTCCGGCGGCCTCAGCCACACGAAAATCGACGAGGCGCTCGATCATCGGTTTCTCCAAGCGCTCGAGCAGAATGAAGCCGATTACATGAGCGCGATGCCGGGTCCTATCCTGGTGGAAGGAACGTCCGAGATCCGCAACTGGATCGTCACAGCCGGGGCCGCGAACACCAAAGGTAACGTCGTCCAGTATTATCCCCTTTATCGGACCACCACAGGGGTGGGGTGCGCGATGGGTTTTGCCTCGTGGAATTTAGCGTAGCAACTTGCCGCCGATTCTGTTGACTTCAGCACTAACAGCATAGCGACAAAGCGAATTTTGCCGCCATGAGTTCACAATTGCCAGGATTAGCACTGCCCGCCGATGCCAGATCCATCCCCTGATTCCAATCCACCGCCGGCGGGCCGTCTCGCGGCTTTGCAATATCGCGATTTCCGTCTCTTTTGGACCGGTCTTCTTGTTTCCAACATCGGCACCTGGATGCAGATGACCGCCACCAACTGGCTTTTGTATGAGCTCACCAATTCTCCGGTCCAGTTGGGCCTCAACGGAGTTTTCCGCGCGGTTCCGGCCATTGGCTTGGGATTAATCAGCGGCACCTTCGCCGATCGTTACGACCGGCGCTGGCTGCTCCTTTGGACTCAGGTCGTTCTGGGCATGCTCACTCTAGGCCTTGCCGTGTTGGATCATTCCGGCAACATCGAGACCTGGCAGATCTATACCTTCACATTTATCAGCTCGATGGTCGGCTCCTTCGATGGACCGGCGCGCCAGGCGTTGTTTCCGTCACTGATCCCGCGATCCGCCCTGCCTAACGCCGTGGCGCTCAATTCCCTATTGTGGAAAGGAGCGGCCCTTATCGGTCCCTCTCTCGGCGGAATCGCCATTAGCTTCATGGGGACGTCGGGCGCTTTCTACGCCAATGCCGCGAGTTTTTTTGTGGTCGTCTTTGCTCTCCTCCTCATGCGCCCCTCACCCACCCCAGGGATCCAACGTCGCCATTTTCTTAGCCAGACCACGGAAGGATTTTCTTACATCATCTCCCAGCCGGTGGTTCTAGGCATCATGATCATGGAGGGCGCATCTTCGTTATTCGGTCTCAACCATGCCATTTTAACTATTTTTGCCAGTGATATTTTACGGGTTGGCGCCCAGGGTTTTGGGCTGCTTCAATCGGCGCGCGGGCTCGGCGCTGTCATCGGTTCCAGTCTTTACATCGCGATAGGCCAACGCCCGGGCCAGGGCGGGATTTTATTTATCGCGGCGATTGTTTACGGCATGAGTTTCGCTCTCTTTGGTCTTTCGCCTACCTTTCTTCTCTCTTTACTGATCATGACGCTGGTGGGCGCAACGGATACCATCTGGGCCGCCGCCCGCGGGACTATCTTGCAGATGAATACGCCGGAAAGATTTCGCGGAAGGGTGATGGGGGTTTTCCAGTTAAGCAATCGAGGGCTTCATCCGCTGGGACAGATGCAAACCGGACTCATCGTTCCGCTTATCGGCGCGCGTGAGGCGACGGTGGTCGGGGGAATTCTGGTATCGATGGTGACGCTGATCGCGTCGTGGAAAGTGCCGCAGATTCCGAAATTTCGCTGGAATGAAGCGAATATTCAAACGGAAGAACTGGGGGCTCGTAAGTGAGTCTCCCCACGACCCGCGAGGGTTAGCTTTCGCGCGGCCAGAGTGAGATGCCTTCGGATTTGAGCTCGAGAAAGACCTTCCCGCCGGTTTTGAGATGCCGCGAAGCCGGCGAGACCAAGACGCGCGTCTCTGAACCGAGGGTTACCGTGTACTCGTAGCGATCGCCGAGGAATTGGGCGGCCTTGAGCTGAGCGGGGATGGCGTTTACCGATCCTTCCGGCGCGGTCTCCGACAAAACGACCTGCTCGGGCCGGATGGCAACCATGACCGCTTGGCCCGCGGTCGGGAAGCCGTTGGGAGCGGACGCGACACGCTTCCGGTGGATCGACAAACGCGCCGCGCCGATTTGTTGGATCTCGACATTGATGATTTGTTCGGCCACGCCCAGCACCTTCCCCGGCAATAAGAAGGTCTTCCCCAAGAAATCGCGCACGAACGAGGTCACCGGATTGTAATAAACCTGCTCCGGACTGCCCACCTGTTCCAGCTGTCCGGCTTTCATAATAGCGATGCGATCGGAGAGACTCAGCGCCTCGATTTGATCATGGGTCACGAAAAGAACGGTGATTCCAAGCCGCTGCTGCAACCCTTTCAACTCCCGCCGCATATCTTCCCTCAGTTGAGCGTCCAGATTGCTCAGCGGCTCGTCGAGCAGTAATACACGCGGGGAGAAAACCAACGCCCGCGCCAAAGCCACGCGCTGTTGCTGGCCGCCGCTCAGCGCCGGTGAGGGGCGATCCTGCAAGCCCGCGAGCCCGACGAGTTCCAAAGTTTCCGCAACGTTTTTCTCCATTTCGGTCCGGCTGGCGCCGCGCAGCTTGAGGGGATACGAGACGTTTTCAAAAACCGTCATGTGCGGCCAGAGCGCGTACGACTGGAACACCATGCCCATATCGCGCTTCTCAGGCTTGACAAAGAGTCGTTGACTTTGCGACGCGAGGCACCTGTCGCCGAGATAAATTTCTCCGCCGTCGGGTTTTTCCAAACCTCCGACCAAGCGCAGGGTTGTCGTCTTGCCGCAACCGCTGGAACCGAGCAGAGTAAAGAACTCTCCTTCGCGAATCTCCAGAGCCAGCCGATTGACAGCAACGACCCGATTGAAAGTTTTATAGAGATTTTGAATGCGCAGAAAGCTCACTGGTTCAGTCCTTGTCAGGCCATTTGCAAGGAGCTAAGCGCAAAGCGTTCTCGCTCCCTGCTCCGTGCTCTTTGCGATCTCAATTAGTCCGCCCGGATGCCGACTTTAAGACCAAAGGACCTGGCGATCAAGGCCACACCCAGAGTGAGCAAGGTGATGAAAATGACCGTGATGCTCGCGACCTCCCGGTAGCCCGCCGCCACCTGGTCCAGCGCCAATAACGACAGAGTTCTCGTTTCCGAGGTCGCCAGAAGGATGATGCTCGACGTATGTTGCGCCGCAAACATGAACTTGATCACCGCAACCAAGGCCATCGTTTGCGCCATCAACGGTATGACGATTTGCCAGTAAGTTCGCCAAAAACCCGCTCCCGACATGCGCGACGCCTCTTCAAGCTCCGGGCCGAGTTGAATAAAGTTGGCTTTGAGGATCTGCGTCGCAAGCGTGATTCCCCCCAAAACCGAGGCGATCACCAGGAGAAACAAGGTGCCGTAAAAAGGGCGGAATACCGGCGTGCCGAGAAACATCCACAAGAGCCCAAGTCCCGCCAGCACTCCGGGAATCGCCGAAGGGAGCCAGCAGATGGAGTCGAGTAGAGAGCGTCCCGGCAGCTTTGTCCGCACCAGGACATAACCGATCAGAGAAAAAACGAAGGCTCCGACGAGCGCGGCGCTCACCGCGACGATCAAGGTATTCTCCAGTCCTTGCAGAATGCGGGGATCGCTCAGCGCCATCTTCCAGTATTCCAACGTCCAGGTCTTGGGCAGATGGAAGAAGCCGAAACGGGTCATAAAGCTCCCGCCCAAGACGCTCAGTAACGGCACCACGTCCAGCACAAAAATGACCAAACCCACGAACGCGGTTGCGGGATAGCGCCAGACGCCCAGGTCGATTATCTTCGTTTTGAATTGACCGGTTACGGTAGTGAACTGCCGGCGGGCGATCAATTTGCGTTGCATTGGAATGAACAGAGCGAGAAAAACGAGGATCACGCTTCCCAAAGCGGCCGCCTGATTCACCAGAGGCGGCTCCTGCCGGGCAAGATCAACAATTTTGGTAGAGAAAACATAGAAGCCCCAAGGCACGCCGAGCAGCAGTTCGGTTTCGAAGCTGCTGAAGATTCGAATCACGCTGAGAAGAAAGACCACGATGATCACGGGTGTCATGGCCGGCACGGTGATCCGCATCAAGGTTGTGAGAGAACCGGCGCCCGACATCCGGCTCGCCTCCTCCATGGAAGCGTCCATACGGCGAAAAGCCGGCGTCATGAGCATGACCTTGGTTGAAATGCCGTTGGCCATGAGATGAGCAAAGATGATTCCCCAGAAAGAATAGATATCGAAGTTGAGGCCGCTCAATAACGGTATCTGCCGCAGCCACGAATTGATCAGTCCCGTGCTCGGGTCGAGTAGCAGCATCCACCCGAAGGTGGTTGCCAGATTGGGCAAAAAGAAGGAGATCCAGAAACCAAACTCAAACGCGTTAGAAAACAGTATATTCGTGCGCGCCAGCAACCATGAGATGAATATCCCTATCGGCAACGCGACGATTTGCAGAGCGACGGCGATTTTGACGCTGTTCCATAACGACCGCCAGATTCCAGGCTCGTTGAACGCGATCTGCCAGGCCTCGAGACCGTACGCCGGCGGATCGGCGATCGTCGCCACGTTGAAGCTGTTGATCAGAATCAGCGCCAGGGGGTAGAGGACATAAAAGCCCATGGAGCCGATGAGCAGCGCCATGAGCAACGTGCCCCCGTCGAGCGGCGGCAGCCAGCCGCGGGGGACGCTTTCTGCGCTAACGGTCTCTGTCTTCGCCATGTCCCAGAACTATAACGCGCCAGCGAGTTTGTAACGCGGGAGTTCGCAGGGTTCAAGAGGAAAAACCCAGGTTCAACTGGCCGCTCTCGCCGCCGATTTTTCCGCGCAGCCCGGATGATACGAACCCATCTGACAAGTGGCGCCGGCTTTTTTGATCGCCGCCTCAAAATCGCGGTGGACTGAAGGATCTTCATCCTCGAACTCGATCTGGCCGCCGCCCTGTTTGACGCTGGTGTAGGTTCCGCCCTCGCCGTCTTGCATCCTCATAAAGCGAAAGCGCCAGTTATTCCAGCGCAGCGCGAGATAGCGCGCCGGTTTGGCGCCCGAGTTGAAATGCTGATGGAACCACTGGTCGGGAGGCACAACGACGCTGCCCGGTTTCCAATCGACGCGCTGCATCTCCTGTCCCTCGGGCCAGAGGATCGAGTAGCCCTGTCCCGAGAGAACGATCACGTGCGCCCCCGGGCCGTGGCGATGCGCCTTCTTGTACGTTCCCACGGGAAATTCGGAGATGTGCGCGCCCATCGTCTGCTTCGCCAAATTGAACTTCATGTTCGTGCTGCCCTTGCCGCGCTCGCTGTAGTCGGCAAGCCCGATCGCATGGGTATCCGGCACGAAATTGGTCGTCATGAAAAACCGGCCGATCACTTCCCCCTGGCCGCTGAAATAATTGTCCGTGCCGGGATCGAAGCGATCCAGAAACGCGTAGTCGTTCTCAAAGACGAAGTCGACGTTATGGAATAGATTGATCATGAAGCAGGAATTCGTCACCGCGAAATAACGGGCGGTCTCACTGCCGCTGGCATTGAAGTGCTGGTAGTAAGCGTTGATCGGGATCGCAAAGAGACTTCCCGGTCCCCACTCGAAGGTGTGCTTCTTGCCGCTCTTTTGCCACACCGTGGTCGCGCCGTAGCCTTTGGTAACGTAAACCATCTCTTCGTAGAGGTGCTTCTGCGGTTTGAGCTTGCCGCCCGGCGGGATCTCGCAGATGTACGCATCGTTTACGCCGCCGGTGCCGTCGAGCACGACGAAAGCCGCAGGCCCGCCTTTGAGATCCCAGGGCACTAACTCGACCGTATTGATGTCTTCGACGAAGAATCCGCGAATGACAGGAATTTTTTGTGCCGCCTGCCACTCTCTGTAGGTATCGACCCGTTCGGGCTTGAGATCTGCCGGCTGCTGTCGAATCTCGGCCATTGGATTTTCCTCCTGAAGTATCGACCTCTGTCACGTCAAGTCGCAGCGCCTACCATTTCTCAGCGATGCATTAGCCGACTCGTCTTTTTCAGCAGCCTGTTACGCGACCTTTTGCCGCTGGGAACCATCAAGGCCGATGCGTTCGTTGATCACGTCGAACTCGATGATTCGGTTTGTTTGCGGATCGTGAATGACTCCTAGAGGCTCGCCACCGTTTCGGACGATCTCAATCTGTTCCCGTAATAGCTTGCGGAAAATGATGATTCCCTCGTCGCCTGCTCCCAGGTGCTCCTGCGTGCGATCCGTAATCGCTCCCTGTGTTTCCCAAGCCATAGCGTCTTGAACCAGGACCTGATCCAAGCGGTACCGTCCCTGCTCGTCCCTGATCGGAAAGTATTCGAACGGAGCATTCCAGTCCACCGGCGAATGTTCTGTTTCCGAAGGTTCAAAATACACGACATAGACCTGCGTGTTGCTATCATCGACCGGAACCCGGATCTGCAGATTGTGACGTATCCTGCCTTCGGTTCTTGTAGTTCGGAAAACATGCCGTAGAGCGTTTGGAAAAACCAGCGGATGCTGGTCGATTTGCGGATCGTCGCCGGGCTTTTTGCCCGGCGTCCGGCGTCGTTTCATGATGCCGAATTCAAACGGGAGGAATTCGTGTTCTTCTTGGTATCGCTCCACCGAGCGGCCCAGATGCGCACTGTCGCCATGAAGCCAATAAAGATGAGACGGATCGACGGAATTCTCCATCGGCTGAAGCCAATTGCATCTGAGGATCTCGTGCACCTCGATCCAGCGTTTGCCGTTCTCCCACGCCAGCACGTCCCAACGCGGCAAAAGCGGCTTTGGTTCCGGCCCGAGATAGGCGAATAGCAGGCCGCCGAGCTTCTCCACAGGATAGGCTATGTGCTTGATCTTATCCTTATAAGATCTCTCCTCCGGCTCGGCCGGTTGCTCGAGACATTTTCCAGTGCGATCGTACTTCCATCCGTGATAGGGACAGCGGATGCCTTCCTCGTCGACGCGGCCGAAGGCGAGCGAAGCCATTCGGTGCGGGCAGTGCTCGCCGACGAGCCCGTAATTGCCTTTCTTGTCGCGGTAAACAACCAACTCCTCGCCGAGAAGCTTGACCGCTTTTATCGGTTTCTCATCGGTGAGTTCCCCCGCCGCGGCCGCAGGTTGCCAGTAGCGCCGCAATAATTCCCCCGCCGGCGCCCCTCGACCCACGCGGGTAAGAAATTCGTTTTCGTCACGGGTGAGCATAGCAGCACTATTTCTTCGCTTCGTTCGCCGCCATAATCTGTTTGGCAAGGTCGAAAATCGGCTTCATATCCGCGTATTCCGGTTTGATAACGTCGAAGTATTTCCCGCCGGGCCGCAGCCGGTTGTCTACGGGAACGTCGTCCTTGGAAATATCGATTCTGCGCGAATTGGGCGGATCGTCGGGATCTCCCAACTTTTGCAGCGCAAGCTGCCCCTTGCGCGAAAGAAACCAGTTGATCAATACCTTCGCTGCGTTAGGATGGGGCGCTTGATTCAGGTAACTGAGCGAGCCGCCCCCTGTTGAGAAGCTGCCGCCCTCCTTCCAGCCGACCGTTTCGAAATCGTCCACCGGCAGGCCTTGAGCTTTCGCCCGAAGCGAATCCTTACAACCCATACAGATGGCGTACTTCCCCTGCGCCAGCCAGTCGGTCATCTGGCGAAAATTTTTGGCAAATTGGACATCCATCCCGCCGAAAAATTTTTTAAGGAATTCCGGGCCAAGTTCCCGATTGTAATACAAGAACTGCATGGTCGCCCCGAGGCCGGTATCGCGAGGATCCAAGGCAACGATTTTGCCCTTCCACTTGGAATGGATCAGATCCCAGTGAGATTTGAATTCGTTTGGATTTACGAGTTTCGTGTTGAATGAAAGCTGAGCCGAACTTGGGTTTGCCAAGTAGGCAAAGATGTACTTGCCATCCGGATCGGCGTATCGATGCTCGTTGCCGTACCACTTCGACTCGTCAACCACGTCTGGAAGCACAAGAGCCGGCTTGATTGGATCCAGCGCTTTTCCTTTGTAGAGAACATTGAAGTTTCCGTTCGCTCCGCCGCTATAGACATCCGCGATATATTTGCCGGCTCGCCTCTCGGCGATAATGCGGTTGGTCAACTGCGAGCCCCGGCCGGTCACCGAGACCACTTTGATATCGGGATAGTCTTTCTTAAAGTCCTCGAGCAGGCGCTCGTAGCGGTATATATAGACGCTCACTTGGCCTTCTTTTTTCGCCTCCGCGAGAGTTTTCTCCCACTTCTTTTTCCAATCGGACTGCGCCTCCGCCTTACCGGCCGCCAGACTGAAGACAAGCATGGCCAACCCCATGATAAACCTTGCAGTCATCACTGATCTATTCATCGTTCCACCTTCCTGCTTTGAGCCGGCTTGCGGCGCTTCAAGATAGTTCCTCATGGGGCTTGCAATGTCAACTCAATGACTGGATATCCACTGGCTACCGCTTTCGCTGCGCCAGTGTTTCTTTGACGAATTTTCTGATCGAGGCCATGTCCATCCATTCCGCTCGGTCCACGAAAAGATATCGCGCGTCGCCGGACGACCGGCGGTTGCCCCTCGGCACTTTGTCTTTAGGGATGTCGACTCGCAAAGAGTCCGGACCGTCAGCGCCCTCGGTGAAAATTCTTTGGTAAGCGATCTGCCCCTCGCGCGAGAGCAACCAGTTAAGGCCGACTTTCGCCGCGTTAGGGTGTGGCGCGCGATTGATAAGCGCCACGCCGCCGGATCCCGCCGTGATGTACGCTCCTTCTTTCAAGTGATCAGGATTAAACCAATCGACGGGCAACCCTTGGGTCTGCATTACATCGAGATCCATGCGCGAAACGGGGCCGAAAATACTCACAGCGAATTTTCCTCCGGCCAGCCAATCCCCCATCTGTCGTGTATCGTTGCTGATGACGATATCCGTCTCGGTCAGCAGTCTTCGGATATATTCGCGGCCGAGATCCCGGTGGTGGAAGAAAAATCTCATCGCATCGCCCGAGCCTCCGGAGCCGGGGTCAAGAGCGACAATCTTTCCTTTCCACTTCGGGTTGAGGAGATCCCAGTAAGACTTGATCTCGCCTGGGTTTACCAGTTTGGTGTTGTAGGCGACGACGATTCGAGTTTCGCCGTTGATATTGAGCAGATAGCGATTCTCGGGATCTACATAATGGTGCTTTCCCTGCCACCATTTCGACAGGTCGGTGACCTCGGGCAGGACTAACGCCGGTGGAATCGGGTCGAGCGCTTTTGCCTTGTAAAACACGTTGTAGCCGGTCGTCATGCCATTGACATAAAGATCGGCCAGGTATTTTTCCGCGCGGCGCTCGGACATAAGCCGTTTGGCGACATCGGCGCCCCGTCCAAAGACCCCTATCACCTTGATCTGCGGGTACTTCTTGTGGAATTCGGCGAAGAGTTTTTCGAAGTCGGCGCTTCCATAGAGAACAAGCTGCCCCTCCTTGTTGGCCGCCTCGACGGTCTTGTCCCAAGCCGCCTTCCAGGCATCTGCAGCATGTCCGGGATCAGTCCATGACCCGCAGATAAACGCAACTATGAATATCCTAAGAACCTGCCTCAGCGAAATCGCCCTCGCGTTCATTGCTTCTTGGCCTCCTTTTGCGCCTCTTTAATCAATTTTACGACCGGCCCCATGTCCAGCCATTCAGGACGCCCGGAATAAATATACTTCGCGCCTTTGATCCTGCGATACTCGCCGGGAATCACGTCTTTGGAAATATCTTCCCGCATGGATTCGCGGACATCATGGAGTCCGGCGTAAACGCTTTGGTATGCGCTTTGCCCCTCTCGCGAAAGCAACCAATTGATGGCAACCTTAGCCGCGTTCGGGTGCGGGGCGTTCTTGAACAGACTGACGCCGCCTTGCGTGGGACCTAGAAAGGCGCCTTCTTTAAATGACGACGGGTCAAAAAACTTGACCGGCAGACCTTGCTTGGCCGCATCGCGAATTTCGCTGACAAAGAAAGCGATGGCGAATTTTCCCGCTCCAAGCCAATCGATGATCTGGCGCTCATCGCGCGAAAAAGTAATATCCGCCTGGCTGAAAAAACGGCGCACGTAATCCGGACCCAGATCAGGATTGTTGTAGAAGAATCTGAGGCTGTGCGCCACCGTGCTAATTCGCTTGGGATCATAGGCGACGATTTTCCCCTTCCACTTGGGCTCGAGAAAGTCCCAATAAGATTTAATCTCGCCGGCATCTACGAGCTTGGTGTTATACGCGGCCTCGCCTCCATGGATATTGCCCTGGAAGACAAAGATATATTTGCCTTCCGGGTCCGCGTAGTGGTGTTTGCCGCCCCACCATTTCGATTCATCGACAACTTCGGGCAGCATGAGATGCGGCCGGATGGCTTCAAGGATATCGGCTTTATAAAAAACAACGTTCGGCGTGACCACCCCGTTGATGAATAGATCGACGAGATATTTCCCGGCCCGGCGCTCCGTCATCACTTTCTGCCCATATTCGCTGCCGCGCAGCCCCGTCAATGCATTGACTTTAATCTCCGGGTATCTCTTGTAAAAAATTTCGAAGACTTTCTCATAGCCGCGGCTGCCATAAATCGCGATTTCGCCCTCTTTCTTTGCCGCCTGAAGAGTCTGCTCCCATTCGGCGTTTCCCTCTGCCGCCAGAGTTTGTTTGAGTTCTCCAAGCTGCAGACATAGGCCGGCGGCAAAAACCATGGCGGCCCATCTGCCGATCCGGCGAACCCTTTTCAGCCAACGCTTCATAAGCCGAACACCTCCTTGAATTTTCTATTCCAGTTTCAAAATATCTTTCCACTTCTCGTAGGTCTTCTTGCGAACATCCTCCGAAAAATAACAGGTCGTCGCATATTGATCCTTCCAGTGGTACGGCCGGCACGCATTGATGACGGCGACGGAATTGGTGAAATTTCTCTGCGCGCGCGCGTCGGGCGGTATCCGTGGATCCAGCGGCGTGCTCCAGGCTTCCGTAATGAAGTTAATTGCGGTCGCCGGATCACAGCGTGTCGCCAGCGCCCACAAGACATCATCGACGTTGGCCGGATCGATGTCGTCATCGACAATGATGACGAACCGGCGATGATAACCGTACGTCGAACCGAGCATAGCCATCGCCGCCCGCTTGGCATGCCCGCCGTATTTCTGCTTGATTGCGATCACGGTGATGTAGCGTGTCGTGTATTCCCATACCCCTTTGACGTCGGTAACGCCGGCCCTTTCCAGAGCGAGCCAGACGTTGGCCGCGCTTAATGGAACCGACTTCCCCGAGATTCCCGGCGGCGAGCCGAAGATGATCGGATCGTTACGATACATCACGGTCTTCACCTTGACCACGGGTTCATTTCGAGTCCCCGATGCGTAATAGCCGGTCCATTCACCGAACGGACCCTCCGACCGGCTTTCGACTTCGGGCGGCATCATAAGACCCTCGACGGCCAGTTCGGCGGTCACAGGAATCGGCAGACCGGTTTCCATGCCGCGCACTACCTTGACCGGCTCGTTACGCAGCCAGCCGGCGATGTCGATCTCCGAAACACCCCAGGGCTCATACCAACTGCCGACCTTTGCGAGCACGGGATCCTGCCCGAAAGTGATCGCGACCGGGCAAGGCTCACCTTTCGACCAGTATTTCTCTCGAATCAATCGCCCATGCTTACCGGGCGAAATCCAAATCCCTAAGGTGTCCGTGTCATAAACACAGACGCGATAAGTCCCGAAGTTCGTCCATTTCTCGTCCGGATCTTCCAGGATCACCAGGCAGCCGGTGCCGATGTACCTCCCGCCGTCGTGCTCATGCCACCGCGGTGTTGGGAATTTGAGCATATCGACGCGTTCGCCGGTTTCGACATTCTCAGCGATGGGTCCATTCGCAACTTCTACGGGTTTGAGCGGCCGGTAAGAGCCCAGCTTTTCCTTCCAGGCACGGATCATGTCCATGCCTCGTAGGGTCGGATCCAGACCGAATGCCAAACCCGTGGTCGCCGCCGAGCACACAGCGTTAACGACGACGCGAAAACCTTTTGGATATCCTTTAATGTTATCGAACAAGACGACTTTGGGTTTGTTCGCCCGCGCCGCGACTTCCGTAATCGCGCCGAGTTCCAAATCCCAGTCCGCGCCGTTGACGACTCGCAACTCCCCCAGGCGATCCACGGCTTCAATGTATTCGCGCAAATCTCGGTAGGTTATGGAACTGGGTGTTGGCATGCTTGTACTCCGTTCAAATTCGGTCAAGCTCAACTCATAAACGAGATACGCTCGGCGTTTTGTTCCCTCTCGCTTGGAAGCCACGTTCCCAAATAATCACCCGATAGCACATTGCCACCGTGGATCCTTTAACGACCATCGTAGAGCCGGTCGATGAAACCGGAATGGTCCAGCTCGCGCAAATAATGGAGGTTCCAAAGCGCCAGCGGGCTTACTTCTTCCGCTTCCGGAGCCTTCATGCAGCAAAGCCTATACGCATTGGCCACGGCTTGGTGATCCGGATAGGGCTTGGGCAAAAGTTTGGCCGCGCTCTCGTACCGGGCGTTTGCTTCCGGCTCCCGCTGCCTCAAACCTTCCAAAATCTTCTCCGTTTCCTGGCGGCGCGCGCGCGCGAAGTGAATGCCCATGACGAGCGCCTTCACCAGCCGCTCTCCCAGCCGACCCTTCCGCTCGAGCGCGGTAAGCGTCGTCGTCAACGTCGGGCCGTTCACCATGGGAAGCCGCTCGAGCGGTAGAACGTGAAGCCCGGCCTGCTCGAACCTATTCGTGCTTCCGGTCACGAAGATCGCATCCACTTGGCCGGACTTCACGCTTTCCAGCGCCAACGCGCGAAACTCGTTATTGGATTCCGTCAGCTCGACCCATTCCACCTCATCGAGGCGCAAACCGCTGCGCATGATATAGAGCATGTGATTGCCTCGGGGGTGATGATAGCCCCCTTTGGAATCCACAAGCGTCGTGTCGCCGATGCGCTTGCCGCGCAGCTCCGACAGGTCGCGGACGGGAGAACGCGACACGAGTCTGTCGTTCACGCTGTTGGAAGGCGAAGCGAGGCAAACGATCGGTTTTCCCTGCCGCACCAAGAGATAGGGACTGATATGGTTTCCGGAAACGAAATCGATGCTGCCGTCGAACAACGCCGCCTCGGCCACCGAGGAGCTGTCGCAGAACTCGAAGCTCACTTTCAATCCCAGTTGCCGCCAAATCCCCGCTTTGTCCAGAATTTCCCAGATCGGCAGATGGGCGTATGCCCTGAAAAGACCGTGTATCTCCATCGTTTCATAATCAGCCATTAGCCCTTCCTCCCAAATTCATACCGAACCGGACCTTGAATGTTTGAACGATTTGAACGAATCGAAGAGTTCAAGTCGTTCTACCTCACCACCTCCTGGATCAGCTTCTGCACCGGGTCGGGATCGAGGAAGCCGATCACGTGATACTCCCGGCCGTCGATTCTACGGGCGTCCGGCAGCACATGCTCCTTTGGAATGTCGATCCTCATGGAGTCGGAAGGCTCCACCTCGCTCTTGTTCATGACTCGCTGCCAGACCGTCTGCCCCTGACGTGACAGGTACCAATTAATAAAGAGCTTGGCGGCGTTCGGATGGGGCGCGCGGTTGATCATCACGAGAACGCTGCTGCCTCCTCCGCCCACCGACGCCCCTTCCTTCAGCCGATCGGGCGCGATCTCGTCGACGGGGAGTCCCTGCTTAAGCGCCCGATCAATATCCCGGCACAGAATGCAGATCGGAAACTTGCCCACAGCCAGCCAATTGGTCCCTTGGCGCCGGTCCCGAAAGAGCGTGATCTCGCTCTCGGCATACAGCCGCCGCACGAAATCCCGCCCCAAGCCCGGCTTGTAATAAAAGATAAGGACCGGAGTAGGTAAGGCCGTCCCTCTGGGATCCATGCCCAGTAGCTTCCCCTTCCACTTGGGCGTCAACAGGTCCCAATAGGAACGGATCTCTTCCGGATTCACAAGCTTCGTGTTGTACGAGAGCCCCGTGCTATTAATGGTCCCCTCATACATAAATAGGTACTGATTTTCAGGATCCGCGTACCAGTGTTTTCCTCCGTACCACTTCGACGCGTCGGTCACCTCGGGCAGGATCAAAGCCGGCGCGATCGGATCCAAGACCTTGTTCAGATAAAGCATGCGCGGGCCGTTGGGGCCGCTGGCCATGAGATCGACCAGATATTTCTCCGCCCGCCGTTCCGCGACGATGCGCGCCATCAGTTCGCCGGCGCGCCCCCCCGCCGTCACGATTTTGACGAAGGGAAATTCCTTGTTGAAGGCTGCGAGAATCTCCGGATGAGTGATCTCCTGTCCGCCGTAGACCGAAAGCTGCCCTTCCTTCTTCGCGGCTTCGACCACCCGCTGCCATTCCGTCTTAAATTCGCCGGCTTCGGCGACCAACGCGAACCGGGCGGCGGTCAAAAGCAGCGCGGCCGCAACCAACGCCCGCAAAATCTTCCGGCTCATTTTCCGACCTCCGCGGCCGTGACTCCAGTCAGATAGGGCTCTGTTCGGAGCGCAGCCTCTTCGACGCCTCCCGCGCCGGTCTCTTCCATGTCCAGGGACCGGCAACGATTCGGCGGCTCCCCCTCATTGCTAAGTTTGCTCGAATCCCCTGGCGACCACGACTCTCCCAAGAAACGTCATGACGGTCAAGATCAATATCAGCACCACGCCCAAAGCGGCGGCGGCGGGAAGATTTTGCTCTTCGTCCCAAAGATGCCAGAGCATCACGGATACCGGCCAGCTATCCCTGCTTGCAAGCATCAACGGAATCGAAAAGGCCCTGATGGCGTGGGCCGCGATCCAGATCCACGCGGCCACGCACGCCGGCCGGATGAGCGGAAACGTGATCTGCCAGGCCACCCGGACCGCGTTCGCGCCGCTGACCGCGCCCGCTTCTTCGAGCTCTTTGTGAATCTGCATCACCGCGGCGTTCGTGGTCCGGGTCGCAAAGGCAATGTACTGCGTGATAAGCGCCAGCGAGACGAGCCACACCGTGCCGTAGAGCCCCAGCGAGCGAAACGGCGGCTGGAGATAGAGAAAAATGAACGAAAGCGCCACCACGATGCCCGGTACCGCATGAGAAGCGAAGGTCAGCCCATCGACGGCGAAGCGTCCCTTGATCCGCGTTCGCACCACCAGCCAGGAGACGGCGAAGGCCAACGCGACGGTCGCCGTGGCTGTGAACAGCGTGATGACCACGGTGTTCCACGCGGTGCGCAACATGCCCGGCCCGGCGAAAAGCGAGCGGTAGTGGGTCCCGGTGAGCTGGGAGAGAACTTCGAGCGAGGGGGGCTGATAGACCGGAAGCAGCGAGGTCCAGATCAGCACCGCCAGGGGAAGAGCCACCGCCAACGTGAAATAAAGGCAAAACAGAGCCAGCGCAGGATAACGCCAACGGCCCAACGGCAGCACGCGCGGGCGATATCCCTTCCCGGTGATCGTGGCGAAGCGCTCGGTCTGCCGCAGCGTGGCGCGCTGATAAAAGTAAACCAGCAACAGGGCGATCACAAAGTAACTTGCGGCGAACGCCGCCCCCAGACCGTAATTGGGAACCGCGTCGCGCGCGGAGATATAGATCATCGTGCTGTAGACGAACACCCGGCCCGGAAGTCCCACGACCAGCGGGGCTTCGAACGATTCCATCGAAGAAGTGAATTCGTACAGGATCGCGGCGAAGAGCGCCGGCCGCAGGACCGGAAGCGTCACCCGCCGCACCGTCGTCCAACTCTTCGCCCCCGCGGCGGAGGAGGCTTCCTCGAAAGCCGGATCCATCATTCGAAACGCACCGGCGATCAGCAGGAAAACCGTCGTCACCCCGCGCATTCCATCCAGGAAGATCATGCCGCCCAGCGAATAAATATTGATGGGTCCCTCGGCAATCTCGAGGCCGAACCGGCCGAAAAAATCCCGCAGAAAGACATTGATGATACCGCTCTGGGGCATGAAGAGCAGGACATAGGCCATTGAGAAGAGCAGCCCGGGCATCGCCAGAGGAATGAGCAGCAAGGTCCAGCACAAATTGCGCAGCGGCATGTCGGTCCGCTCGAGCAGCCAGGCGAAGAGCACGGCGATGAGAACCGTAATCGCCGTGCCCCCGCCGGCGAACACGAGCGTGTTGAGAATCATCCGGTAGGTCAGCGGACTCGTGTAAGCGACCACATAGTTGCTCAAGGTGAACGGCCCGGGAGCCACCGGGTGACCGGAGCGAAAGCTGCTGATCACCATCTGCCCGAGCGGGATCAGAATCAGCCAGAGGAGAATGCCGACGACCAGGAGGAAGAACAGAAACGAGCCGCTCGGCAGTTTCCCCTTCATGGTCAGCGCACGACGGGAAGACCGACAGCTTCCAGAATCTCCTTGAGGATTTCCGCCGCATTCGCTCTGTATTGAGGCTCATACCAAGCGACCTTTTTTCCTTTGATCAATTTCGCCGTTCGAGTGCCGGGGACGAGCGGGCTCCCGTTGCCTTCCACCTCGTCCAACAGCAACTGGCCCTCTTCGGAAAGCGACCAGGCGATCCACAACCGCGCCGCGTTCGGATGGGCGGCCCGGCGCGGAATATAAACCACATCCCCCAGGTTGACCGGGATGGGCTCCGGCGCGGCAAAGGCGATGGTCTCTCCCCGTCCCGACCTCACCTGCTCGTGGTACGTGGCATAAAAAGCGCCGCACACGATCGGATACTCCCCCAGCGCAAGCTTGGTCATCGCCCCTGTGCGGTCCCGCTCGAAGATCGTCTGATTGGCGCCGAGTTGCCTGGCGTGGGCCAGGGTCTTCTCCCGTCCCCACACGCCGGGCTGCCAGAGAATCTCCAAGTGGCGCGGTCTCGTGTCCATGGCAACCTTCTTTTTCCATTTGGGCGCCGCGCAATCCTCCCACGTGAGTTTTTTCCCGGCGTGTTCGGGAATGAGCTTCTGATTGTAGACGATTCCGTAGAGCTGCGAGCGATAGTTGACGCCGAAGCCGTCGGGGTGGACATGCTGCGGGTGAACACCGAGCGCTTTCCAGTCCACTTTCTCGACGATATTCGCCCGCAGCGCAGTTTGAACCTGCGTTTCGCTGATGACGGTAACGTCATAGGAAACCTTGCCCGCCGCAAGCTCGGTCAAGACCCGCTCCCGCTCGCGCGAGCCGCCCACCCGCTCATACTCGACCTTGAGAAACGGATAACGGCTCTGAAAAGCTTCGACCAGCTTTTTCGCGCCGGGCTTGCCGGCCTCTTCCCATCTGACCGTGATTCCGACCTTGACCTTCCCTTCCTTCTTCGCCCCCGCGACGATCTTCTCCAGCCCTTGCGCCCAAGCCGAAGAGAAAGAGAGCAGCGATAGGGCAATCAGCCCGAGAATGAAATTCTTCACGTTCATCGGCAACCTCCCGGCTCAGGATTTCGACGCTTCTTTTTGGATGAACGGCGTCAAATCCATCTTGACCCGAATCTTCTCCGGCTCGGTCAGAAAACGATAATCCGACTCCGAAAGACTCTCGATTCGGTACCACTGCGCCATCCTCAGCGGCAGCTTGGCGACGATGTGGCCGTCTTGTTTTTCGTACTCGCAATTCATCCGCAACAGCGATCCCTTGTTCCACTCTTCCATCAACAAAGGCGAAATGCCGATGGTGCTGCGGTCCATGGCGTACACGTATATATGCCGGCCGATCCCTTTGGCGCAGATCTCGTCGGCGGGGATCTTGACGTGAACGTTCGAGGGAACGTTTGGCACGTAGGCGACCCGGCGCCCGCCGCTGGACTCCGTTCGAATCGACAAAAAGATGAGATCTTCCTGCGTCGTGTTGGTAAACCCGTAGTGCACTCCCGCCGGGATCAACACCCCCTGGTACGGCTTCAAGACCGAGGTGCCCGAGAGTCCCTCTACGGTAAGCTCGCTCTTGAGAACGAAAAGAATCTGATCCGAATCGGGATGTTGGTGAATATGAGTCTCCCCTCCACGAGGCCGTGTTTGGAACATGGCCACGAAGCTGTTGGGCGACTTGGCCATATCGACGCGGCCGCTAAGATTATCCCGCGTGTTAATGAACTTGTTCACATCGAAAATTTGAACCTCGTCAACTTGGGTCAATGAGTCTCCAGCCATTCGTCTCTCCTCCTTTTGAGTTTTCTGAACCGCCTTTGGATTTTCCCTGCTCCCGTCCCGCTCAAAATGTCGCACCAGGATCGGCGAGCGACCTCCGAGCTCGACGCCGTCACTCGCTTCCAGCGTTTTTCAGTGCTTCGCTCACGACCTTGATGATCGGCTTCATATCGATCCAATCCGGTCGTCCAGTGTCCAGGTATTTTATGCCCTCCAACCGTCTGCTCGTAACCGGCACGTCGTCTTTGGCAATGTCGATTCGCAGGGAATCCGCCGGGCTCTCCGCCTGCGCCAGCCTCTTCTGCAGCGAGATTTGACCCTTGCGCGAGAGCAGCCAGTTGATGAAAACCCTTGCCGCGTTCGGATGAGGCGCATTTTTCATCAGAACCAGCGTGCCATACTGCTGCACCAGGCCTCCGCCTTCTTTAAAAACGCCCGGGCCGAACGTATCGACGGGAAGGCCCTGCCGCTTCAAAACGTCCACGTCGCAGAACAAGCAGATGGCAAACTTCCCGGTGGCGAGCCAATCCGGGCCCTGGCGATAATCGCGAAAGAGCGTGATGTTCATCTCGCTGAACAAGCGTTTGATGAACGCCGGACCGATATCGGAGTGGTAGTAGAAAAATCTCATATTCCCGCTACCGGGACCGGGCCGGCGGACATCGCGGGCCTCGATTTTTCCTTTCCATTTCGGATCGAGCAAATCCCAGTAGGACTTAAACTCTTTGGGATTGACCAGCTTGGTGTTGTAGTGAATTGATCCGTAGGTCGCCGACCCGACGTAAACGAAGACATACTCTCCTTCGGGGTCCGCGTAAGTATGCTTGCCGTCAAACCATTTGGACTTGTCCAGCACTTCGGGAAGCATTAACGCCGGCTTGATCGGATCCAACATTTTGGCGCTATAGAACTGCTGGTAGTTCGGATTCGCGCCGGCGCTGACGACATCGGCGATGTACTTTTCACCGCGCCGTTCAGCATGAATACGTTGTCCGATCTCATTCCCCCGTCCGGTCACCGCGACGACTTTGATGTCCGGATATTCTTTTTGGAAATCCGGCAGCACCGCGTCGTAGCCGCTGATATAAACGGTGACCCGGCCTTCCTTCTTGGCGGCTTCCACCGTCTTTTCCCACTCCTGCCGCCAAGCGGTCTTGGAATCGGCGCTTGGACAAAATGTCGGGAAAAGCAGAATCAGCGCCGCGATACCGGCTAAAATTGATAAAGCCAAATTATCCTCCTCATCAGATCTTGTTGCACGGCCGGAAGGGACTCGCCCCCGAAGGCTGGAACACAGTGTCGCTGCTTCTCCATCGTCCGTGAGTCATGCTGGCTAGACGTTGTAAAGCCGGTCGATAAAACCGGAATTATCCAACCGTCGCAAATAGTGGAGATCCCAAAGCGCGAGCGGGCTGATTTCCTCAGCGTCGGCCGTTTTCATGCAGCAGAGGCGGTAGGCATTGGCCACCGCGCGAAGATCGGGATACGGTTTTGCGAGCAGTTTTGCCACGCTGTTATAGGATACAGTGCGCGCCTCAGGTTCTCTCTGCTTCAAGCCATCAACGATCTTTTCGGTTTCTTCGCGACGGGTGCGCGCGAAATGAATTCCCAAGACCTGAGCCAAAACCAACCGCTCGCCAAAGCGGTCGTACTTATTCAAGGCCGTCACGGTTGTGGTCAGCGTCGGCCCGTTGATCATCGGCAGCCTGGGCAACTGCAACACGGAGAATCCAGCCTGCTCATATTTTTGCGTATCGCCGGAAACGAACGTTACATCGCCTTCGCCCTCTTTCATCGCGTGAAACTGCACCGTGCGAAACTCGGTGGACATCTTGTCGGCGATTTCGATCCAGCGGACATCCTGAAGCGCCATGCCCGCCTCCAGCACATAGAGCATGTGATTGCCGCGAATGTGGTTGTAGCCGCCGCCGTTGTCCAGTACGGTCGTATCGATGACCCGCTTGCCCCGTATCTGCGCGACCGACGCAAGCGGCTCGCGCGAGACCAACCGGTCGGTAACGCCGTTTGTGGGCGAGGCGAGCGAGACGATCGGCTTTCCCCTGGCCACCAATGCATAGGGTGAAATATGGTTGCCGGACACTAAATCGACTCTGCCCTCGAACAGCGCCGCCTCGGCTTCCGACGAACTATCGCAGTATTCAAAATTGACCTTGATACCGACCTGCTTCCAGAAGCCGGCCTTATCGAGCACTTCCCACAATGGCAGGTGCGTGTGCGAGCGGAAAAATCCTTTCATGTGAATCGGCTGGTAATTTGATTCGGGCATGACTCGTTCTCCTTGCAGGTGATTCTACTTTCGTTGGCCTCTGCCCAGCAGTTCTTTGAACATCTTCGCCGGCGGGTCGGGGTCCAGCAACTTCCTGCCTCCTGGCGGCATCGTTACTCGGGGCTCGGCACCTGGTGCTTCAAAAAAATCTCCTTCCGCTCTTCGGCCGACTGGAGCATCGCGAGGCAGACTTCGAGTGTGGCTTGGCCCCAGCGACCGTCGTGAAATACCGGACGTGCGTTTACCACCGCCTGATACAGCTCCTCAACCTCCGCCTCGCGGCCTCTCGTGCCCGGCGGGATAGGGATTTCCCACTTGCGTTCTTCGCCATAAACGAACAAGCCGTCCGGCGTCTGGCGGATGTCCCCTTTCTCGCAACTAACCAGCGTAAAGCCGAAAAAGGGCTGCTTGCGCTCTCCGCTCCATACGTGGCTGTACTCGCCTTCCCGCTGGCCGCCGAAGCGCATGCCTTCCTTGAGCTGTTCTTCTTCCTCAGGGCTGCGCACTTCTCGAAGTCGTCTTCTCACCTTGAGATTCGTCTCCGGATCTCGGTGTTGTCCACCCTCACCCACCCAGCTGAACAGCTCGGCCGTGTCGAAAAAACCATAGCCGCTGTAGACAATGGTCGACGGGGTGCCATCTTCAAATTCGAGGTAGCACGTATAGCTTCCCTCGTGGGCGCGCGCCCTATCCCAGATTCCCGTCATCGCGCGGACGCTCCGCGCCATGCCGCCTCCGATCAGGCGAACGACATCGATGTGATGCGGACCCTGGTTCAACACGACCCCGCGGCTCGTCGCCAGCTCGTATTTCATCCGCGGCCGGTACATGAACTCGTTGTAATTCCAACTTTGCACCATGCGAAGCTTGCCCAGCTCGCCGCTTTTGACGATCGCGCGGATTTTTCGGATCGGCGGATCGAAGCTGTGGGTATGGCCGCACAGGAGCCGCACGCCGTTTTTCTCCGCCGCGGCGTTCATCGCCTCGCACTCGTCGATCGAAAGCGCCATCGGCTTTTCGACGATCGCGTGCTTGCCATGCTCCGCGGCGGTGATCACGTGTTGGGCGTGCAGCTCATTGGGGGTCGCCACATAGATGAAATCGACGTTGGGACTCCGGCACATTTCCTCAATGCTGGTAAACACCTCGCCGCCGTATTCCTTACGAAACTTTGTCAAAGCATCCGTACGGAAATCGGCTGCGGCCGTGATTTGTACGTGAGCGAGATCAGCAACGGCAGGCAAGATTTGAGTGCTCGCCACTCCAAGGCCTGCCATTCCCATTCGTAATCGTTGATTCAGAATTTCGCCCTCGCTTCCGCTTCCAGGCTTCTGGTGTACTCTTTCCAGTCACTGCTGTTCGGGATCATCTGGGAGACCACCAGCAGATGGGGAACCCGGTTCTCGCTCGGCGCCCTGATGACGTGGGGCGGATCGCGTCCTTCCTGGACATCCCTGATCGCTTGCGCCAGGAGCTTCCGCGCCGCAACGATCGCCTTGTCTGACGAAACGAGATGCTCCTCGGCGCGGTTCTGGATCGTGCCCTGGCTCGCGGTTGCAAAAGCGTCATGGGCCTGAAAGCCGGAACCCATACCTGCATAGGTCTTGGTCTTCATCGATTCGCGATCCTGCAGGTAACGGTTGGCTTCGTTGCGGATCAACTTGTAGTCGGAGGTCAACTCGGAGCGTTCTCGGTTTACTACTTTTTTGTCAAGAGGCGCCCCGGAGCTGAAGACAAACGTATACTTCCAGTGATGGGTATCGTCGACGGGAACGTGCCAGTTAACCGAGTAGCCCTCGCCCCCTGTCTGTCCCGGGAACGCGCTCAAGTTAGGCAGTATGAAGTACGAAACTCGCAGATAGACTTTATTACCTTCCAACCTCCGCACTGTGTATATGCGCACTCCGAAGTCGGTCAGCTCCACGTCTAGAATGGGGGCGATGTTTCTGGCCGCGAGGTTATAGTGAGACTCGCCGGCGCCGCGCACGCCTCTGTAACGTTCCTCTCTATTCTCAAGAAAGCGATGGAGAAAAGAGAGGTGTACCGGATCGATGTTTCCCTCGTTGGCCTGCAGGTAATTGCACTCGTAAAAGATCTTTGAGACGAACAGGTGATCGGGAGACGCGTTAAGAAACTCATAATTAGGAAGCAACGGAGGCTCTCCCGGTCCGATGTAGGCGAAAATCGCTCCTCCTGTTTCCTTACAGGGATAAGCGGGATGACGAATCGCATCCCTATGCTCGCCGCCGCCCGGTTCCCCCGGCTGCTCGAGGCAGCGCCCTTCAATATCATAGAGCCAGCCGTGATACAGACACCGGAGGCCGCCGTCCTCGACCCGCCCGTAGCTTAGGTTCGTTCCCCTGTGGGAGCAGTTAATCCCTAACAACCCTGCTCGCCCCTTATCGTCGCGGAACAAAACCAGATCTTCGCCCAAAATTTTTACCTTGAGAGGCGGCCCTCCCAAAGCCAGCTCTTCTGAAAGAGCCACCGGCTGCCAATAGCGCCTTAATAGCTCTCCGCCCGGAGTTCCCCGGCCGGCCCGGGTCAGGAGGTCATTTTCTTCTTTGGTCATCATAAGATGATTCTCCGATTCAATACCTCAGTCGTCTATTGTCGTTCCGAGACGGAGTCGAGGAATCTGGTAGAACAATAGATCTCTCACTTCGTCAGACTGTGTGAAAACACCGTTCATGGTTCCCTTCGACTTCGCTGGGCAGGCTCACTCACCACGAACGGTGCGGTTTGATTAGAAATTGAGTACTTATCCGTTTGAAAGAATTTTCACACAGTCTGTCGTTCGAGATGACACCAACGCAACTAAAAACCGGCAGAAATTCGCCCAATCGCTCCACCACGAATCGCACGACGCCTTTCACGTTCCTGGGAAAGGAATAATGTTTTTAAATTTCGCGATGGTCTTCTCCCGTAACTCGCGGCTCGAGCGGCTGACCTTCGGGAATTTATCGCGCCACTCGAACGGTCTCACCGCGTAAAAGATCGCGCGGCTGTTGGTATGATCCCGGCTATCGCGTTTTTCCGGAGGCATGCGCGGATCGAGCGGCGTGCTCCAGCAGCCATCGATAATATCGATATTCGTCTTGGGATCGACACGGGTCATCATCGCCCAGAGCACTTCTTTCACGTTCGTCGGATCGATATCCTCATCGACGACCACGACGTAGCGCCCGTTGCGAGCGGCGGCAGCGCAGCTCACGGCGGCGAGTCCCGTTTGCTTGGCATGGCCCGCGTACTTCTGTTTGATCGCAACGACGGTGAGGTAGGAAGTATGATTATAGACACCGACGATGTCTTGAATACCCGCGCTCTCCAACTGCTCCCACAAAACGCCTCCTGAGATATGCAGATCCATTTTGACGGCGCCCGGCCAAAGCGGCGCTTCGTCTTCCAGAATCGGATCATTACGATGATAGATCGCTTTCACTCGGATGATGGGTTGGTTTTCCCCGGTGCCGAGGGTCCCCCCCGAGTAATAACCGGGCCATTCACCGAACGGCCCTTCGGCGCGCGCTTCTTCCGCGGGCGGCGGCACCTCGCCCTCGATGGCGATTTCCGACGAGGCCGGAATCGGCAAACCGGTCACCGGGCCGCGCAAAACCTCCAGCGGCCGGCCGATCAAGCCTCCGGAAACTTCCATCTCCGAATGTCCGAAGGGAAACTTCGTGTAAGAAGGCATGAAGACCAGCGGATGTTGGCCATAGGTGGCGACCACCGGACAGCTCCTTCCCTTCTCCCAATATTTCATGCAAATTTGGCGGCCGTTCTGTCCCGGACTCATCCACAAACCGAGAGTATTCCGGTCATGGAGCTGCATTCGATAGGTACCCGTGTTCACGTATCCTGAATCGGGATCACGATTGATCAAGCCCCCTCCAGGCCCGAAATAGCGGCCGCCGTCTTTCTCGTGAAAGCGCAGCGCGGGAAATTTGAGAAGATTGACGTCGTCTCCGGTGAGCCTATTTTCGAACAGCGGCGACGTGCTTACTTCTTCCGGCGGGATCGGTCTTGTCGCAGCGATCTTGCGCGCCGCCAAACGGCCAAGCTCCAGCTTGGATTTGTCCAGCGGCAAACCGAGCGCGAGCGCGACCCGTTTGTAGGCGGCGTACGGCAGAGCGCAAACTCTGAAGCCGGCCGGATAGCCTTTGACTTTATCGAACAGCAGATAGGGTGGCTGCGGCACCAGCTCGGCAGTCGACTCAACCAGCGCGCCGATTTCACCGTCCCAATCGGCTCCCTCGATCAGCCGGTAGTCGCTGATTTTTTTCGCCTCTTCCAGAAAACTACGAAAATCGGTGTATGCAAGCTCCGCCATTCTTTTCTCCTCGCAGGCCGCTGAAAAAGGCTCACCTGCTTCGTTGCGCTTGGCCGCCTCGCTCCAACGTACTACTGGAGTACGCCTCCGCTCGCCGACCATCGCGCGCCTCGCATCTGAGCCCTTTTTGACCGGCCTGAAACAAAATTTCTTTAAAGTTTCTACTCTTCCACGACTGAGACTTCGGACTTCACGCCCTTTCGTTTCAATTCAGCCAAGTACGCGGGATGAACATCGGGCGGCTCCTCTTCGAAAGGAATCATCTCGTGGAGCTTCGTCCGGTAGCGGTCCTGGCTGAACTTCGGGCTGCGGCCGCGCATCGCGAAGTGGCGCATCGTCGTATGCCCGGTGTTGAAATGGCCGTGGAACATCAAATCACCGGGCGAATAAATCGACCCGGCCTTGATCTCGAAACGGGCCCGCGCCTCGCCTTCCTTCCACACGATGGCGAAGCCCTCGCCGTGGGTCACGGTGACAATGGCGCCGGGGCCGTGACGATGGAAAGTGCTGCGGCTCCCGGGCGGAAATTCTTGTATGTGGCAACCGTAGGTAGTCCCCGCCAGGCCGAAGCGCATAATGCGCACGCCTTTGCCCTTCATCGGGTAATCGTCGAGCGCAAACTCATTGACGTCGGGGATGAGGTTGGTTTCCCACGAGCGGACCGTGAGCCGCTTGTTCTCGCGGAAAAAATCCCGCTCGGGCCGGAAGCGATCCCGGAACTCGAAAGGATTGCGGAAGATAAAATCTTCGTTGTGAAAAAGATTCAGCACATGCGGCGCATTGGTCCCCGCGAGCAGGCGCACCGGCTCGTCCGATACGTTGAAGTGCTGGTAGGAAACGTTCAGCGGAATCGCGAAGATCGCTCCGGCGCTCCACTCGAAAGTCTGTTTGGCATCCTCGTCGAACCAAACCGTCGTCGCGCCCCGGCCGTTGTGAATATAGACCAGTGCCTCGAACAGATGGCGCTGCGGCTTTGTCTGTCGCGCCGGCGGGATCTCGCAAATATAAGCATCGGTCTCCTGCTGCTCGCCCAGGTTGAGAAATGAACCCAGCGCGCCCATCCGCTCCCAAGACTTTAGCTCGACATCCATCAGATCTTCGACAAAAAAGCCGCGGACGGTAGGAATTCCTTCCTTTTCCTGAAACGCTTCGTAAGGCGTCGGACCCAACTGGATGGGATCTCTATGGGGAAGTCTCACTGATCAGTGCTCCTCTTTAAGTCAATAGCTCAGCTTGAGAAAACATCCTATAGTCTCCGCTGGCTGTCAAGGCGCGTTTTGTTTACGTTTCAACTAATTTGGGAAACCTAGCTTGTTCTTCGATTCCTGGAGGGGTTAGAATCGGGACATGAGGAGAAGTACTATCACACCACCGATCAGAGATTCCTTGGAGAGGAAGCTTTCGTTGAAAAGGTTGCGTCAAAGGCAAAAAACAAGGATATCCAGCCGAGCGGGCCGAAAGTTAGTTTTGAGCAAATGCTGGCGGTGTGTCCAATAAGCACGGGCTGGCTGAACAGGGGTTGGTTGGTTCCGGGAGGCGGAACGATTGCGTCCAAGCGAGACGACAGTTGGTGTATCTTGGGCGTGAGTGGGCGAACATGACGACGCTGGAATTAGGGAAGCGCCTCAAACGTGATCCGTCGATGATGATCGGCTTGTACAAAGAGTATGAAGAGAACCGCGATCTCCGCAGAGAAACATTAGTAGCCCAAACGCTGAATTCCAGGACGCGAAGCTAGAATCCGGGCTCAGGCCTGACTCCCAGTAGCGATGCTCCGTGAGCCATTTTTGCGGAGGTGCCGCGACTCGTAGCAGTTCGGCTAAATTTGCCTTAATAGATTACTCGTCTCTTCTTAAGCCATATTCTTTCGCCGTGTACTTTACTTTGGCCGCGGTGAGACCTTCATTCAACTCCTTTGCCT
>JBOHVS010000071.1:0-15131 GCA_050735975.1 Binatia bacterium | reverse complement strand
CAACCGGCGGCTAACGTGAGGCATGAACTGACGACCCGGCCGTCGATGATGACGCTGCATGCGCCGCAGACGCCGATGGAGCAGCCTTCTTTGGTGCCGGTTAGGCCGAGCGTATCTCTGAGCACTTCAAGCAACAAGCGGTTCGACTCGATCTCGATTTGGTGATCTTCGCCGTTGACAGTTAGCACTGTGTGTCGTTTCATTTTTTACCAGTTGTCCTCTATGCCGATAATTATTCAGTCAGCCCAGCGTGTCAAACGATTGTCGAACATCTGGACTAGCCAGTTGCTCACAAGGCCTATCATAAGAACGACCATCGCGATAGCAAACACCTTTGCCGCATCGAACTGGGCGCCATACTTCTGCGCGAGCGCGCCGAGGCCGACGAAGGCAATGAGCATCTCCCCATTGATCATTCCCTTCACCGCGCGGCCAATACCAAGTCGAATGCCGGCGAAAACTAGCGGCAGGGAGGCGGGCAGCAGTATGCGCGCAAAAATCTGATGTTCGCGGCAGCCAAACGAGCGCGCCATTTCAACCAGTGATGGGTCAACCGTGCGGATGGCAGTGGCGGTGTTGATGACGATCACGAACATGGCGTAGACAACGATTATGGCTACGCGCGAGGCATCGGATAATCCAAAAATTGCAAAGAAGACAGGCGCCAAGACGATCGACGGGCAGACGAAGAGCGCGTGCACATAGACGTCGAGAGCCTTTTCAACGCTACGATAACGGCCCATGAGCCCTCCCACCAGCAGTCCCAGGATTAGGGAGAGCCCAAACCCGATTATCAGCCCCTGCAGGCTGGATCCTACGTTGGCAAGGATGGCCCCGCTTTGGACGAACTGCGCCAGCGCTTCCATCACCTTGGAGAAGGGTGGAAGCCACTGTAGACCCAGTCCCCAACCCAGTCCTTCCCAAAACGCCGCACCGCCGATAAGGGCAAGAACTTCCAGAGCGTTTCCCCGCAGCAAGCGCCGCAGCGGAGGCAGTCTCATTCTCGTTGCCCGCGACGATTTGAGCACCGGCTCGTCTACGGTTTGCTGCTTCACGTCTCACCCAACCTGCATGACTCTCAGGTTCTCCCAGAGATATTCTTTGACCTCGAGAAAAACGCTGGACTTTTCCGACTCGCGCAGGCGGGGTCGCTTGAGGGGAACTTCGATCATCTCCTTGACCCTTCCTGGCCGCGGCGTCATGAGCATGACTCGATCGCCGAGCATCACCGCTTCGTCCATGCTGTGGGTGATAAAAACCACGGTCTTTCGCTCACGTTCCCACAGGTGAAGCAGTTCCTCTTGGAGCAGGCGGCGCGTCTGCTCGTCAAGTGAACCAAAAGGCTCATCCATGAGCAGAATCTTCGGGTTAACCGCCAGCGCCCTCGCAAGACCGACCCGTTGCTGCATCCCTCCTGAAAGCTCTTTGGGCAACCGTCTCTCAAAATTTTCCAAGCCAACCAACTTGATCAACTCCATGGCTTTGGACTGGCATTCATTTTTCGGCGTGCCGCGGATTTCAAGCCCGAAAGTCACATTGGCCAAGACATCAGCCCAAGGCATCAAAGCAAAGTTCTGGAAGACAACTGCGCGGTCCGGTCCCGGTCCAGTGATGGGTCTTCCATCGATGGTAATCTCACCCTGGTCATAAGGGATAAGCCCCGCAATTATTCGCAGCAACGTTGTCTTGCCGCAGCCGCTCGGACCAATGACGGTGATGAATTCATTGTCACGGACTTCAAGGTCTATTTCGCTCAGGGCGAGCACACCCCTTTTTCCATTATCGACGCTGCCGAACTGCTTGCTTAGTCCTCGGACTCGTATCATCGACTAGCTCTCCCAGGGTTAGCCGACCGAGATGTCGGGAGCCCAACGGGCAACCCTTCTTTCAATCGCCCGCATGGCTCCCAGCAAGACAAGCGCCTCTATAATGACGGCAATAACAGTCGCAAACACCAGATCAGACTGCATGCGACCGGAGAACTCCAAGAGCAGGCGCCCTATTCCGCTGGCCACCAGAAGAAGCTCAACTATGACCATTCCCGTGATGGCGCGGCCAAGACCGATTCTCATTCCCGCGAAGATCGCCGGCATCGCGCCGGGAATGACAATCCTGCGCCAGATCTGGCCCTCGCTGGCGCCGAAAGATTTCGCCATCTCGATCAGGGTTAGATCCACGCTGCGGACGCCGGCCCGGGTGTTGACTGTTATAAAAACGAAAGCGAACATCACCACTATGAAGATCCGAGACGAAAGCCCCAGTCCCAGAGCAATAATGACAATCGGGATGAGTGGTGCAACCGGCATGGCCAGAAGCACGCCGACGTAAGGGTTGAGGAGTCTATCCATCCAGCGCAAGCGCCCAGCAGCCAGCCCTAAGGGGATGGCCACTGCCAGCGAAACCGCGTAGCCCAGAAGCAATGCCTGGTTGCTGATATAGAGAGCTTCCCAAAACCGGTCATCGACGAACCATAAATGAAACAGCCCGCTCGCCATTTCGGTGAACTTGGGCAAAAGAAAGTTTTGCGAGCGGTAAACAAACAGTTCCCACGCTCCAACCACAGCGGCAAAGACCACAAGTCTAAGGCCCCAGTCCTGTATTGCATCCTTTTTCACGCGGCTGCTAACTCCATTCTGTGTGACCCCGAGGGGCGACAACGCTGCCAACTGGATAACGTTCAGCGCGCTCCAGGAACCCTGCCTATCCGGTTGAGCGCATTGGCAAGGATTTTGGGTTCAACGAGTTCTTTTGTGTTGACTCCTTGCTTCAACTCCCCTTTTTCGGTGAAAAACTTGACCGTATCGTCGAGAATCGAAGTGTCGCCGCCATTCTGCGGCCAGGCGCGCACGATCTCAATATAAGCTTTGATGGCTGGTGCGACGAGCTGTTTAGGCATGTCCGGCAGATGCTTCCCCACCGCCGGTTCAAGAATCCTGGGGTTTGCGTGAACCATGCGAAAGGTCTTGAGCAGCTCAGCGATGTAAGCGATCGCGACCTCTTCGTTCTTGCGCAACCAATCGCCATTGGCCCAGAAACTGGCGCCGCTGATATTGAAGAGGTTGCCGGTCCTGATGACGTGAAAACGACCGGGCGCCTGCAAGTCCAGGTTGAGCCAGTCGCCCAACTGCACCAGGGTCGCGTCGATCTGCTTATTCTGCAAAGCAACGATCCGGTTCTCGCCGCCTGGAATGACGACTATCTTGGGATTTACCTTGCACTCGTTGAGCAGCCACAGCTTGACTGCCAGCGATGTCGTGGAGGCTTCGCCGTGAATGGCGAATCTCTTGCCGTCGATTTCCTTGCAATCTTTAATTTCCTTCTTGGCGATCATCACAAATTCGCCGCCGTTATTTTCCATCAAAAAGAAGAGCTTGGCCCCCTTCTGAATGGCCCGCACCGGATCCATAACTTGCGAGTTGGCGACCTGGATGGTTCCCTGGGCGAGCGCCTGAACGTTCAAGTCGGTGCGCGTAAACTCGACGTTTTTTAGCTTCCACCCGTGGCGATTCAGGCGTTCGTGGGTCAATATTGCGGGAATATCATACAAGGAAACCGATGATGGATGGCCGAGCTTGAGTTCGAGATTACCGCGGGGCTTCAGCACTTCCACTTCCGCCGCTCGGGCTACCGTCGCTATGAATAAGAACACTAGAATCCCGTAAGAATACTTTTTCATCTCATTTCCTCCTATCGCTCTGAAGTTAGTCTTAAGCTTTCCCTTTGCCGCAATATCATCGATTCGACTCCTGCTGCTTCACTGCTTTACCCCGCCGCCACGCATGCGTGCGGCGGCATCCAATACGGCCTCTTGAATTTTATAGTAACTGCCGCAACGGCACAGATTGCCAGCGAGGTAGGCACGCACTTGCTCGACTGTAGGGGTGGGATTCTCCGCCAAAAGGCTTTTGGTGCTCAAGATAAAACCGGGCGTGCAATAGGAACACTGAAAAGCGTTGTGATCGATGAACGCCTGTTGAATGGGATGCAGCTTGCCGGGATCACTCAGTCCTTCGATGGTCACGATTTTTTTGCCTTCGGCCAGCGGCGCGAGAAGAAGGCAAGAGCTTATCGGCTGGCCGTCCACCAGCACCGTGCATGCGCCGCACATGCCGATTCCGCAGCCCTCGCGCGCGCCGAAAAGCTTGAATTCGGCCCGCAGCACTTCGAGCAAACTATGATGGGTATGCACCGCCTTTTCTTCTTCGATGCCGTTGACTTTGAGTTTAACGATTTGTTTCATGTTTTTCTCGATGATTCTCTAGAAGACTCGATCCCATAGATATCGGCCTTCAGATTCATACCTTGGCAAGTTGCCGCAGCACTTTTTCCGCCGTCAAAGGTAAATCGCAAATGCGCGCCCCTACCGCGTTGTAAACCGCGTTGGCGATGGCCGCCATGACCGGCGGCAAAAGTGTTTCACCGACGCCATGGAGTTCTTCCGACCCTGTCTGTTCCAGTGCTCTTGGGTTCAGCTTTCTTGGAATATCTTCAAAAGAAGGAACATTGTAGTCACCTAGGTTCGATGTCAGAAGCTGGCCGCGGTCGTTGTATGCCATCTCCTCGAAAAGCGCCTGCCCGAGCCCAAAAATCGCGCAGCCATCCAGCTGCAGCTCGCATAAGCGCGGATTCACGACCCGGCCCGCGAATACGCAGGGGCTCAACCGAAGAACCCTGATTTTCCCGGTCTCCACGTCCACTTCCACCTCACAGCCGATCGCTCCCTGGTGCCAATGGACCGAGCCGATGCCCTGTCCAGTCTCCAGATCGAGGCCGCCGCGGGTGCTGAATGCGCCCCGGCCAATAAGATTGCCCTGGTTGCTGCGCATCGCGATCTCGCCGTAACCAAGCGAGCGGCCGGGGGTGCCTCGAATTGAAATCCTGCCCTCTTCGAGAACAAGGTCGCTCACGGATGCTTCGAGTAGCTCGGCTGCGCGTTCGAACAGCTGCCCCTTAAGGTCTGCGGCTGCTTTGCCAATGGCGCCGCCCATCGAAAAAGTCGTCCGGCTCGAACTTGTCTGTTGATCATAGGGTGTCAGTTCGGTGTCCGGATCGGACACCGACACACGAGCGATCGGGACCTGCAGGGCATCCGCCGCGATCTGAGCCAGCGCGGTTTTTGCCCCCTGTCCCAGCTCCACGCTGCTGGTCAGGACATTGACGCTGCCGTCTTCATTGAGCTTAAGCGCGGAAGCAGAGGTTGAAGGCGTGATGGTCGCTTTGATCACCAGCGCCAATCCCTTGCCGCGCCTCGTAGCATCTTTCTCTTGGGCAGGGCGATTTCCGTCAAGCCAGCGGGCATCGGTCGCAGTCCACTGCAGATCGGATGCAACTTGGTCGAGCAGCTCCTCGTAGTGCAGGTCAGCGAGCTTCTCGCCGGTGGCGAAGAAATCGCCGTCTCGGAGCAGATTATTTCGCCGGAACTCGACCGGATCCAAACCAAGCCGTTCGGCGATCAAATCCATCTGGCTCTCATAGGCCCAAACCGCCTGGGGCACGCCAAAACCGCGCAGTGCCCCCGCCGGCACAACGTTCGTCCATACCGCGGATGAGTCAATCCGAACATGGGGAATCCTATACGGCCCTGACATAGCGGAGCCGCCGTTCCGCGCTACGATGGGTCCAATATCGCTATACGCGCCGGTATTAAAATTGGCGCTTACCTGGCGCGCAACCAGTACGCCGTTTTTCATGACGCCTGTTTTGATACGTATCGTCGCGGGATGCTTGCAGACCGTAACGAATTCTTCCTCTCGTTTGAGAACGATCTTGACCGGTTGATTCGCCTTCAGCGCCAGAAACGATGTGATCGGCTCCAATCGAAGCGACCCTTTGGATCCGAAGCCGCCGCCCAGGGTCTCGACAATAACCCTGACTCGTGCCAGCGGCAGGTTGAACAGCTCAGCCATTTGCGTGCGGATCGCATGCGGCATCTGCGTCGAAGTCCAAATCGTCAATTTTCCTTCGAAGAACTCCGCGACCGTCACATGCGGCTCGAGGGGAACATGTTGCGCCGCGGGCGAGCGAAAGACATCCTCGAAAACAAAATCAGCCTCGCGAAACCCCAGCTCGACGTCGCCGCGGCGCAGCTTGAAGTGACTGCAGATATTGCTCCCGGGAGGGAGATCTTGAATCAACTTGCTGAATACTGGCTGCTGCTCCGGCCGCGGATCGTGGACCAGCGGCGCGTTGGACTTGAGCGCCTCCGCTTCATCAAACACGGCGGGTAGCTCTTCGTACTCGACTTCGATGAGGGACAATGCCTCCGCCGCGATCTCTTCGTTTGCGGCTGCGACCGCGGCCACAGGATCCCCGACGAAACGCACCTTATCCAAGGCGACCACCGTCTGGTCGCGAAAGACCCTGCCATACTTTCCATTAAAGCCGCTGGCGACGCCGAAGTCCCTGCGCGTCAGCATAGCGCTGACTCCCGCCAACCGTTCCGCGCGTGAAACGTCCACCTCCACCACCCGTGCGTGGGGAAAGGGACTGCGTAGGATCTTCCCATAGAGCATCCCCGGCAGCTCGACGTTGAGCACATAGTTGATGCGGCCGCAGACGCGCTTTTGCGCATCGAGCATGGATAGGGCTTGGCCAATGGCTTCCACGGTGATTTCTCGCCTCTTCTAATTGCCCGCCATCGCTTGTTGGATGGCCCGTCGAGCCATGACGCGAATGATCTGTTTTCGGTACCACGACGAGCCGCGAAGATCAGAAAGCGGCTCGATGCCGGCGGCATAAGCTCCGGCGATCTCTTCGATCAAGGAATCGGTCAAGCGCTTTCCGCGTGCTATGGCTTCGGCAGAATCGATCTCTTGGGGAATCTCCGCGACGGCTCCCGCAACTAAACGCAAATCTTTGCAGCTACCGTCTGGCTCATTTTCGACTACAACAGCCATACCGACGCAGGGGCGATCCTCGGAAGAACGACAAATGTATTTGAGATAGATCGAGCGGCTGCCGGGAGCAGGATCCGGAACGATCAACTCGGTCATAATCTCATCTGGAGCCAGGTCCGTCTCGTAGAACCCTTTGAACAGCCGGGTCACGGGTATTTCTCGCTCTCCTCTAACGCTTTTGGCCTTGACTCTGGACCGTAGCGCCACGAGAGCACAGGGAGGATCCGAAGCGTAATCGGCCTCGCTGAGATTGCCACCGACAGTGGCTGCATTGCGCACTCGGACATTTCCGACCTTGCCATAGGTCTGGGCCAGCGTGAGATTTTTCTCACGCACGACGGGAGACATCTCGACTTCGCGGATGGTTGTCAACGCGCCGATCCTGAGGCCTATACCGGGTTCGTGACGGATGCTTCGAAGCTCCATCAAATGACCCACGCTGAGGAGCGTTACAGGAGAGATCAACCGATTCTTGAGCATAATGACGAGCGCCGTCCCGCCGGATAAGATCTTCGTCTCATCGGCGTGCGCCCCGAGGTATGCGATCGCTTCATCGAGTGAGGGCGGCTGCAACAATTCTATGTTTGGCATTGTCCTTGGTTCCTTCGAACTACGCGTCAGCGATTTTTTGCCGTTCGAGCGCGCGCAAAATTTTCTCGGGCGTAATCGGCAGGTCGAGAAAGTGAGTCCCTACGGCACGGCTAATGGCATTTCCAATCGCCGGTCGAGCCGGCGGTATCGCCGTTTCGCCAATGCCGTGGACCTCGGTCACGCCGTGAGGCTCCAACAGGTGGACGGTCAACTGCGGCGGCACATCTTCAAACGAGGGAATCATATAGTCGGAAAGGTTTGGATTGGTAATGTTGCCGTTGGTGTCCACCGCCAACTCCTCGAACAATACCTGGCCCAACCCAAAAATGGTCGCGCCCTGAACCTGCAACTCAGAGAGGAGAGGGTTGATCACCTTGCCGGCGTAGAGCTCAGCGTGCAGCTTCGTGACTTCAACCTTTCCAGTATCCGTGTCCACCGCCACCTCGCAGACCACCGCCGCCGGGTGCCATTCCGCCGAACCGTAGCCTTGGCCGGTTTCGAAGTCCATCACCACCGGACTGCCGTCGGGCCCCGACCCCGAAACAAAAACGCCGTGCCCCAAGAGATTGTTCTCCTTGGTGAAGCGAATCGCATCGGCATAGGAAACGGATTTGCCGGTAACGCCCCGGACCATGATCTTGCCGTCTTGCAACACCAGATCTTCCTTGGCCGCTTCCAGTTGTCCCGCCGCCGTTTCGAGCAGTTGCTCTCGGATATCCTTAATCGCCTCGCGGATCGCCGTACCCATACAAAAAGTCGCACGGCTCGCTGCGGTCATCAGATCAAAGGGAGTAAAGGCCGTGTCAGGCTCGGAGACGCGCACACGCTGCACCGGCAAACCGATTTCGGTAGCAGCGATTTGCGCCAGCGCGGTTTTTAACCCCTGTCCCATCTCGACGGAGCTGGTCAGAACATTGAGACTGCCGTCGCCATTGAGTTTAACCGTCGCCGTTGATGTGGTCGGCGTCGCCATGCCTTTGATGATGACGCCGATCCCTTTGGCGCGGATCCTATTTCCCTCCCGGAGCACCAAGGGCCCGTCTTTCCAGCCAATTTTTTCGGCCGCCGCAGCGATGAGTTTGTTGTAATGCATCTCGGGCATTGGCTCGCCAGTGGAAAAAGGATCGCCTTTTTGCAAAACATTCTTGAACCTGAGATCCAATGGATCGAGACCGAGCGCGTCGGCGATGATGTCCATCTGCGTTTCATGGGCCCAAGCCATCTGAGTGATGCCGTAACCCCGAAACGCCGCGGATGGCGGAGTATTGGTGTATACGCCATAGGAATCCATCTGCAGATGGGGCACCCGGTAGGGTCCGATGGCGGCGTACCCGCGGGTAATCAAATTCGGCGTGGTATCACCGTAGGCGCCGGAGTTGTAATAGCAATACGCTTCCACGGCAACTAGAGTGCCATCGCGTTTCACGCCCGTCTTGAGTTTGATCTTGCATTCATGCTGAACGCCGAGAAGAAAACACTCCGCGCGGCGCGCCACCATGCGCACGGGCCTGCCGGTTTTCTTGGCGAGTAGGACCGCGGCCGGCTCCAGTTTGGAATTGAGCTTGCCGCCGAAGCCGCCGCCTAGAGTGAACACGACGATCCGCACATCGGCAAGCGGGACCTTGAGAATCCCGGCAAGCTGGCGCTGCACCACGTGCGGATTCTGCGTGCATGTCCAAACGGTGACGCGTCCATCCGCGACCTGCGCCACCGCGACGTGGGGTTCGAGCGCGGCATGATTTACGGCCGGAGAAAAAAAGGTGTTTTCGAAAATACTGTCCGATTCACGAAAACCCTGGGGAGCGTCGCCTTTGCGCTGCTTGAAAAGATGGACGATATTCGTGCCTGCAAGCGAGCGCGCGGTCACATCGGCGCGCCCGAATATCACGCGGCGCGGCCCGGGGTAAAGCAGTGGCGCATCCGGCTTGAGCGCCTCCTCGGCGTCAAACACCGCCGGCAATTCTTCGTATTCGACGTCGATGAGGTCCAGAGCTTCGGCGGCGCAGTCGGCATCCACTGCAGCGACGGCCGCCACCGGCTCGCCGACGTAACGAACCCGATCCAAAGCCACCGGCGTCTGGTCTTGGACGATCAGGCCGAAGTACGGGTCAATGTCGTCGCCGAGCAGATCGTCGCGCGTCAGCACCGCGGCGACGCCCGGAAGCTTTTCCGCCTTCGAGGTGTCGACTTTGACAATGCGCGCGTGCGCATGAGGACTATGAAGCGCGCACGCATGGAGCATTCTGGGCAGCTCGAAATTCAACGTATAGTCGATGCTGCCGGCCACCCGCATTTGCGAGTCTACCATGCTGATCGATTGTCCAACCGCCATGCTGTTTCCTCGTACTTCTTTCTCTCGTTTGCAAGGACGGGTTTCAAAACCGCCGGACTACTTTAGAATCCACCCCCAACTCTCGAGAATGTTTCGGGTGCGCTCCGCTGTGCTAATGACGTCCCCCGCCAGCGGATGAGTCTTCCACGTAAACGGCGTGGTGGCATCGATGATCATCCGCGAGTTGGCGTTCAACTCGCGCTGTTCCGGTGCGATGGCCATGTCGATCCGACTACCCTTGGTATCTTTGATGATTTCGACGCTACGCTCGGGATCGGAGCGCGCGACGATCGCCCAGACGACGTCTTGAAGGCTGGTGATGTCCACATGGTCGTCCACCACCACCGTCAGCCGGTTCATTTCGATGCCGCCGCTGCATTGCGAGGCAATCAAGCCCGCCTGCTTGGCGTGGCCGACATATTGAGTCCTGAGCGCAACGACGGTCATCAAGCGATTGCCGGCCTCCGGCGGACACCAAACGCCGGCGACGCCGGGGACTCCGGCTTTTTCCAATTGGTCCCAGATCATGCCGGAACGCAGATATACCAGAAAACGATTATCCTCGTGTGGCGGCTTACCCTGAGGGCAGCCGAGTATAATCGGGTCGTTGCGGTGATAAATGCGCTGAACGCGAATAACGCGATCTTTGGCATATCCGTCTTGGTAGTATCCCATCCACTCGCCGTAGGGCCCTTCTTTGGCATATTCATTGGTCGTGATGAAACCTTCGAGAGCGATTTCAGCGTGGGCCGGAATCGGCAAGCCGGTCAGTTCGCCTTGAATCACTTCGATGGGACTGCCGCGCACGCCTCCCGCCCAATCCAGCTCGCTTTGGCCGTAGATGGGGCCTTCCACGCAGGACGCGAGAAACATCAGAGGATCGGTCCCCACGACGGTGACGATGGGACAAGGCTGTCCCCGCTGCATGTATTTTTCTTTGATGATCCCGCCGTGATGTGGCGGCGCGGCACGGATGCCGATGCTATTTTTATCGAATACTTGGTTGCGATAAGTGCCGACGTTGATAAACCCCGTGTCGGGATCGCGCATGATGTTGACGCTCGCGGTGCCGATGAAACGGCCGCCGTCGCGCGGGTGCCAGATCGGCGCGGGGAAGTTGCCCAAATTTACATCTTCGTTCCGCAAAATATTTTCTTGAACCGCTCCGTGTTTGACAGTAACCGGCGGGATTGGCGTGAAGCCCTTGAGCAGCCCGCGCCAGAATTGCAGCAGGCGCTCGTGCGACGCGTCCGTGGTATCCAGGCCCAGGGTGAGCGCCTGACGTTTGCGTGAGCCCATGCCGTTAACTAACACCCGATGACCCGGCTTGTAATTGGGGATCTCTTCGAAGAGGACGCACGGACTTTCTTCAGCGTGATCGAGCATTTCCGTAATGGCGCCGATGTCTTCTTCGGAGTTTGCACCGTTGACCCGTTTCAGCTCACCCAGCGAGTCAACCAGCGCGAGCCATTCACGCAAATCGTTCCACTTGGACCGAGTCGGTCGGGCCGGTGCCGGCTTTGCCATCTATTTTCCTTCTCGAATATAGGCTAAATCGCCTTCCGATAGGGGCCGCACGTAATCCGCCGGATTCATGCGTGCCTTAACCTCCGGTGGAACGCGAGTTGCCGCCGGAAATTTGCGTGCCGAAAGAGGCCGCGTGCAGTCAAATATAAGCTTGGTCTCAAGTGTGCCTTTTTCATCTCTCCGGTACCCATAAGTCGGAGGATTTAACCTGCTGCCGATGGAGTTGTTGATCGTAACGAGGTCCTTGTCGGCCTGAAAGCGGGTCGCCAACGCCCAGAGAACATCGGCTTCGTTGGTGACGTCGATGTCATCGTCGACGATGAAGACATGCTTGGTGGCCGGGCTATAGGCCATCAAGTTGAACGCCGCGAGATGGGGCTCCCCGTCGGCCACCTTCTTCATTGAAATATAGGCATGGTTGCGTGCCACGCCCGAGATCGGCAGATGCACGTTAATCACGTTGGGGCACACATCGCGGGCGCGATTAAGCAAAAAGCCCATCCGCGCCAGCCCGCCGATGGCCGAATGCTCGCTGCTGGCATTGAAGACGTCGACGTAGATGGGATCGCGCCGCATGGTGATCGCGGTCACTTTGATGACCGGATATGGACCGACACCGGTGTAGTAGCGCGGGTATTCGCCGAACGGACCTTCCTCCCGCATGTTTTCCGGACTGGGATCGAGGACGCCTTCGATGACGATCTCCGCGCGCGCCGGCACCTCGAGGTCGACGGTTTCGCCCTTTACGACTTCCAACGGCTGCTGCAGGAGTCCGCCGGCAACTTCCAACTCGCCCCCCATGCCCGGCGGATTCGTCGTCCCGGCTAGCAAAAGGCAAGGATGATGGCCGATCGCCATCGCCACCTGCATGGGCTGCTTGCGCTCCCGATGCTCGACAAGAATATAATTTCCTCCTTGAAACGCGCCGGTCATGAAGCCGACCTCGTGTTTACCGTGAAGCATGGAGCGATAAATGCCGGCATTCTGGACGCCGGTTTTCGGATCGCGCAAAATAAGGACCGCAGAGGTGATATACTTGCCGGAATCGAGCTCCTGGTGGCGCATTACTGGTAGTTTTGTTACATCGGCATCGTCGCCTTTCCAGACGACCTGTTTCACCGGCGCCTGGGAGCGATCGACCCGTTTGGTCGGTACGGGAGAATTTTCGCGACGCCCGAACTCTTCGACCATGCCCTGCAGCGTCGAATCGATGGCCAGCGCGAGCCGCTCGTAAGTTCCGTGCAAGTTGATCAGCAGTGGAATCTTCGAGCCCTTGATCTTGCGAAATAGCACCGCCGGATAATTCGGGTAGCGCGGGTCCGTTCGCATCTGGTCGACAATCGCGGTGGCTTCGAACACCGGATCGATTTCCTTGTCGACAACCATCAGCTGTTTGGGGTCGTGTTCAATGAGCTTTTGCAGGTACGCCCGCAAGTCCTTTGGAGCCGCCAGAGCTTGCCCGGTTTGAAGTTCGTTTTGCGCCGGTATTCCTATCATTGCGGGTTGTTGTGCCATTTCAGTCTTCTCCCTTCATGGCTTCTCAGGAAAACCGGCATTTAAATTAACCCAATGCAAGGCGATACACTCAGAGGTTAAGCTGCACTCAACGCATAGTTAATCGCGATCCGCTCGCCACCGTAAAAATGCTCTAAGAATTCGTCCGGCGTGGTGAAAGGCCGATTGGGCACGAGGCGTCCTTCGAAGCACAAGCGCAGGGGATTGACATCAAACGGAAAGGGACGCACCACGGCTTCGGTTTCGTTCTGAACGTCCACCGTAATGATGACATCCGGTTTGCCTGGCGCCACAGGAACGGGAACATTGGCCAATGTTTTTGTGGGGCCATTCTTCCGTGCCTGGCTGTTGAACGGATAGCGGTTGCAAACGAATTGGGCAAACTGATCGAAAACCTCCATCAGCTTGAAATTGGTCCAGAGGTGCGTGTCGCTGGTCATCTCCTGCAATGCCGGGTCGTTTCGCAACGCCGGCAACCATTGGGCGCGCAATGATTTCTGCGTCATGATGAATTGCTGTACGGCGGGATCGCCGGTGTAGTCGGGCATTGACGGCAAAAGCCCCATCCCTCGAGTCAGGAGCGCTTCACCGTGCATCGAAACATAGTACGCGGCATAGAGATCGCGCGACGCCAAACGCTCGACGGCATGGCGATAGAGATCCAACCAAACCCCTTGACCCAGATGCTTGATGCTGCCGATGTAATCCGACGGAAAGCCCCGCTCATTAAGGGTTGGTTTGATCTCCCAGTCCCACCAACCGCTATCGTGCTCCTGGGCCGCGAGCACCATGGACGCATAGGGCCTGGGCCTGGCAAATTGACCGTTTCCCCAGTGAGCAGCCAGCAGCCCCGCTATGCGTGAGTGATCGGTCTGCAAAATCAATAAGAGATGGGACTCATCATACGGACAGACCATCATGGCTCGATCCTTTCTTTGAGCAACTGACCTTTACTTGAGAAGTCCATGAAATAAAACTACATACGACAGAGTCATTTGTCTAATATATAAATTTCATGATATTCATAGAAAAAAAGATATAGTTGAGCGCTGTAGACAATCAACTCTATGACTCTCCATCAGCTGAAGATCTTTGAAGCAGTGGCTGAACATCTCAACATTACCAGGGTCTCACGAAAGCTCCAAGTCAGTCAGCCGTCTGTCTCTAAGCAGCTCAGGCTCCTTGAGAACGAATATGGACTGAAGTTCTATGTGAAGAGAGGGCGCGGAATTAGACTTACAGAAGAGGGGCAGTTATTTCAGGTTACAGTCAAACCTATCCTAGAGCAGATAGAGGGACTCAAAAGAACGTTCGAGAATAGGGTCGCTGAGGGAAGAGCCAAAAGCCTCACAGTGGGTAGCAGTCCCAGCCCCGCTGCATTTTTTCTTTCTGCCGTGCTGAAATCATTTGTGGATCTCCACCCTACGGTCCACCCCACGTTGCGCACAGGTTACCCTCACGCCATAAAAGAAATGGTTCTCAATGCCGAGGTTGAAATTGCGCTTACCATTACTCACCCTGGTCATCCTCAGATCATTGCCGAACCAATTCATTCCGAACAGATCGTGGCCGTTGTCTCCGCTAGGCACCCGTTGGCTAAGAAAGGAAAACTCAATGAAGCCGAACTAGCCCAAGCCCCTTTTGTTATAATGAAGGGAGGTAGGATCGCAGAAGAAATCGAAAAAATGGGACTTAAATTGAATGTTGTCATGTGGTGCGACTCTATAGAGCCAGTAAAGGAATACGTGCGAGCTGGTCTGGGTGTAGGTCTTTTCTATCGAGGCAGCGCAGAGGCCGGTTTAAGGGAAGGATACTTTAAGCTCATCGATATTCCGCGATTAAAAGACATTAGGGTCACATATTTCGTCATATACAGGAAAGGGATGCCTTTCTCTACCAATGCACAAGATCTCCTCACGCTCTTACGCCAGTGGTCAAAGAAGCCAATAGCCGTGCATAAGCACGGGATAAGTCACTGACGGTCGCCCCTTGCTTGTATAACGGCGGGTTGTTTCGTGACAGGTTATTCAGCCCGCCCAGAATGGGTCTTGCCCCACTTGGACCGCATCGACTTCATGGTTTCGCCTTCGCCGATCTGGACTCTGGTTTTCCGGAGCCTCTCCCAGACTTTTTCGTGTTCACCTTGAGCGGCAAGATCGGCTTCCTGGGCCAGGTCTTCCGGCCACAGCCCCATCAAATAGCCGTGCCAGGGTTCCTGAGGCTCGAGTTTTGGAAGGCCGAGCTCTTCCCAGATCTCACGGGCCCGCACC
>JBOHVS010000070.1:0-21606 GCA_050735975.1 Binatia bacterium | reverse complement strand
TCATGGCAGAGGCGCGAACCGGTGAATGGGAGTTGACGCGCCACACAGTCAAAAGGTTTCTGCTGGAGAAGCCGCCGAAAGACCTCAAGAGCTACGATGAAGGCATCGAACCGCAATATCGCTGCCCTTCCTGCGGCTTTTCTTGGCGGGGAAAGCCGAAGTGACGGTTGCCGATCGCGAGCCGTTGCTGACTGTCTTTTGCGCGGCGAAAACCGGAACCTTTTCCGGAACCCTCCGTAGTAGAACCGATGACGAAGTGAAGGAAGTTGTCGAAAACGAAGATGAAAGGAAATGGTCGGGGCGAGTGGATTTGAACCACCGACTTCACGGTCCCGAACCGTGCGCTCTACCAAGCTGAGCCACGCCCCGACCCGGTCAAAGTAACATACTCAAACGAGAACACAACTGTCCTCGCTGGCGCTCGGAATCTCAAATTGCAGGTGGTTTAGAGTTTAGAGTATAGTGTTTAGAGCCATTGGAAGTCGAAAGACTCCCCACTCTCAACCCTCAACTCTAAGCTCTCCTTAACAGATTGTTTGGAGTTTAGAGTGTAGTGTTTAGAGCATTGAAGTCGAAAGACTCTCCACCCTCAGCCCTCGACTCTCAGCTATCCTTAACTTCGAACTTTCTTAACCTAAGGCTCAACCTCAACCTTGTCCGACGGCGGCGCGCATCTGGCGGATCGTTGCCGCATAATCTGGGGTTTTAAAGATCCCGGAGCCGGAGACGATAACTTCGGCGCCGGCGCGCACCACACGTTCGATGTTCTCGGCTTTGATGCCGCCGTCGGCTTCTACAAGGACCGAAAGTTTTCTCTCATCGATGATTTTTCTGACCTGTTCGATCTTTGGCAGAACGTCCGGGATAAAGGCTTGACCGCCGAATCCGGGAAAGACGGTCATCATCAGGACCATGTTGGCTTCGGGCAGCAATGCTTCGACTTTCTCCAGAGAGACGTCGGGATTGACGGCGATGGACGCTTTCACGCCCAACTCGCGGATCTTTCGTAGACTGGTTTTTGGATCGGGACACGTATCCGGGTGAATAGAAACCCAGTCCGCGCCGGCCTTGATAAACTCTGGCGCATACTTATCCGGATCGGTGATCATGAGATGGACATCCATAGGCATCTTCGTCACCTTACGAACGGACTCGACCACGACCGGGCCGATCGTGATATTGGGTACGAAATGACCATCCATGACGTCGACGTGGAGCCAATCGGCTCCTCCGGCCTCAACCGCCTGGATCTCATCTTTAAGGCGACTGAAGTCCGCGGACAAAATTGACGGAGCGATCTTGATCGGGTTCATCTATCTAATCTTGTCATTCGGGCAGCGAAAAAGCCATCCGTGTTGTGCAAATGAGGCAGCGACAGGAAATAGCTACCGCGAACCATTTCCCGAGCTGTTTCAGGAAGATAACCGGCGGCTCCGTTCAAAACAAACTCTTTGTGGTCCGCTAAAAAGCTCTCCACGACGTTTTCGTTCTCCTCCTTGCTCAGAGTACAGGTTGAATAAACCAGCACACCGCCTGGTCTCACATAGCCGGCCGTTTGAACCAGGATTCTTTTCTGTAGTTGGCTGAGACGCTTAATGGCGCTTTTACCGCGGTTCCATTTTGTTTCTGGGTGGGAACGCAACGTTCCGAGTCCGCTACAGGGCGCATCCACCAGGATCCGGCCGTAGGGTCGATTGAACGGCTCGAACAACTGCTCGGTGAGATCGGCCTGGAACGTGCGAATCGATTTTAGACCCAATCGCTCAACATTTGCCGCCATTTTTTTCAGACTCTTCGCCGAGATGTCCGCCGCGATGATTTCTCCCGCATCGTTCATTAACTCTGCCATGTGGGTCGTTTTGCCTCCGGGTGCTGCGCAGGCGTCGAGAATACGCTCTCCGGGTTTCGGCGCGACGAGATAGCTTACCAGCTGAGACGCTTCACCTTGAACTTGAAACCGCCCTTCCTGAAAACCTGGGAGCTCGCGTACGGGGAAGCCAGGTTGAACGGTGATGCCTTGCGGCGACCAACGCGTCGGCGAGGCTTCAACGCCTGCGCTTCGCAGCAGCGAAAGCAGCGTCTCTCTCGTTGCCCGCGTGAGATTGGCTCGCAGCGTCAACGGGGCCGGGTCATTGTTGGCTTCCATAAGCGCTTCAACTTGCTCAGCTCCGAAGTATTCCAGCCATTGTTTTACAAGCCACTCGGGATGCGACCAGTACTCGGCAAGGTCGGAAGTCGAACTCTGTTTTGGACCGGGCTTCCGGAGTTCTCGTTTTTCTCTTAGATAGGCTCGCAAAACACCGTTGACGAAACCCCCGGCCTTACGGCCGGCATAGGCTTTGGCAAGATCCACTGCGTCGTTTACAGCCGCATATGCGGGAATTTTATGCAAAAAAAGCAGCTGATAAAGCGTGAGGCGCAGCAGGTTTCTAATAAAAGGCTCGGTCTCTTTAAGAGGCCGGGAAATATATTCTCCAAGCTGGCGATCCAATCTTCCTCGCCAGCGCAGCGTGCCGTAAAGTAACTCGGTCAGTAGAGCGCGGTCTCGAGGAGAAAAGGATCTGGATTTTAAGGTGTTATCGAGAAGGACATCGGCATAAGCTTTCCGGGTATCGACCTTGCGGAGAATGTCCGCAGCAAGGCTGCGAACATTTTCCGTGTCTTTTCTGTCAGAGGTGGTCACCTTTGGCGATTCTGGCCCCTTTGATGAACTCTACGCCCGGCAGTCGCTGTTTATTCTCCAACTGCACCTCCTCAAGCCCAAGCACGCCCGAACCTGTGGCCACCCAGAAGCCATGCGCGTCCGCTCTCAGCACCGCGCCAGGAGTTCCTGCCTCCGTTGTGGCAGCAATCTTTGCGCAATGGATCTTTAGCAGCTTTCCGCGCAGATAGGTGTAGGCAGAAGGCCATGGATTAAAGCCTCGGACTCGCCGCTCGATAACTAGAGCTGAGTTTGTCCAATCGACCAACCCATCTTCTTTCTTGATCATCGGCGCGAGAGTCGCCTCGGCTTCGTTTTGTGTCCGAGCTTGGAGCGACCCATCCTTGAGCTTGCGAATGGTCTCGAGTAGCAGTCTGGCTCCGATGGGCGTGAGTTTGGCCTGAAGAGAAGCCGTCGTTTCGTTAGCAGCAAGCGAAACTGCTTCTTGCAGGTAGAAGGGTCCGGCGTCCATTTTTTCCACGAGCTTCATCGTCGTAACACCGCCTTCATCTTCTCCATTGATGATCGTCCACGCGGCAGGCGCGGCACCGCGATACTTTGGCAGAAGCGAATAGTGCACGTTGAGACAGCCATGAGGAGCTAACTCCAGTATCGATGCGGGCAGAATTCGCCCGTAGGCGACAACCACAATGATATCCGGCTGCCACTCTCGGAGACCCGAAAGGAAATCCGGATTGCGAATCTTTTCCGGGGCAAGTACCGATAAGCCGCGGGCCTCGGCGACTTTGCGCACCGGCGAAGGTAGCGTCTTTTGGCCTCTGCCGGCCGGCCGGTCCGGTTGGGTCACGACGCCCACAACCGGATCGGGCCCCTCGAGGAGTTGCTGCAACGTTACTGCAGCCGTCGCGGGGGTGCCCATGTAGACGATGCGCCAAGATGCGGACATGACGTACGAATTTCGCAAAGCGCAAGGAGCAAAGAGCAGCGGAGTTAGGCCAGAGGTCAGCCGTCGGAGATCAGAGATCAGCAAGAATAAAAGACATGGGAAAGGAACCTGTTCGGCTCTGATTTCTCACTTCTGACCTCTGACTTTCTGTCTCATTGCCCTTAACGACAGATTCGCGCCTGCCTGTGCCAGCACGGCAGACAGGCGCCTTGCACCTGGGACTTTTTGACCAGACTAAAGAAAGTTTTTCAGCGCTTGGTTAGATCATCACCCCTGGAGATTCCGAAGGGGCCGAGCCTGAGCGGAGCATCTTCTTACGCCTGCGGGTATACAGATCGCGCTTCAAGCGGCTGATCCGGTCGATAAAGAGTTTCCCATCCAAGTGGTCGATCTCGTGCTGGAAGGCGACAGCGAGAAGCCCTTCGGCCTCGATCTTAATTTCTTTCTCGTTTTGATCCAGCGCCACTAGTTGCACTTGGGCCGCCCGTCGTACCTCTGCCGTGAAATCCACCACGCTTAAACAGCCCTCTTCCCAGACGATCTCTCCCTCGGCGCGCGTAATCACGGGATTAATCAGTTTGTAGACGGTCCTCCCTGGATTATCGTGGTCGACGTCTAATACGATGATTCGCTCGAGCGAGCCGACCTGGGTAGCCGCGAGCCCAACACCAGGCGCGGCATACATTGTCTCCAGCATCAAATCCACGAGCTGGACGGTATCGCCGGTAATGTTCTTGACCGGCTCTGCCATTCGGCTCAGCCTTGGGTCAGGGTATTTCAAAATCTCCAGAAGCGACATAATTCAACAAATTCATAGCATGTTGTAGGGATCGACATCAACGTGGAGACGGATCGAGCGAGACCTCGGCAAAAGCTCGCGGGCCATGAGCGCGAGTTCCTGCAGGGCTGAAAACTGCTGCGCTTTGAGAAGCATGTGCCAGCGATAACGGTTACGGAGCTTAAATATGGGAGCCGGAGCCGGTCCCAGTATTTCGATCTTCTCCTTCAGCTTCGGCTTCTTGCTTAACCTGCCGCGTAAAGCTCTTGCCAATAGACCGGCTTTTTTTTCCACCTCGTCAGCTTTTGGGCCATCCACGCGTAAATTCGCCAATCGGCTAAACGGCGGGTAACTTAAAGCGCGCCTAAACTCGATTTCCGAAGCAAAGAAGGCTTTGTAATCGTGGCCGACCAGATGCTGCACTGCGTAATGATCCGGCGCATACGTCTGAATGAAGACGTGCCCCGGCGAGTCGCCGCGCCCTGATCTACCGGCAACTTGACTTAAAAGCTGAAAAGTTCTCTCCGCCGCGCGAAAGTCCGGCAGGTTAAGCGAAAGGTCGGCCAGCAGGGCCCCTACCAAGGTGACGCCGGAAACATCGTGACCTTTTGTGATCATCTGGGTGCCGATCAAGACGTCGATCTCACCTTTCTCCCAACTCCGGATAAGGCTTTCATGGGAACCGCGTTTGCGCGTTGTGTCTCGGTCCATGCGCGCAATGCGCGCCTGCGGTAAAAGACGACCTAAGGCATCTTCGATCTGCTCTGTGCCGGCCCCGACACCTAAAAGCGTCAAATTGCCGCAACCCGGGCAGAGGTCGGTTGCGGCTCTGCGATAATTACAATGATGACAGCAAACGCTTTTTTGCTTTAAGTGTAACGTCATCGTTACGCTACAGAACGAGCAGCGCAAAACATAGCCGCACGTTCGGCACTGGAGGAAGTTAGCGTAGCCGCGGCGGTTCAAGAATAAGAGGCTTTGCTTGCCGTTCTGATGATTGGACTCCAAGGCGCGGATAAGGGGGCCTGAAAGCAACCGATGATCCGCCTTATGGCGAGGCGCCTCGGCGGCAGTGTCATTTTCTGTATGGCCCGAATCTTGTCCGCAAGCAGTGGGCGAATTCGACCTAAGATCGACAATCTCGATCGGAGGCAACGAGCGCTCCTGGACCCGTTGCGTCATTTCCAGCAGGCGATAACGGCCGTCCAGGCAGTTTTCATAACTTTCGATCGCCGGGGTGGCGGAACCTAGAATTACCGGACAACCCAACACCTTGCCGCGGACGACCGCCAAATCTCTGCCATTGTATCGGAGTCCTTCCTCTTGCTTGTAGGAAGGGTCGTGCTCCTCATCGACCACGATCAGTCCCAAATTGGGCAGCGGAGCGAACACCGCTGAACGAGCGCCGACCACCACGTCGACGTTGCCGCGGAGTATTTGCCACCACTGACTCCAGCGCTCCGCACCGGTGAGCCCGCTGTGAAGCACACCGACCTTTCCAGGAAACCGCGCAGTGAGACGGTCCAATAACTGCGGTGTTAATGAGATTTCCGGGATAAGGATGAGACTCTGACGCTTGGCTTGGCGAACCAGTTCCATGACGCGGAGATAGATTTCGGTTTTGCCGCTGCCGGTTACGCCGTGTAGAAGGAATGTTTCAAATCCTCCCGTCTCCAGGCGTTGCCTGATTGGCTGTAAAGCTCGCTCCTGCTCCAAAGTAAGGCTCAACCTTTCAAGCGAAGTTCTCGGGCTGCGATTCAGAGTCAGGTCCTTCGAACGTCTTCGCGCCCCCGGTATTCGCTCGCGGATCTCGATAACACCCGACGACTCGAGTCGCTCTGCAGCCCGGTAAAGCCCCGCGCCGGCAACTTCACGTGTCAGGGTCTTGAAGCTGGCCTTACCGTTTCTTCGCCGAAGAACTTCGAGAATTCTATTTTCCAGAACGCCACTGATGCCGGCCGTTTCACTCTTGGCAAAAACTGTTCTGTGGACCTCAGTTTTGAGGCTTCGCGGCAGGATCGTTCCCAAAACCTCTCCCAAGCTCGCCGAATAGTACTGAGCCGTCCACTGGCCTAGCTGCAAAAGGCTCGGATCAAGAACGGGTCGATCATCTTGCAGGGCCAAAATGTCTTTGGTACCGGCGATAGATGTTTCGGTGAGGAATTGAAAAACAATTCCTGTGACCTTTCGTTTTCCTAACGGAATGAGCACTCTCATTCCGACCGAGATCTGATCACGAAAATCAGGCGGCACGCGGTAGATCAAAGCGTCTTTTAACGGCGAGGGGATGATGACACGCGCAAAGTGGCCGGAGGTTGGAGTCATGCATGGAGATTTAACGTGCCAGTTGCCGCAATTGCAACCTAGCGACGATTATTCAGAGCCAGAGAACACTTCGGGAACAGCCCTCCGGAGGAAGCCTCGGCCTAACTCTCTTACCTTAACCACACCACAAACTTAACCTACCGCTGAAACAGGTTCAGGTTGCTTTTCGGACCCGCAATAACAGATTCAGGTTCAGGCTAAGGTTAAATCAGGACATCTAGAAAAACACCGACCGAATTTCAACCGGCTGTAAAATGGAGCCTGGTTGGGAGAAACTTTGCTGTCACGCGGCAGAGGAGCCATGTAATTAACGATAATTAGTATTAATTTATTTGACTTGGAAAATGCGATTAGGCTACAATTTACCGTTTGTCACAACCGTGAGAGGTCAACATGGGGCGGGACAATAACAATGTTAGGAAAATGCGCGAGGCGATGATGTTGAGCAAGGCCGAACTCGCCCGCTTGGCGGGTATATCGCCGCTAACTTTGGATCGCATCGAAAGAGGCAAGGCGTGCAGAATGGCGACAAAACGAAAAATACTTCTCGCATTAGGCTTGAAGATCAGCCAGAAACAACGGCTGTTTAAGCAGTAAGATGCCTGAATTTTGGAAAAAACTGAATCTTGGCTCCTTCATTCCCCTTGGTCCGAGAGATGAATACGTCGCCTTCGATATCGGCTCCAGCTCGATCAAGATGGTCGAGGCCGCGGCCGACAAGAATGGCTACCGGCTTCTCAATGCAGGTGTTTTGCCTCTCCCGCCAGGCGCCGTGCAAAACAACATGGTGGTCGAGGGCGGGACCGTGGTTGAATCGATGCGCAGGCTGATTCAGGAGAATGGCGTTAAGGCAAAAAAAGTGATCTCCGCCGTTCCCGGCCGGGCTGTTATCATGAAAAAATTCCAACTGCCCATGCAGCAGGGGGAGGAGTTGGACACCAACGTCGAATTCGAAGCAAAACAGGTGATCCCGGAGAGCTTGGAGAACGTTAATCTTGACTACCAGGTAGTCAACTATCTCGACGGCGGCAACAAAATTGAAGTTCTCATGGTCGCGGTTAGGAAGGAAATTGTTGACAGTTATACGGACATCATTGAACAGGCCGGCCTCTCGCCGGCGATTATGGACGTCGATTATTTTGCGATGGAAAGCATGTACGAGATCAACTACACGCAAAACCCTGGAGAAGCGATTGGCCTAATCCATATCGGGGCGCGTTATACAAGCATGAACGTGCTGAGCAACGGGATGTCAACGTTTACCGGAGATTTGCCCGTGGGAGGCGAAGAATTTACCGATAGCTTGCGCCGGGAGCTGCAGATTTCCAGCAAGGCAGCCGAAAACGTGAAAATTACTGGAAGCTTGGACGGAAAAAAGGCTGCCGATGTGGCGGCTATTGTTCGGCCGACTGCGGAGAACTTAGCCGAAGAAATCAGGCGAACTCTTAGCTTGTATGGGGCAGTAGCGTCCGAGGAAGGGATCCGTACGATATATGTCAGCGGTGGCAGCGCCAAAGTTCCGGGATTGTGCGGTCTGCTGGAAGAGCGGCTTGGGATTCCGGTACGACTGGCTGAACCTTTTCGAGCTTTTACGGTGGGCAAGAATATTGACAGCGGTTATTTAGCGGAGGCAGCGCCGCTATTCGCCGTGGGAGCCGGTTTAGCGATTCGGAGGCCGGGCGACAAATGATTCGCATTAATCTTCTCCCGGTACGAGAAATCAGTGCCGAAGTGACACGGCGCCGGGGTCTCATAATCGGGGGGGCGACTGTGCTAGCTACGTTGCTCTTAATAATTGGCGTTTACCTGTATCAATCGTCCCGCGTGTCGAGCCTGCAAAATCACTTGGCGGATCTACGCAAAGAAAACGAAATGCTCAACGCGAAGGTAAAGGAAGTCGGTGAGCTGCAAAACAAGATCAAGGAGCTAAAGGGCAAGACGCAGGTCTTAGATAATTTAAATACGAAAAAAATCGGTCCGGTCCGTGTCTTAGAGAGTCTTTCAGCTGCCACTCCTTCAGGTCTGTGGCTCACGGAATATAAAGAGTCCGGAAATGAAGTGACTATCACGGGGATGGCCATGGATAATCAAACGGTGGCGGATTTCCTGAAAGCTCTTTCAAATTTCGCTTATTTCCGGAACATAGAGTTGATCGAGACCACCCAAGCTGATGACAAAACCGGGCCATACAAGAAATTCTCGATTAAATCGGGGGTGGCGTATCAACCGGCCGCATCGGCCGGTGCCAAAGTTGGAGGCTCACCCGCCAGCAAACAGGAGAAAAAAGGGTGAACCATTTTCTTGACTCTATTCTAGACAGGCCCAAAAGAGACAAGATCGGCATCCTGGCGGTTGTCGTCATTCTGTTGTTGATGGTCGGGTATCTGTATGCTTATTCGCCCCAGGACGCCGAAATCGGTAGGCTGAGTCAGGACGTCGAAAGCGCGGAAAACGAGAGGAATAAAAAGCGACAGCAGGCGGCAAACAGACCCAAGTTGCAGAAAGACCTGCAGGAACTGGAGGCCAGGCTGAAGGAGGCCGTAGCGCAGCTTCCCAACAAGAAAGAGATCCCTGAGCTGTTGAGGAGCATTTCGACGAAAGCTCGAGAGTCAGGACTTGAAATCATGCTGTTTCGACCTCGGAGCGAGAACTATCAGGACTTCTATGCTGAGATCCCGGTGGAAGTTGTCGTGAAAGGCCACTTTTTCAACGTGGTCTCATTTTTTGACGAAGTAGGAAGGTTAACTCGGCTCGTCAATATGAACAATATTGTTTTGAAGAATCCCAAGGTAACAGGAGACCGGGTTATCCTTGAGACCTCGACGATGGCAACGACCTTTCGATTCCTGGGTGAGGCGGAGCGCAAAAAAATTGCCGAGCAAAAAGCCAAAGCGGCGAAAGGAAAGAAATAACCGAATCCATGCTATCGGCGTTTAGCATTTCGTTCATTTTATTTCTCTGGGGGTTTTCTTTAGAGGGAATTTCAGCCGCCCAGGAGGCGCTACAAACGCCTTCGCAAAAGACCAAAGAAGCTGTCGATAAGCTGGGCCAATTACCGGGAGCGATCAGTAAGGGTCTCGAAAGCCTGAAGCGAGCGGTGGGGTCGAAGCTTGAGAAGGGCCGCCACACTAAAACGGCGCCCGACGGGAAGAGCCAGCCCGATAATCTAGTAATCCCTGCAAAGAAGATAGAACAAACGGAGACGGATCGGTTCTCTGCTCAGGGGAAGCGCGATCCATTTCGCCCGGCGACTATGAAAGCAGGCACTGTCTCTCGACGACGGGAAAACCTCTCGCCGTTGGAACGATTCGACCTCGGTCAACTTAAAGTTGTTGGAGTGGTTTGGAACATAAAGGAGCCGCGGGCGATGGTCGAAGACTCCGGGGGTCTAGGTTATATCGTCAAAATCGGCACTCCCATCGGCGTAAACGATGGGAAGATCAAGGCGATTGGCCGTAATGCGATTGTCGTTGAGGAGTTTTATCATGACAACTATGGCGCGAGAAAGAAACGCAAGGTCAATATGCGTTTGGCGACGGAGTGAATAGAGTGAATAGGATGATAAAGGCGAAAGGCGGAAGCCATCGGACGAACAGAGCACGCTGCCGTGCATGTGTGCTCGCTGTCCATGTGCTAGTAACGGTTGCTTACGCAATCGGCCTCTTCGGTTGCTCTGCAAGCGCCGATAAAAACGCGGCTCCGCAGATTACCCGTGAAACCCAGGCATCCCGTGGCGCGCCTTCCACGGCCGAAGCTCAAGCAGTTGTCAAAAGTCCAACTTTGGAAAACCAGCCGTTCAGGATCCAAGAGCTTTTAGTCCGTGAGGAGCATGGTCAAACAACGCTCCAGATGAAATTTTCACAGCCGGTGACTCAGTTTCGCCATTTCGTGCTTCCCCAGCCTGCCCGTGTCGTGTTGGATGTGTTTGGCGACGCCAAGCGGCTGGGCCAGGTCGAGAGCTTTCATGTCGATACACATTGGGTCTCGACATTAAGGTTGAGCTCCGCTGAGGGGACTCTTCGCCTGAGCGCTGACATCGCGGCTGCGACAGTGCCTGCCTATTTTGTGACTCCCGAAGATGGCGGGCTGAAGATCGTAATCGGCGCGGTCGATCAGAAGGCGACGGCGAAAAAGGATGTCACGCTCGTCAAGGGCGGAAAGCGCGCCGATACAAAGACTGTGGAGGCGATGCCCAGGGGTGAATCCAAGTCACAGGTCTCGTCTACAGACGATCCTCGGGCAGTCGAGAAAACCTATACCGGGCAAAAAATTTCTCTTGATTTCAAAGACGCCGATATCAAGAACGTCTTCAGGCTCTTGGCTGAGGTCAGCGGGCTTAACATGATTGTTACCCCCGATGTGAACCGCAGGGTGACCATTCGCCTGATAGAAGTGCCCTGGGATCAAGCTTTGAATCTGCTTATTGATACGAATGGGTTGGTTAAGGAGCAGGTCGGCAACGTTGTGCGTATCTCGACCGCCGGTGCTTTGAAAGCAGAGAATGATGCGCTGGCAGCCGCCAGAAGGTCACGGGAAGAACGGGAACCGCTGCACACCACCTATTTCAACGTCAATTACGCCAAGGCCAAAGATCTCGAGCCCAGGGTGAAAGCGCTTATGACCAAGCGGCCGGATGCCGCCTTGGTGGTCGATGAGCGAAGCAACACGATCATGGTTCGGGACATCAGGAAGTCGATCGATGATGTCAGCACCCTGATAGCGAAGTTGGATCGACGTACGACACAGGTGTTGATCGAATCTAATCTGGTCGAAACGACGCCGTCATTTTCACGAGCTCTCGGATTGGAACTGGACAAAATATTCAATGATGGTCGAATCATTGGCAGTTCACGATTCTTGGCTGGTGCTCCCTTTGCGGGATCGGCCCAGGGGATAACCGACCAACTCATTGTGCCGGGTTCCGGTTTTCGGTTCGGTTATTTCGGCAATAACATTCGGGCAATTCTATCCGCTGCAGAAAATGAGGGTCATATCAAAATTATTTCACGCCCATCAGTTGTGACACTGAATAATGTGCCTTCAACAATCAAAAGCGAGCGAATTCTTCGAATCGCGCTGCCGAGTTCAACCAACATTGCCAGCGGCACTGGGGCGGCCGCAGGCGCCGCAGTGGCGACGGAGAGAATACCCGTAGGTATCAACTTAACCGTGATCCCTCAGGTTTCCAGCGACGGCTTCGTCTTGATGAATATCAAGGTGAAATCGAGTTCGATTGCGAATTCACCAACAGTGCCTGCCGGGACAGGTGGAGTCGTTCCCTTTGACGAGCTCAATAGGGAGGCGGAGGCAAACGTCCTCGTAAAGGACGGTGAGACCATTGTTATCGGCGGAATACTAAAGGACACGGATGCCACCTCGGAGGGTGGTGTGCCTTATTTGAAAGATATCCCTGTGCTTGGATGGTTATTTAAAAACTGGCGGATTCAGAAAGATTTCGAAGAGCTGGTGGTATTTATCACCCCGCGGATTGCCGCTGCTGGTTCAGAAAACCTGCCCACAGCAGAGGAGCTTTGGCGTGAGCAGATGAAGAGAACCCAGGGAGAGCAGGCCGCATCTCCCTCCGCACAGCCCTAGCCCGCCTTAGTGGAATAGAGTAGGATACCCGCATGTTGCGCTACTTCACTGCGGGAGAGTCGCACGGGCCCTATCTAACCATGCTTATCGACGGGGTTCCTGCGGGCTTTTCTATCGACACATCCAAAATCAATCACGACCTCTGGCGCCGCCAGCAAGGGTACGGCCGGGGCGGCAGAATGCTGATCGAGAAGGACGAAGTTCAAATTCGCTCTGGTATTCGATGGGGTGAGACCCTCGGATCCCCGGTTGCGCTTGGCATCGAGAATCGCGATTGGAAGAACTGGACCAAGAAGATGTCCGCCGCGCCCGAGGACAGAGACGAAAAAATCGCGGTAACGAAGCCGCGCCCCGGGCATGCGGATCTAACCGGGGTGTTCAAGTATGGTCGCTCAGATATCCGCGACATTCTCGAGCGCGCGAGCGCGCGCGACACGGTTTCACGCACGGCGGTCGGCTCCTTCTGCAAGCAACTTCTGGCTCCGTTTGGTATCAGGATCATGGGGTATATCCGCTCCATCGGACACGTTATGTCCGACACGGTGGGTCTCTCGTACGAGGAGGTCTACGCTCGATCCGAGGAGTCTCCGGTGCGGGCGGCGGACAAAAGAGCGGAAGAAAAAATGATCGCTCTCATCGAGGACTGCAAGAAGCACGGGGATACTTTGGGCGGCATCTTTGAAGTGGTCGTGCTGGGACTGCCGCCCGGATTGGGTACGCATACTCAATGGGACCGGAAGCTGGACGGGCGGCTGGCGCGGGCGCTTATGAGCATTCAAGCTATCAAGGGAGTGGAAATCGGGCTGGGGTTCGAGATGGCCCGTCGCCGCGGCTCTCAAGTGCACGACGAAATCTTCTTTGATCCGGCCAAAATGGTGACCGAAGGGACGCCCCGGATCGTCCCGACAGGGTTTTACCGCGGCAGCAATAACTCAGGGGGCACAGAGGGCGGCATGACCAACGGAGCGCCGCTCGTCGCGCGTGTCGCCATGAAGCCGATTTCAACCTTGATGAGCCCTTTGCAGTCTGTGGACCTCCGGTCGAAGCAGCCGGCCGATGCGTCCGTTGAACGCTCGGATGTCTGTGCCGCGCCTGCCGCCGCCGTGGTCGGCGAATCTGTGGTTGCTTTCGAGCTCGCGGGCGCTTTTCTGGAGAAGTTTGGCGGAGATTCGCTTCATGAGATCAAGCGTAACTACGAAGGCTATCTGGAGCAGATCAAGAACTTCTAACAGGCTCCTGAAAAAGACTCATATGCCGATTGCCCTGAGCATTGTCGAAGGGTGCGCTCAATCGCCTCGCTCCACCTGGCTTGTAGCGTATGGCTTATGGCGTATGGTTCCTTGGTCCCATCTATATGCCATTAGCTATAAGCCATATGCCGGTTACAATTGAGGAGCCTGCAAGCAAAGTTTTTCAGCAACTGCTAATCCGTTGCAGCGAAATGTCGTAAACAATATCGCTTTGACCGGCTTCATGGCCGTGGGTAAGAGCGCCGTGGGCCGGAGCCTGGCTCGACGGCTAAGGCGGCGTTTTGTAGATCTCGACAAAGTAATCGAAAAGGCCGAAGGAATGAAGGTCGGTGAGATATTCAGCCGCAAGGGCGAGCCTTATTTTCGCGCAGCCGAAAGGCAGGCATTGGCGGAAACCTTGCGCCAAAACGGCCAGGTGATTGCGACGGGCGGCGGAGTTGTAATGGATGAAGATAATTTGCGGCTGCTACAGGGAAGAAGTTTTCTTGTCTGTCTCACTGCGACTCCGGATGTCATTCAACGCCGGGCGGGAAGCGTCAGGGAGCGCCCGCTGCTTAAAGGGACCGATGTTGGGAAGCGGATCCAGGAGCTTCTAAAACAGCGCGCGGGGAACTATGCGCAGGCGCACGCGTCTGTTGACACGAGCGGCTTGACTGTAGAGCAGGTGGTGGAGAGAATAGTCGCGCTGATAGAAAGACATTAAGTCACTGAGAGAGACTGTGTCGCAATTGGCCGCTGTGAACTTCAACTCACGCAAATCTCCCCTCCCCCTCTTTTTCAAAGAGGGGGGTACGGATGATGGGGAACAAAGAAGTGCTTGTAAGAAATTCCCCCTTTGTTCAAAAGGGGGATAAAGGGGGATTTTGCAGATCCGGAGGGACTGCTACAGTCTCTGACGAGAGAGGATGAACGTGAGGGTGACGCATGCAAATCGTTGGCGTAAACCTCGGGGAACGCTCCTATCCGATCCATATCGGGCATGAGATCTTGTCGCAAGTCGGCAGGTTACTGCAGGAGGCCGGTTTGCGCGGAAAGGTTGCTGTCGTCACAAACCCCACGGTGGCGCAACTCTATCTAGATCCAGTGTACGATGCTTTGAAGCAAGCTGATTTCGAGGTGATGCCGGTGTTGATCGCCGATGGCGAAGAGCACAAGAATTTGCAATCATTATCTATGATCTACGACCGGCTTATAGCCGAGAGATTCGAACGAAAATCCTGTGTGATGGCGTTGGGCGGGGGAGTGGTCGGCGATTTGGCCGGTTTCGCCGCCGCCACATTCTTGCGCGGAATTCCATATGTTCAGGTGCCGACGACGTTACTCGCCCAGGTTGACTCCGCGGTCGGCGGGAAGACCGGCGTCAATCATCAAGATGGGAAGAACTTGATCGGAGCGTTTTATCAGCCGCGGCTCGTCCTGATCGACGTGTCGGTCTTGCAGTCGCTGCCGCGCCGGGAGTTAATCGCGGGAGTCGCTGAAGTCATCAAATATGGAATCATAGAGGATCCCGCACTTTTCAAGCTCCTGGAACAGAATATCGAGAAGCTGATCGGGCTGGATCGCGCTTTGCTGATCCAGGTTATTGCTTCCTCCTGTGCGATCAAGGCCAGGGTAGTCGAGCAGGACGAGCGCGAAGACGACTACCGGGCGGTGCTCAATTTCGGTCATACCATCGGTCACGCCCTGGAATCGGTTACAGGTTATACGAGCCTGCTCCACGGTGAAGCCGTGGCAATCGGCATAACGCAAGCTGCAGCCATTTCCGTCCGGCAAGGTTTCTGCGACCGGAAGAGCTTTGAACGGATCGAGAAGCTGATTAAAAAAATTGGATTGCCCTCGGCTATTCCCGCTGATGCGGCGCTGCAGCAGTTGATTGAAGCGATGGAAGTGGACAAGAAGGCAGCCGGAAGAAAAATCAAGTTCGTGATGTGCGAAGGGATCGGCAAGACCCGGTTTCACTGGTTGGCGCCGGAGGAGATTCTCGCCGCGATCTGTGCGCAGAAGCCAGTTAAAGTCTAGTTTCCGCTTCAACCTGATCCGTGGCGGGGAGGAAGCCCGAAGGGACGATGATTAAGCCTTCTTTGCGGGCTTGGCGTCTTGGTGCGATGAATCCTAAGGATCCGGATCAGAACAATGTCGCGCAAAGGCGCAAAGGGCGCCAAGGGAGAAAAGCAGCGCAAATTGATGTTCAACGGTGAATAATCCGGGGTACGCGAAGGTATGGCCAAAAAGAAAAAAATTCTCGTGCTTAACGGACCCAATCTAAATCTTCTGGGCCGGAGACAGCCTGAAATTTATGGCCGGCTCACCCTGCAGGAGATCGACAAAAAAATCGCCGCGCTGGCGAAGGAATTGGGCGTCGAGGTGGAAATGCGTCAATCCAACAGCGAAGGAGAGCTGGTCGGCTGGATTCAGGAAGCGCCGAAGCAATTCGGGGCGATTGTGATCAATCCGGCGGCGTACACGCATTCGAGCGTGGCGCTGAGAGACGCCATAACAGCGGCGGGGATTCCTACGATCGAAGTGCACATCTCGAACATTTACAAGCGAGAGGAATTTCGCAGGCACTCCTATGTCGCCGGCGCAGCGGTAGGTCAGATAACGGGTTTTGGCGCGCAAAGCTACCTATTGGGGCTAAGGGCGGCGGCGGAACAGCTCTGATTTGAAGCCTTGTCATTCCAAAAACAAAGATCCCGTATCAAAATTCTTCTGCCTCATTTCCTCGATGAGGCGCTCCCTGTCTGTTTCCAATTGATTCATTTGGGTTCTCAAGTCACTTAGTTCTTTTTGCTTTTCGCTATAGGGCGGTGGCGGCGATAACGAAAAGGGAGGTGATTGCGCGTCCCGGCCTGTCTGAAGTCCCTGTGCCTTGTACTGAGCATCTCTCAACCTGGACAATAAGTCTTCTTGGTGACCGCGAAAAGCCTCCTCTGTTGTAAAGAACGCCGGATCAGGCCCCGTATTACCCCGGGTACTGGCTGAATAGCGATCTCTTAATTGCTTAATTTGCTCGGTTATCTCCTTGATTCTGTTTTGATAGTCTTTTTCTTCCTTGGTTCGTCGTTCCGCTAACTTTTCTTCCGTCGCGGAATCCTTCTCAGTCGCTACTGGCGGACTCACTTCTTTGCTCAGCGTTGTGGGCTCTCTGACTGAATTTCGGGGTGTGGGTTTGGCCTCCGTCAAGCTTAGCGACGGTCGCACCGTCTCACCGTCTTTTTGGATCGACTGGATCTGTTCCTTGCTGATACCGATTTCTCCTCCGAGCCCGTGAAATTTGATCATCGAGCCTTCCTCTCGATAGCTTTGCACAGCGATTCTTCGCCCATTCTTGAGTAGCAAGGCATAATCTGCGGAAACGGCCGAAGTCCAAAAAATTAGGGATAGCAACAGGAGAATAAATAGTCTCTTCATAGAAGCTAGTATAGCATACGATCCTTGCATAGTAGTAACCACGTTCCCGGCAACCAATTGAGTGTTGATCTATCAGGAAGAACTAGAGCAGTGGTTTGACAACCTCTACTGAGGCGCTCGCCGGCAGACCGTTGGCGCTTTGTCTTTCAGGTGTTCTTTGGCGCACCTTTTGGATCTCAGTGTGAAGCGAGTTTCGCCTACGTACCAACTTTTGTCACAACGACATATACCGGCACAGGTCCTAGTTTGGCAACACTTTTTTGCCAACTCATCCACCGAAAGTCGCTTTGATCTCAGCCACTTAGCTCGCGAGCAAATCCGGACCTCTTTGGCACCTCATTTGCTTTTTGATTAGCTAGTTTTTTCAATGCATCAAAGCCAGACTTTGGCGTAATCAAGTGTGCTTACATGAGTCGGTGGGAATTCAAAACCGCCTTAGCGGACATTCGGGGATTTAGCATCGCCGAGATGATGGCTGCCATGGGTGTCTTCGCCATTGTCATGGCAGTGGCTGTTCCTAGCTTTTTGGCCTTTCAGCCTGGGATGCGTTTGAACGGTGCATCCCGAGAGGTTTTAGGCAAGCTCATGTGGGCTCGGGCAAAAGCAGTTGATCAAAACAGCACATACGTGGTCATTTTTCCAACTGATCATAGCTTTCAAATCTTTAACGACACGAACGGCAACAGCGCGCTAGATGTCGGCGAGTCGACTCAAACGATCGATCTTCAAACGGATTACTCCGACGTGACTCTCAGCAAGAGCGGAGCAGACCCGACATTAAATTCCCGAGGGACGGCTGGGGGCACTACCACGATCACCCTCACTAACTCCAGTGGTTCCAAGACTGTTACCGTTACACCCACGGGCAACGTGAAAATTAATTAGTCATGAACGTTGTCGGGAAACGGATTTCGAATACAAGGATCGATTCGCAGCAGGGCTTTACGCTATTAGAGCTCCTGATTACGCTGGTGGTTTTGACGATTGGCCTACTTGGAACCGCCGGGCTCACGACGGGAATTATTCGAGGGAACTTCTTCGCCAAGAACATCACATCAGCCACAGTAGTGGCGCAAACACAGCTAGAAGCTATCCAGAGAGCGGGCTACGCCGGGGCAGTCATTAACGACGTGAGCGGTCCGTTCAAATCAGCCGATACCGTAAGTATGAGCGGGATGAATTTTAGCAGGACCACCGCAATTACCACGGCGAGCAATATGAGGACCGTAACCGTGACCGTCACTTGGAACGAGGCGAACAACGCTTCTCGATCGGTCACGTTACAGACCACAGTGGCGCAATAGATGAAAATTGACAGCCGGACATTGATGCTCAGAATAAACAGCGGTTTTAGCCTTATCGAATTGGTAGTCGCTATGGGCATCGGCATGGTTGTTCTGGCTGCTGTGACAACCACGTTCATATCGCAGACCAGATTCTACACCGCTCAGGAGCAGATCAACGAGATGGAGCAGAATGCGCGGGGTGCGCTCGACCTTATTACGCGTGAGCTAAAAATGGCCGGTTACACACCCGCCGCCGGGGTGTTTTATGGAGTCACTTACAGTACCTCTCAGCTAATGATCCAGGCTGACTTAGATTCTAGCGGCGCGATCAGCACCAGCACTAGCGCGAACGAGCAAATTACCTACGCATACGACAGCACCAACCAGCGAATTACTCGAAAAGTCGGCACGGGAACAGCCGAAGTCCTCGCGAATAACATCACCGCTTTTACCTTCAGCTATCTCGACTCCAGTGGGACTGCAACCGCCAATTCTGCGAACATTCGACAAGTCGGGATCGATATCACAGCGAGAACAGCAAGACCGGATCCAAACTCTGGTGGCTACCAAACTTACCAAGTCTCCGCGACGATTACCCCTCCCAACTTAGCCTTGTAGTATTGGAGTTGACCTATGATGACCCAGGGAAAAACTCGAGTTACTTTTCTAAAGATTTTTCGAAATCAGACGGGATTTCTCTTGATTGCTGCCCTAACACTCCTCGCGAGCTTAACGCTGCTGGGCGCGACAGCTTATATTCTATCTTCGACTGACATCAAAATTGGCGGGAACTTTAAGACTAGTCAGATGACCTTGCAAGTGGCCATGGCCGGGGCGGAAAGAGCGCGAGAACTTCTCAGGCAAGAGAATCTCGCGGCCGGTGATTCTACTACCTTTAGCGATGAGTTAAATAATGCGACGCGAAAAGGGGCCAACGGGGTTTTAAACGGCTACTCAGCTACTACGGACGACGCAGCACTCGCCTCGGGGAATATGAATAACAACCACGTAACGTACGCAGCTTATCTCACTAACGATTCGGCCGACGGGAGCTCGAATACTACAGACTCGAACGGCGAAGTCCTTATCACCTCAGTTGCTACGGGTCCGAATAACGCAAAGGCACAGGTTCAGATTGTAGTAGCCGCCTATACTTCACCTTCCAGTCCGGCGGTGGTTTACTCCAAAGGAGATGTCACGGGCAACGGCTCTTCCTTAACCATCGACGGAAACGACGCATGCGGCGCAGGAGCAGCGCTTGCTCCAATTTATACCAAAGATCCGGCCACGACGAACCTTAACGGCAGTCCCACGTTATCGGGCAACCCGCCGACTCCACAGCATGGGACAGTGGATTTTGATATTGAGAGTTATATAGACTCTCTGAAAACGGGCGCAACAACTTTAACTGAAGATACATCGGACGAGACCTATGGTGGCACGTCCAATTACGTGACTTTGTACTCGGACACGAGCGACCCGCCGAACGTCAATGGGCTGAAGCTGCAGAACGTAACCGGATACGGCATTCTGTTAGTCAAAGGCGACCTCGTCCTGGGCGGTGGGTTCGAATGGAACGGGGTCATTTACGCAACCGGTTCGATTACTTTGAACGGCGGAGGAGGCAACGCGATTAACATCTCGGGACTTATTTTTTCAGGGACTTCAACAGTTACTGACATTACAATCAATGGCGGTAACACGCTCCGCTACGATAGCTGTAAGGTGAAGAAAGCGGCGGCTACCCAGCCGCTGGAGTTGGTTAACTGGAAGCAGGTTTACTAACGCCTAGCTTTAAGCGCTGCCTCCACGGTATCACCCATTTCGTGGATCTCCCCGAACTCACGTAAGTACTCGTTGGTTTTCCCTTCGACTTGAAGCTTCTTCTTGAAGGCAGCGAGTTTTTTTGCGTACTCTACCAGTTCCGAAGTTAACATCCCATTAACACTTTGGGACTGGGCCTTGAGGGCATCGAATTCCTTTTGAATGGGGTCGTTCTCGTCTCGTTTGCTTTCGGAAGATGTAGGCGTCTTTTGTGTCGTTTTCTCTTCTTTCGCAGTCGACTCTTTCAGTATTTCCTGGCGTATCTGTGGATTCACGTCCCTCATTTCAACGGGCTTGTTGGATACGTTGATGCTGTTGATGAAGGCTTTATCGACCCCAAAGACTCCGCCGTACGTATCAAAGAAGACTTGCTTGCCTTCCTGCCAATAACGGCCCGTAACAAACTCATTGCCGTTCTTTAGTTTAATAACGTAAGAGGCATGTAAGGTGCTGGCCCAAACCAGTGGCATCACGAATAGCAAAAAAGCCCAATGCTGCTGCATATTGGCTCCCTGATGAGTTTGGTAGTATTTTAACATCATTCTAGGCGGTCGCAAAATTCAACTCGCCATCATTAGCTTCGTTTACACCCATTCCGATTCATGTTAGCTTTGACTCCCTCGGGAGTGAACTAGCCATGAGCCTTTCACATTCTTGGCATTTCCAATTCCTGATTTATTTTGCGCTTATGATCGTTGGGTTATCGGGGGCGGGGGCTGCTGAGCCCAAGGTCCAGATTCTCTCCCCGAAAGACGGCTCCGCGCTTACCCAGGAGCAGAATTCGGTCCTCGTCAGCGGCAAGGTGGCCACCGATTTGGGACGGTCGCAGAACGTAGATATTCTCTTCGTGATCGACGTGTCGGGCAGCACATCGCAATACGCAGGAGTTGATTTTGGCGATCTCGCCCAACTTCCTGATAATTCAGGGTCTTCCGGGATTGCCACCCCGCAAATCACCATCTTCGGCGGCTCGGTCAATCTTGGCCGGCCTTTCCCAAGAAACCTGAGAAATTCGATTCTTGCAGCTGAGGTGGCGGCCGCGCGCCGGCTCCTACTGCAGCTCAATTCGCAAACCACCAGGGTGGGAGTGGTGATTTTCAGCGAGGGCGCAAAATTGCTTCAGCCGCTAACCCTTGATTTTGACCAAGTTCGCCGCGCTCTGGATGACATATTAAGGGCCGGGCCTTACGGCGGCACAAATATGGTCGAAGGAATTCGCACAGGCATCACCGAGCTCTTGGGCTTAGGAATCAGCGAGAAAAAGGCCGACGCAATCAAGGTCGAGTTGTTGCTCACGGACGGATTTCCAACTTTACCCATCGGAGGCAGCAAAAGAGCGACCCCGGAAGACACGAATTTTGCGATCAACGCCGCGCGCCTCGCCGGGAAGGCAGGCATCAAAGTCCATGTATTTGCGCTCGGCGAAGAAGCATTGAGTTATCCGCGAGCCGCCGTGGGTATCGCCAAGGAGAGTGGCGGAACATACACCCCCGTATCGAGACCGGCCGATGTCCTAACCGTTTTGGAGA
>JBOHVS010000069.1:0-2825 GCA_050735975.1 Binatia bacterium | reverse complement strand
TTACCGAAGGCGGATTTAAGCATCGGCTCAAGCTCTCCTCGTTCGTGCAGCTCACTCACGATGTCGCAGCCGCCGACGAATTTTCCGTCGATGTAGATCTGAGGAATGGTGGGCCAATTGGAATAGCGTTTGATCCCTTCCCTGACGCCGGGATCGGCCAACACATCCTCAGTAGCAAAAGGGAAGCCATACGATTTGAGGATTTCCACAGTATGAGCCGAAAACCCGCACTGCGGAAAATCGGGCGTTCCCTTCATGTAGAGCATGATTTTGTTGCTTTTTACCTTTTCGTCGATCTTGCTAACAATATTATCCGCCATATCTTTTCTCCTTGAACCGATCACGAGCCCAGCTTGTCCCATTGAGCCGGGGTGTACAATTTCATAGTAAGCGCGTGAATGCGTTGACTCTCCATCTCGGCCTTGAGGGCATCGTTCACCATGCGCTGTTGCTCCAGCAATCCTTTGCCGTCAAAAGCCGGCGAAACAATAATCACCTGCCAATGGTCACCGCCGCCGGTCAAATCTTGCGTTTCAACCAAAGTCACCGGAAAGGCCGCGGCTAACGTGTTTTTGATTTCTTCGCCGGTGATCATAACGGAATCTTACCTGGTTGACCGTACCCTTTCAACAGGCCAACAGACAGAGACAGAGATTAGAGCGATGCGTGGGCGGGTCTCTGTCCCTGTCTCTATCTTATTCGCTCTATTGTGCCGGCCCCTCGAAATCCGGCCGGACCTTTCTCATCATCTCGCGCAAATCCTTGCGCAACTCATCGAGTGTCGGCCGCCCAAGGTACCAATAGCCACAGTAGAGATTATGGATGGTAAGGTCCGGCATGAGCGAGAAAGTATAGGGCATGGCCGTGATGCCCCGACTTTTTGAAGTCTCCGTCATATCCAACTCGCGCACGACTTTACGGTCGTAATCGCTGAGAAATGGGAACTCCGCGCCAAGCCCGGTTCGGAATGCCGCGTTGACTTCAGGCGGATCGACGCTCGCGACTACGAGCTTGCAATAATTGATCGCCAGCTCCCTTTGAAATTCTACGAAATGGTGCAACTGCACCTGACACTTCCCTCACCAGTAACCGCGGTAGAACGAGACGATCAACGGAAACTTGCCCGCGAACTGCGAAATCTTCACAACCTGACCGTCATGATCGGTGAGATCAAAATCAGGAAATCGCCGCCCGATTGCTTGATTCATTGTATCCTCCCCAAGTTTTCACTGAACAACTCTCCGTTCACCCTTCGACACGGCTCAGTCTGTTTTCCCGATGGATTTAATCTGTCATTCCGAACGGATGTGAGGAATCTAAGCGGGTCTGCGTTCGGTCGAAACAAGGATTTCTCCCTGTGGTCGAAATGACAGCTACCTGCCGTCACGTTCCGTTGCGTTCGCCTTTCGAGCGACACTCTGTTGTGGGTAATCAGTCATCCGAGCTAGCGAACCGACCCTAGATAGATCACACGCCGCATCAATAGCAGAGTTTGCCCCGAAAATGTAGAGGGTTAACTGCGGCGATCCCGCCAATCGCCGGCATCAAATGACCTGCCGGTGACCTCGAAAGATTCGTCGGATGCCAGATACACAAAAACTCCGGTAATGTGATCCGCGGTCGGAAGCGTCATAGGGTCCTCGTCAGGGTAGGCCGAAGCCCGCATCTCGGTTCGGGTCGGGCCTGGATTCACCGCATTGGCGCGAATGCCAAACTCGCGCACCTCATCGGCAAGCATCTGAGTTAGGCCCTCCAGGCCGAACTTCGAAACGGCATAAGCTCCCCAGCGCGCCTTGCCGGTTCGTCCCACGCCGGAAGAAACATTGATGATGGAACCTCGCCGTCCAGGAATCATTATCTTGAGAGTTTCCTGAATCATCAGAAATGGTCCGGTGAGATTGACCCGAATGACCTCTTCCCAGGCCGGAAGCGGATACTCTGCTACCGGCACTCGCGGGCCAAGCAAGCTGGCATTATTGACCAAAATGTGAATGCCACCGAATTGCTGTTGCGCCTGTCGCACAATTCTCTTCGCGTCTTCGGGATTGCCGACATCGCCGGCCACCGCATAGACCCGTTCGCCAACACTCCGCATCTCTGCCACCGCCAGATTCAGCCCGGCCTCGTTCCGCGCGCAGGCAACAACGGCAGCGCCTTCTTTCGCATATGCCGAGACAATGGCCTTACCGATACCTTTGCTCGCCCCGGTGACGAGCGCGACCCTCCCCACTAGTTTGTTTCCCATAATCTATGGCTAAGCTCACAACTCGTGGTAATTCCTGACCGTCGAGAAGGCGGTGGATGCAAGGCGGCGCGAGGGCTCGCACCGCAGCGTACAAGAGTAGTTACGTGAGGATGCGCGCCCTAAGCGCCAACGAAGCAGGCGTCCCTTATCGGCGGTCAGGGTGCTTGCCATTCAATAGTTGCTATACCATAGTAATTCAACTCATGAAATCCATGAAAAGCCATCAACGGCTGTTGATTTTTCTGCTGCTCGCTCTTGCTTTGACGTGCGTCATCAGCCCCTGGATGGCCCTTGGGGCTGAGTGGGCCGCAAGTAAGTGGCCCGACCAATTGGAACGATATCCATTTTCCCGCATCTTCAACCGCGCCTATATGTTCTCGGGTATCATTCTGTTTTTCCTTTGCCGCCGCTTTCTCCGGTTTGGGAAATTATCGGAGTTAGGGCTGCCCAGGCTATCTTCCGCCGGCACTGACATGATCACGGGGTGGTTGCTCGCCGTTGCTTCCATGGCCGCGCTCGGTTTCGCGATGGCGGTTGCGGGCGTTTTCACGCCTTACTTTCGATTGTCTCTGTCGGAGTC
>JBOHVS010000068.1:0-6149 GCA_050735975.1 Binatia bacterium | reverse complement strand
GCGTCAGCTTGCCCGCCTTGGCCCGCCGCGCCGCGACGTACGTGGACAAGATCCTCAAAGGCGCCAAGCCCGCCGATCTTCCTGTAGAGCAGCCGACGAAGTTCGAGTTCATCATCAATCTGAAGGCGGCGAAGCAGATCGGGCTGACGATTCCACCGAATGTGCTGGCGAGGGCAGATCGAGTCATCAAATAGCAGCGAGCAGTAAGCAGAGGACGGCAGAAAACACCGAAGAAAATTCATGAGAATAACAATCACTGGCATTGCGCTTTGCGCCATGCTCTTTGCGCTTTGCCTTCCCGCTCAGGCGCAGCAACCGGCGAAACTGCCGCGGATAGGCTTCGTGTCGGGGGCGGACGCCGATCCCAAGCATCCCACGGCGCGGCTCGAGGCATTCCGGCAAGCACTGCGGGATCTTGGTTACATCGAGGGGAAAAACATTCTGGTCGAGTATCGCAGCACAGAAAAAAGGGATCAATTCCCACAGCTCGTCGCCGATCTCGTACAACTCAAGGTGGATGTGCTTGTCGTTAGACCTCAACCGGCGATCCGCGCGGCCAAGCAGGCGACGAAGACGATCCCCATTGTGATGGTGACGACCCAGGATCCGGTCGCGCTAGGATTCATCAACAGCTTGGCGCGGCCCGGCGGAAACATTACCGGAGTAACCACGCTCCAGCGAGAGCTAAGTGGAAAGCGCCTTGAATTACTGAAGGAGGTGCTACCGAGAATATCGCGTGTCGCGGCTCTTATGAATGCGGCATCGATTGGCGACTTCAAAATGTATGAGGCGCCTGCGCGCGCTTTGAAGATACAGCTTCAACCGGTCGGGGTTCGAGGTCCTAATCCGGATCTCGAAGACGCATTTCAAACCGCGGTCAAGGGGCGCGCGAACGCGATTATCACGATCACCAATGCCGCGCTCAATCCTTACGCCAAGAGAATTGCCGACCTTGCCATAAAGAACCGGCTGCCTTTGATGGGCGAGCGAAGGGACTATGTCGAAGCAGGCGGTCTCATGTCCTACTCAGCGGACGAAGCTGCGAGTTACAGGCGCGCCGCCATTTATGTCGATAAAATCCTGAAAGGCGCCCAGCCGGCCGACCTGCCGGTTGAGCAGCCGACCGAGTTCGAGTTGGTGATCAATTTCAAGACGTCGAAGCGGATCGGCCTGACGATTCCGCCGAACGTGCTGGCAAGGACGGACAAGGTCATCAAGTGATTTCGGGTTTTCGATTGCCGATTTTGGATTGAGGGAAAGCCTGAGATGCGTGTTTTCCGATTAAGACAAATTCAGACTGGAACAGGCAGCGCAGGCGAGGCCGGTCAAGATTCTGTCGGGCGTGATAGTCGGCGGAGAAACTGCCTGACGGAGACGACTCGAACTCGATTCCGTCGGGCCATCTTGATCAAATCGAGGTCACGTTTGAGATCGTCGTCCCGAGTCACCAGATATTGTGATTTGCCAACGATGGCTGCTTCGAGGATTTCGTCGTCATCGGGATCGCGACAGATCTTCAGGTCACGGGCAATTTGCACAACAGTTGCGCGGGCAGCAATCAATCGAACAAACGTTTCTGCGTCTCGATGCGAATACCGAAACCGTCGGACCAATCGCGGCCTGGTGAGGACTTCGGCGATTTCGCTGAGCCGCGAAGGCGATGTGACGACACTGCACTCGTCATACGCCCAAGCGGCAATGACCTCACCCGGCGGTCCGTCGGGCTTGAGAAAAGCGGAGATCCAGACGTTGGTGTCAAGCAGGGCGACGAGCGGCACGGCGTTTGGCTTTGACCTCGGCTCTTGCTCGATTCACTTCGGACTCAATGACGTCCTGTGGAACCGCTTTGGTACGAGCCTTCATTCTGCGAAGCAAACGGTCAAATTCCTTCCGCCACTGTCGCTCTGGGTAAAGGGTGATCAGAACGCGGGACCGCTCCTTCAATTGAAGAGGTCGAAGAGGTCTAAGCACACCTTTCTCGTATACTGCGCTGACCGTCTCTTCGACTGCGTGAATTTTTCTTTGGGAATGCCATGAAGCGATTATACCGACAGGTCTTGTCTTCGACAAGTGGAATCGCTAGAGCCGAGCGACGCGCCAGATGGCCGGGCAGCGGATCGTCGCGCCGCGGTTTAGAGCGGATTTTAACACTACGCAAAGCATCGCCGAGGTTCTTGCGAGCGGCCGACGAAGTGCGAATTTTTCTTCAAAACCGCCAAACAGATCGGCCTGGCGATCCCGCCGAACGTGCTGGCGCGAGCAGACAGAGTGATTCGATAGGCGTGAGGCTTGAGGCGGAAGGCGTGAGAGGAAAAGGATGAAGAAAAATATATTTGCGTTGACTGTCGGCGTTTTGCTCTTTGCGCTTTGCTCTGTCGCCGGGGCGCAGCAGCGGGAAAAAGTGCGGAAGGTTGGCTGGCTTGGAGCCCGTTCCGCTTCGGCCCCCGCCCGCGAGTTATTCAGGCAAGAGCTGCGCGGACTCGGTTATGTGGAGGGCAAGAACATAGTGATCGAGTATCGCTACGCGCAGGGTAAGCTTGATCGGCTCCCGGCGCTGGCTGATGAGCTGGTTCGTCTCAACGTGGACGTACTCCTCGCGCCGTCGACGCCTGCTGCCGTAGCGGCAAAGAGAGCCACCAAAACGATCCCCATCGTTTTTTACACCGGGTCTGATCCTGTTGCGGCCGGGCTGGTTGACAGTCTGCCGAGGCCCGGAGGCAACATCACCGGGTTCACTACCATCGCGGCGGTATTAGCCGGTAAACGGCTCGAATTGCTCAAGGAAAGCATTCCCAATCTCTCCCGACTTGCGGTGTTATGGAATCCGCAGGATCGACCTTCGGCGCAATCATGGAAAGAAGGCCAACTACCGGCACGAGAACTGGGCCTGCAGCTTCACTCCATGGAGGTAAGCACCGCAGACAGATTTGCGGGGGCGTTCAAAGAGGCGGTCAAGGCGAATAGCGACGCTCTCGCCGTGATGGCGAGCCCGGTTTTCTATTTTAATCAACAACAAATCGTAGACCTCGCGGCTCAAAATCGCCTGCCGGCCATTTACCCAGGCGGAGAGTTTGTCGCAAGCGGCGGCCTTATGTCCTACGGGGCGGACCCGACCGAACCCTACAAGCGCGCGGCCATTTACGTAGATAGAATTCTCAAAGGCGCCAAGCCCGCTGACCTGCCCGTGCAGCGACCGACCAAGTTCGAGTTGGTGATCAATTTGAAGACTGCAAAGCAACTCGGCCTGACGATTCCGCCGAACGTGCTGGCGAGAGCAGATCGAGTTATCCGATGATCCAACAATCGAAAAGCAGCAGACGGAAGTCAGGAGCCAGAACCGGGGTGGAAGCCTCGGTTTCAGGAGAGCTCGAGGGCGTGAGCAAGGGCACGGTTCAGTTGGACGAGCTTCGCCGCGGACAAGGTCGATACAAAATGAGTGAGCTTGCTCTTGAACATCAACGTCAGAAAATCACAGCGGATTGCCGAGGTGCGTGGCAGGCCGTCTTCCGCTCCCAACAAGACCTCCGTTGTGAGTCCCAGGACCTCCCCGTAGACCGGGGCACAGATGACGGTGGAGACGTCGTCATGCTCCGCCACGAAAGTTCGGGAGACTACGACGTAAAAGCCTGGCTTTCCGCCGCGTTCGGAGACCCGCTCGCGTGTACGGTAAATCTCGCCGCGCCTCACGAACGCGCCTGCTCCGAGATGAGCGCGCGGGCCTGGCGAGCCAGGCGCTTGCGGTGCTTCCGAAAGACCGCGCTCTCCTTCGCCTCGACTTCCCGACGAAGTTCCCGCTCCGCGAACTCGCGCAGTGCCGCTCGAACCAGCGCCGACCGACTCCGTCGCGAGGTCCCGTTCGTCAATTCATCTAGAAGCTTCAACGTGGCATCGTCAATAGTTACAGCAATAGTTTTCATATTGCTAATTCTATCAACATGCGGGTTTGATTTCAATGTCGCAGAGGCGCAGCAGCCCAAGAAAGTCTGGCGGATAGGGATCCTGTACTCGGTTACTCCTGCATCTGTTGCAGCCCGCGCCAAGGCGTTCCGTCAGGGACTGAGAGAACTTGGGTACGTCGAGGGCAAGAACATCGTTATCGAGTCCCGATTCGCGGACGGAAAACTGGATCGCGTTCCCTCGCTCGCGGCGGAGCTCGTGCGTCTAAACGTAGATGTGATCGTCACGAGCGGTCCGTCACCAACCCGCGCCACCAAAGAAGCAACGACGACGATCCCGATTGTGATGGCGCGCGACCTCGATCCCGTGGGGAACGGATTCGTCGCCAGCCTTGCCCGGCCGGGCGGGAATATCACCGGGTTATCCATGCTGGCCCCTGAGATCAGTGGAAAACAACTGGAACTTCTAAAGGAGACGCTTCCCAGACTGTCGGGCGTGGCGATTGTTGCGAGTTCGACCACTCCAGGCAATGCACAAACGATAAGAGAGATCGAAATCGCCGCAGAGGCGTTTGGAGTGAAGCCCCAATACCTGAACGTGGCGCGTCTGGAGGACCTCGAAACCGCATTCCGAGCCGCGGTCAACGGCAGAGTTGACGCAGTGCTCGTTCTGGGAAGCGCCATTTATGCTTCTCATCGAAAACGGGTGACAGAAACCGCTTTAAGGAACCGGCTTCCCACGATCTATCGCAACGCAGAATACGTGAACGACGGAGGCCTGATGGCGTATGGCGTTAACCTAGTGGATCTAGACCGTCGCGCCGCCAGTTATGTCGACAAGATTCTGAAAGGAGCGAAGCCCGCGGATCTGCCGGTCGAACAGCCGACAAAGTTTGAGTTGGTGATCAATCTGAAGACCGCGAAGCAGATTAGTCTCACGATTCCGCCAAATCTGCTGGCAAGGGCGGATCGGGTGATCAAATGACAGAAGTCAGAGATCAGAAGTCAGCAGTCAGCAAAAGCAGAGGCAAAAGTCAGATGGTTAAAGCATACCACGTGAGGTTTTTGGACTCTCGTTCCGATAATCCAAAATCGGCAATCGAAAATCTAAAGTCGTTTGGCGATTCCGCCAACGTAGTGGCACGGGCGGGTCGGGTAATTAAGTGAAAAATCATGAAGGAGACGTTTATTTATGAAGCTCAACAAACCGTTGCTATTTGTGATTCTTTTAGCGCTTCTTTGCCCACGCGTAGTGATGGCGCAGGAAAGGGCAGGGGATAAACTCGGCCAGGTTCACTTTCCGATCTCCTGCACTGCGGCGGCTCAGAAGCAGTTTGATCGCGCCCTCGCCGCGCTGCATTCCTTCTGGTACGAGGAAGCGCTCAGAGCGTTCACTGTGGTTACTGAAACCGACCCTAACTGCGCGATGGGCTACTGGGGAATCGCGATGAGCCTCTACTATCCCCTTTGGGTGCCGCCAAGTCAGTCGACACTACAGAAAGGGATGAATGCACTCGAAAAGGCCAAGGCGATCGGCGCCAAGACGGACCGTGAAGGCGCTTATATTGCAGCGATAGAGGTTTTCTACAAAGACCCGAACAAGCTCGATCACCGAACCCGAGCCGTTGCGTACGAAAAAGCGATGGAACGGCTTTACCTGCAATATCCGAAGGACAGAGAAGCGGCTATCTTCTACGCGCTGGCGCTAAACGCTACGGCGCCTCCGACCGACAAGACTTACTCAAAGCAGCTAAAGGCCGGTGAGATTCTTGAAAAGGTTTTTGCCGAACAGCCAGACCACCCCGGCGTGGCTCACTACATCATCCACAGCTATGATAATGCGCCCCTGGCGAATAGTGGGCTTCCTGCCGCGCGGCGCTACGCCAAGATCGCCCCCGCAGTTCCTCATGCCCAGCACATGCCTTCTCACATCTTTACGCGGCTCGGGCTGTGGCAGGAATCAATTAAATCGAACCTCGGCGCCGTGGCCGCATCGAGAGACTACGCAGCCAAAGCTCATCCGGGTGCCGCATACTACGAGCATCTCCATGCCTTGGATTACCTGGGATATGGTTACCTCCAAGGGGCTCAGGACCGGGAAGCCAGGGAGGTCCTTGATGAACTCCTGACTATCCAGAAAGTACAGCCGGAAGCATTTCAGGCAGCCTACGCCTTTGCGGCGATTCCAGCGCGCTATGCGCTCGAGAGGCGTCGCTGGTCTGAGGCCGCAGCGTTGACGGTGCATCCAACCAC
>JBOHVS010000067.1:0-58758 GCA_050735975.1 Binatia bacterium | reverse complement strand
AAGATTAGCCACTAAGGCTCCGCCACATGGCTTCGGACGGATCCGTCCTTCGGCGGAACCAAGACACTAAGGTTTTCTTTGTGCCTTCGTGTCTTTGTGGCAAAGAGTTTTTAAGGAATTGCGAATTTAGGTCCGAAGTCAGAGATCGGAAGCTCCGTGCTCCCTGCTCCCTGCTAAAACCCTACACCCTAAACCCTTTAACCCTTATCCCCTACCCGTGACTGTAAAGAACGGCTATTCCCAATTGATATCCGACTTGGTGGCGGCGCGCGGCATGTTGTCGCTGGTCTCGGAATTACGAAAGTTCTTCCGTCATCAGGTTACACTCGAGCAAGCGAGAGAGGACATTAAAAGAGGGTTGGACCAGCGGGAACAGGCGTTCCTGGATCTCGCCCGCGCTCAAATTTACGAGCGTGGCGACGGCGTCTACTTCAGGCTTCTGCGAATGGCGGGTTGCGATTTTGCCGACCTTCAAAGCCATGTCCGTCACAACGGATTGGAGGACACCCTTCAGAAATTAGCTGAGGAAGGAGTCTATCTCACCTCTGATGAATTTCGAGGGAAAAAGGAATTAGTCCGCGGGGGACGCTCATTTCCCGTTTCCCCGATAGATTTCAAAATGCCCGACAGCGATCACGGATTGATGCTGACACAGAGCAGCGGCAGCAGGCACAAGGCGCACCGCTATGCCTTCTCCCTGGACCGCGTGTCGATGCTGAGCCGTTCGACCTGCGTTTTCTTTTCGGCGCATGATCTTTTCCATCATGCTCATGGGATCTACGATGCCATCCTTCCGACGAGCGGCGGGATACGATACTTGCTGACGTTTGCGAAGTTCGGGATAAAAGTCGACCGTTGGTTCGCCCGGCAGGTGCCTATGAACAGCTGGCCGGAAGCAAGCTTCCATCGCCTGGTGACCTCTCTGATCGTGCTTGCGACAAACTCGTTCGGTCCAGGCGCTCCTTGGCCCGAATTCCTCGAAGAACAAGAAATCCGCCGGATCGTGCATTGGATTGTTGAACGAAACAGGCAGGGCACGGCCTGTTGTTTGCGTACCACGGCGAGCAACGCTGTCAGGATTGCGCGTGCCGCCGGAGAGATGGGACAGCAATTGGATGGCGCCAGGTTCATCGTCAGCGGCGAGCCTCTTACGGATGCCAAGCGCGCTTCCATCGAGAGAGTCAATGCCCGCGCTATTCCTTGCTATGGGTGCTCCGGGCTTGGCCAGGTCGGATACGGATGCGGCAATCCCGGCGACACAGACGACGTTCACATACCAAGCCACGGCTTGGCGCTCATTCAGCATCGCGCGCCTTTTGACAGTCACGGCGCATCCATTCACCCGTTCCTCTTTACGACGTTATCGCCGTTTTATCCATTGCTGCAATTGAATGTGGCGAATGGCGATTATGGAGTGCTGCAAACGAGAAACTGCGGCTGCGCTCTCGAAAGCGCCGGCCTGAAGCTCCATCTGCATCATATTCGCAGCTATGAGAAGCTTACCGGTGAAGGCATGAGCTACTACTACGGCGACCTCTATGAACTGCTTGAAAGGATTTTGCCGGGGGAGTTTGGCGGAGGTCCCGGGGACTATCAACTCGTTGAGGAAGAGGACAGTGCCGGTCAAACCCGGCTCAGCCTTGTAGTTCACCCTCAGGTCGAACATCTCGATGAAACGAAACTGTATGCTCGGCTCCGGACCGCTCTCTCGACCGGATCGCGTAACAATCAGTTTATGACCAAGATATGGGAGAGCGCAGGAACGTTCAGGATTAAGCGGGGGGTCCCTTATTCCAGCGCTCGAGGAAAGGTCTTGCCGCTCCATATAGGACTAAAGCAGGCTGAGCCGCCGTCCTGAACGGAGTGAAGGAGATAGTCGAGAGTTGAGGGTTGAGAGCCTAGGGTTAAGATGGCTCGCCTAATAGTTAATGGTTTATAGTTTAGAGTCTAGAGTTTCGAGGGTAAAGAGCGGCGAGCAAAGGGCAAAGTCCGCCACAAAGCTTTTCCGCCTAAACCGTCTCTAGACTCACCGCAGAGGCACAGAGTACGCAGAGTTTTCATTTTCAAACTCCCCCCTCCGTGTGCTCAGCCTGCCTGTGCGTGTCCGCACGCAGACAGGCGTCTCGGCGGTGATGTTTCCGTATTAGAAAGCCAAGGTTGAGTTAAGATTGCTCGAAACTCTAGACTCTAAACCATAAACTCTAAACTTTCTAAACCCCTAAACCCTTCACCTAACCTATGACACTGCCTGTTCCTTCCGCTACCGATTTCAAGAAGCTGTTATCTAACGGCTGCTGGGCGCTGCAGCTCATCTGGTCAACGAACCGCGCGTTGACGACGGGCCTCGCGCTGGCGACTTTTGCGCGAGGCATCGTTCCGGCCGGCTTCGCTATATTCGCCCGCGGTCTGATCAACGCGTTTGTGACCGATGGAAATGTAGGAGCGGTGACCATGGACGCCGTCTTGCCCTGGCTTCTCCTGGGCTTCGGCGTCACTGTTTTGGAAGCTATTGCGCCACTCACAGCGCGATTCTGTACGGACCGTTTGCATGACGACGTAAACATCACAATCACAGGGGATATTCTGAGCCACGCTGAGAAGCTGGAGCCGATTTTTTTTGAAGACCCCGGCAAGCGAAACCTCATGGATCGCGCGCAGCAAAACCCCGCGGAACGTTTCATGAGATTTATCGCGGAGGTTCAGAACTCTCTCACTCACCTACTGCAGACGGTATTGCTGGCGGCGATCTTGATCGTCATCGAACCGCTGGTTGTTCTGGTCCTGGCCCCGTTCGCCCTGCCATACCTCTTTTTCCATTGGCGCCTCTCGAAGCGGCGTTATCAGGAAGAGTATCGCCGCACGCCGCAACGGCGCTGGACGACGTACTTTGTTTCCCTTCTCACCGGCCGTGAGTCCCTGGCCGAAGTCAGGCTCCTCAATCTGAGTCCGTTTCTCCGAAACAAGTTTCGCGATCTAATGACGAATTTTCGCGATACGGAGCGAAGGATCTACTTGCGGAGTTTCGCCGGGAGTTCGCTGTTCGCCCTGGTCACGACAATCGCCTTCTATCTGATTTTTCTTCGAGTCATCGTCAACGTCGTGAGCGGGGTTCTAACGGTTGGCGATATCGCTGTATTTGGGGCCGCGACTTCCCGGCTGCGTTTTAGCCTGGAAATAGCGATACGGGCGCTGAGCACCGCTTTGGAGCAGACGCTCTATATCTCCAACCTGATAGAATTCTTCAAGCAAAAGCCCCAAATGGCTTCCGGCTCCTCCGTCCCTCACGCGCCTTGCCGCGGGGAAATAACCCTCAAGAACGTCTCGTTTACCTACCCCGGAGCGGCAGAACCGGCGTTGCGCGACATCTCATTGAACATCCGCCCCGGTGAAACCCTGGCTGTCGTAGGGGAAAACGGAGCCGGTAAAACCACTCTCGTGAAACTCCTGGCCCGGCTTTATGACACCGACACCGGTTGCGTTGAATTGGATAGCGTCGACGTCAGGACACTTCCGTTGAGCTACGTTCACAAGCACATCGGTTCTGTATTTCAGGATTTCGGCCGCTACGAGGCTACCGCAGCCGACAATATCGCGTACGGCGACTGGCAGCTTCTGCTCGGCAATCGTCAAAGAGTGGAACAGGTCGCCCACGTGGCCGGCGTCGATACGCTGATTCGAACGATGCCGGACGGATACGATACGGTGCTTGGTCGTCTGTTTGGAGAGCATGACCTGTCGAAAGGCCAGTGGCAAAAGCTGGCAATCGCGCGCGCGTTCGCTCGCGACGCCGCGGTTTTGATCTTGGACGAGCCCGCCGCGAGTCTCAGCATCCAGGCGGAATACGACCTGTTTTGCCGCTTTCGCGAACTTTCGCAAGGCCGAACCACAATCTTGGTTTCGCATCGCTTTTCAACATTGAGCATTGCCGATCGAATTCTCGTGATGGAGAAAGGCTGTATCGTCGAATGCGGCACGCACCAGGAGCTGTTGGCGCGCGCGGGGCTTTATTCCAGGCTCTATCGTTTGCACCGGCACCCGCTAAAATCCATGTCATCTCAGAAGGTCACCGGCAAAGTTCTACCCCTGAAATAATTCAGATCATGGTCGGCGTTTAAGGAAGCCAAAGTGCCCGCAGTTGGTGCCGCAAGAGCGAAGTACTCACAACTCACGTCTGACTGGAACAAAGTCAAGGGGACGTTGGCGCTTATCACGTCTCTGCGCGAATTTCTGCGCGACCGGGTTACCGTAGAACAAGCGGAAAAAGAGATCAAAAGAAGCTTGGAGAACCGAGAGGAAAGATTTCTTGAACTGATTCGCACGAGGGTTTACGAATGCCCAGGTAGTCCCTATCTGACACTCCTTAAGTTTTCCGGCTGCGAGTTTTCCGATCTGCGAGCCCATATTCATGGCCATGGCCTGGAGAACACTTTAGAGCTGTTGGCAAGGGCAGGGGTTTACCTCAGTTCGGATGAGTTCAAAGGGAAAAAGGAAGTGGTGCGCGGATGCCAGTCCTTCAGGGTCTCCCCAAGAGACTTCGAGTCCCCTGATTTGTTTCCTCTATACGCCGGCCAGAGCAGCGGGACCAACAATCAACCCGTGCGCTTTTTTGTACACACGAACTATCTTGCGACGCGGGCATTGTCGGCCTGCGTATTTTTCTCTGCCCATAACCTCTTCTCTCACTCACACGCCGCGTACGACTCCATCCTACCCGGGGCGGGCGGAGTCAATAATTTGCTTATCAACAGCAAGTTGGGAATTTCCACCGATCGTTGGTTTGCCCGCAAAATCCCGGTTCGAACCCGGCTGGATGGCTTGTATCATTATCTGATGACCTATTTGATTGTTCTGTGCGGAAAATCGTTTGGCCCCGGTTTTCCCAAACCCGAATTTGTGGAACTCACGGACATTCATCGCATCGTCCATTGGGTGGAAGCTCAGAGACGCGCGGGCAAGCACTGCTGTATTACCGCGCCTGCCAGCAATGCAGTCCGAATCGCGCGAGAGGCTGGCGAAATGGGAGCGTCCTTAAGAGGAACCAAATTCATAACTGGAGGCGAACCGCTGACAGGATCCAAACGCGCGGCGATTGAACGAGTTGGCGCGAGCGTCACTCTGCGGTACGCCTATGGTGGCGGTCTCAACGCGGGTTATGGATGCGGTAACCCCATTCATATAGACGAGATCCACGTTAATCAGAACATGGTGGCGCTTATCAATCATCCCATGCCTCTGAGCGATAATATCCCCTCCATCCATCCTCTTCTCTGTACCACGCTGTATCCCTCAACGCGGCTGCTTCTGAATGTGGCAAACGGCGACTACGCCGCGTTAGAGAGGAGAGACTGCGGGTGTGCTCTGGAAAAGGCCGGCCTCACCCTTCATCTCCATCAGATCCGAAGCTTCGAAAAATTCACCAGCGAGGGTATGAATTACTTTTACGGCGACCTTTTTGAGCTCTTTGAGAAAACCTTGCCATCGGAGTTCGGGGGAGGTCCTGGAGACTATCAACTGGTTGAGGAAGAGGACGGCAATGCCCAGACCCGGTTGACGCTCGTGGTTCACCCTGCCGCCGGCGAGCTGGATGAATGCAAAGTGCTTGCTCGGGTTCGAGACGCTTTTTCGAATGGCTCCCGGGGTAATCGTTTCATGGCGGCGGTATGGGAAAGTGCCGGCACCTTCAGGGTCAGGCGAGAAGTTCCTTACGCCAGTCCTCGCGGAAAGATCCTACCCCTCCATATTGCCCGCGCCAAAGCCTAACGCAATGGGCATGCTTGCCGATTTTGCCGCTTCTGCATCTGGGAGACTCGCGGCCATGACGCGGAGTAGCCGGCGCTTCATAACTGTTCGGACCTTGACCATCTCAATCGTGCGACGCTTTGGCTCCGGCGTTGACCCGAAGTTTGAATCCCCGGCGATGAACCTTCTCGTTACTAATACGCAAAATCCGCAAAGCTACGCGATCATTAGCGCTTGCGGCCGTACGCAGAAAAGATTGTCGTCACCATGGAGGGCGAAAACCGCCTCGTCGTGCTTTTCGTCTGCCGATCGAAGATTTTCAGCTGCTGTTGCTCCAGATTATAGACACGCTAGTGTACAAATTCCGCACTAAGATTCTCAAGCGGCCTCCGCTCGACCCGCTCAGCAGCCCGAAGCCGATTCGTTCCCAGATTCGGTCGTATATGCGAACCTATCTTAGCGGTCAGAAAAAATTGAATGATCCGCATTTCAGATCCTTTTTTCGCGATCCGCTGGTCTCGATCCTTTGGTGGCTGCGTTTCTCTTCCTGGGTCGCCGGGGCTTTGAAACACGTGGGACGCTAGGGCCGATCGACGGAGAAGTTCTTGTATGCACCAACGCGAGGGCGCCGGTCACTAATGGGTATTATAGCTGATATGAAAATGTATGGGCGGTTTCTGTTCGGGCTCGCCGGATTCCTCCGGCATACCGTGTCATTGGAGGAGGCGCGCCATACGGTGCGGCAAAGACTCGCTGAACGCGAATCCAACTTCTTGCGCCTGGTCGAGCGCGGCATTTTCAACTATTCGCGAAGCCCTTATTTACCCCTGCTGAAGCTGGCGCAGGTTGAGCTGGCTGACATCCGGAAGATGGTGCACGCCAAAGATCTGGAAGAGACGCTCAGAGAACTACGCGCGGCCGGAGTCTACATCAGCTTCGAGGAATCCAAAGGAAGAAAACCGATAGTCCGCGACGGAAGAGTCTTTCCGGTGGAGCCGCAGGACTTTAACAATCCCTACCTGTCGCGCTACTACCAGGCCGAAAGCGGCGGAACGAGCGGTGCCGGAACTCGTGTTTCGGTCGATCTCGACCATCTGGCGGCTCAAGTGCCCCAGATTATGCTCGCGTTCGATGCATACGGCATTCTCGACGCTCCGACCCTCGTCTGGCGTTGCATGCTGCCCGACCCGACTGCCCTGAACCATCTTCTGCGGGGAGCCCGTATGGGGCACCTGCCTGAAAAGTGGTTTTCACCCGTGCATAGTCGACAGTTTTCAAACTCGCTCAAAAACCGTCTTGCCACGGAGTATATCGTATGGGCAGGACGCCTTGTCGGTGTCCCGATTCCTCGTCCGGAACCGCTCAGCCTGGACCAAGCGGCCGTTGTCGCCCATTGGGCCGCCCAGAAAGTGAAAACGCGCGGCCAGTGCGCGATTCATACCCTTGTTAGCACGGCGCTACGCGTTAGCATTGCCGCCCGCGAAGAGGGATTGGACATGACAGGGGTGACGTTTGTCGGCGGAGGAGAAGCCACTACCCCCGGAAAGCTCCGGGAGATCACTCGAAGCGGCGCACGATTAGTTCCCTTCTATGGCTTCACGGAGGCTGGGCGCGCCGGACTGGGCTGTTGTCGACCGGCCGATGGAAACGATCTGCACTTTCTCAAAGACGCTCTGGCGCTGATCCAACATCCCAGGAAAATACCCGGCGTCGAGTTGCAAGTCGAAGCCTTTTACTTTACGACGCTCCTGCCCTCGGCACCCAAACTGTTGTTGAACGTCGAAAGTGACGACTATGGAACCATCGAAGCACGGCCCTGCGGCTGCCCGCTGGAAGCTTATGGCTTCACCGAGCACCTGCGCCATATTCGAAGTTTCAGCAAGCTCACCGGGGAAGGGGTAACTCTGGTAGGCAGCGACATGATCCGAATCCTTGAAGAAGTACTACCGGCGCGGTTTGGAGGCAGCCCACTGGATTATCAACTGATTGAGGAAGAGGATCAGTTGGGATTCACCCGATTGAGCATCGTTATCCATCCAAAGATCAAAATTCCCAACCACAACGATGCGATCGATATTGTTCTAAATGCGGTCGAGGAAAGCGCCGAGGACGAGGTGACTCGGGCCATTTGGACTCAAGCTAAGAAACTACAGGTCAAGCGGATGATCCCAATCTTAACCGAACGCGGCAAAATGATGCCGCTTCGCAGATTGGACCCAGGGTCTTCAAACACAGCGGCCTGAACATCCGGCGACCCCCCAGCTATCAATACGCCGTTATGACCGGTCATTTTCCGATATTGACTTTCCACGCCGTCGATGACCGGGCCTCGGTCATTTCCTTTCCCCCGTCGCTTTTTGAGCGCGGCATGGCCCGGTTGTATCACGGCGGCTATCGGACGATTAGCCTGCCGGAACTGGCCGGCTGCTTGTGCCGCGGGACTGCTTTTCCCGAGCGCTCTTTCGCCATTACCTTCGATGACGGTTATCAGTCTGTTTACGATGGCGCGTTTCCGATCTTGCAGCGCTATGGCTTTTCCGCGACCGTGTTTCTGGCCGTCGGAGAGAACACCAAGTGCGCTGAGTCGGAGCGTTTGCCCTCAATGTGCGAGCGCTCGATGCTGAGCTGGCGCGAAATAAGGGAGATGCAAAGATCGGGAATCGACTTCGGCGGTCATACGCTAACCCACCCGGACTTGACCCGCTTGCCGCCCGAGCATGTTGAACGCGAGGTAGTGAACGGAAAGTCGGTCATTGAAGACGCATTAAGCGTTTCGGTCGCCGGCTTTGCCTATCCATTCGGCCGTTACGACGATCGCTGCCGCGAGGTTGTCAGTCGTCACTTCGTCTGTGCTTGTTCGGACAAACTCGAATTGATCCGGCACAATAGCGATGTTTATGCAATGGAGCGCGTGGACGCTTACTATCTTCGCAGCGACCGATCCTTTGGCGCCATGCTGACGAGGCTTTTCCCGCTGTATATCGGCGCGCTCGCCATTCCACGCCGCGTCCGGCGTTCCGTCCAAGAACATATTCTACGAAAGATATCGTCGCCGTGAAGATCACGAGAGCGCACAACGAAGACTCTCTCACCACAGAGAACACGAAGTACGCGAAGGTCGGATAATCGAGAGGACATGGAATCTAAAAAATACTTTATCCCTTCGTGCTCTTCGTGACCTTCGTGGGTGAAAGTCTCTCTTCAGCCGCGCTGAATTAATGTAACAAATCGCCGGGGCCGGCGGCCAGCCAATCGTCGAAGCAGCCGTCCCGGATGATCGGAGATTATGCATCGTGTCCGACACACTGCGCTTTGAAATCGAAGAGAAGATTAAACACATACTGGCTACTGAGCTGAACGTGAGCTCAGACATACTGGCCGGCAGCAGCGCGACGACAGCGCTCCTGGGACGGGGCGTTGGCTTGGATTCTATCGAAACGACGGCGCTGGTGATCGGGCTTGAGGAAGAGTTCCATATTTCCGTGCCGGACGCCGATTTGACCGTAGCCGTTTTCCAAACGATCGGAAGTTTGACCGAATACGTTATCGGCAAAATCCCAGGCGCATCCGCGCAACCGGAGCCGCCGTCGCTCGAAAATGATGGTAAGCGAAGTTAGACCTGCCCGTAGGAAGACGTCCTAACAAATCTCACTTCCAAAAGCGCTATACCACGATGACCATCCCGCCAACTCTAACGGTCCCCCGCCGTGCCCAAAACGGACACGCGTCTGTTTCGCCGGCTCAGCGGAGACTGTGGATTTTGCATCAGCTTGATCCGAACGATCCTTCGTCGAACCGCCCAGTGGCCATTCGCCTGACCGGACGATTGGAACAGCAGTTCCTCTTGCGGAGCTTGAATGAAATTATACGCCGGCATGAAATTCTGCGTACTGTCTTTCCGGCTGTTAACGGCGAACCGTTCCAGGTCGTGCGCCCGTTTGAACCTCTCCCCCTCGCCATAAAGGATCTGCGGCATGTTCACGATAAAGAAATAGAGGCGGCCGGCATCGCGGCTCAAGAAGCGCGGGAGATCTTCGATCCGGTCAACGGCCCGTTGGTGCGCGCAGTGCTGCTTCAACTTAACGTCGATGATCATGTGCTCTTGCTGCTGATGCATCATCTCGTTTTCGACGGTTGGTCGGAAGGCATACTCCTGCGGGAGTTAAGGACGCTCTATGACGCCTTTGCGAATGGCTCAAAAGCTTCGCCTTTGCCCGATTTGCCGATTCAATACTCCGACTTCGCGGCTTGGCAACACGCGCGCTTATCTGAAGGCGCTGTGGAGAGTCAGCTGAGCTACTGGCGCACTCAGCTCGAAGCCCTATCGCCTTTACTGTTGCCGGCTGATTATCCCACGTCGTCGGCGGCTACACGCCGTGCGGCTCGGCATTCCTTCCTGCTACCTGTTTCATTGGCGGAACAGCTGAAGGAGTTAAGCCGCCGCGAGCGAGTAACCCTTTTCATGGTTCTGCTTAGCGGCTTTCAGCTCTTGCTGAGCCGCTACAGCCGTCAAGAAGATTTTGCCGTCGGAGTGCCCATCGCCGGACGCATCCAGTTTGAGACTGAAGGGCTGATCGGTTGTTTCGTTAACATACTACTCATGCGCTCGGCTTTATCGGGAGATCCTACCGTACGGGAAGTTCTCAGCAGAACTCGTAAGATGGCGCTGGCGGCCTATGCATCTCAGGAGATTCCGTTTGAGAAGCTCGTCGAGGAGCTACGACCGGCCCGAGCTGCCGACCGGTGGCCCCTGCTTCAGGTAATGTTCAACCTGCGCAATCTTCCAAAGGTCGCGGGGGAAGAACGTCGCGGCCTTCGATTCGAACCGTTCTCGTTCGACTCCGGCGTTATCGGCGATTTGGATCTGAGTCTTGAAGCGGTCGATCGGCAGGACGGTCTGCACTGTCTTTTCACGTTTCCGACAACTTTTAGTCGAGCCCGGATCGAACGGATGAGCGCTCATTTTGAAACCTTATTGGAGGGCATGATCGCTCACCCGGAGAAGCGGCTCTCCACTTTACCGATGCTGACCCGGCAAGAACAGCGAACGTTGCTGGTCGAGTGGAACGACACAAAGAGAGAGTATCCTCAAGACGAATGCATTCATCGGTTATTTGAAGAGCAGGCCGAGCGCGCGCCCGATGCTGTAGCGGTGGTCTACGAAACCCAGGAGTTAAGTTACCGCGAGCTGAATCAGCGCGCCAATCAGTTAGCGCACTACCTCAAGCGGCTCGGAGCTGGAGGCGAGCTTTTGGTGGGCATCTGCATGGAGCGCTCCGTGGAGATGATCATCGGCCTGCTCGGCATCCTCAAGGCCGGGGGAGCCTACCTGCCGCTGGACCCCTCTTATCCAAGAGACCGGCTGCGATTCATGATCGAAGATGCCCAGCCGGCTTCAATCTTGACTCAACAACGGCTGCTCGAAATCCTGCCGCAGCAGGTTACACGGCTGCTTTGTCTCGACCAATGCTCGGACGAGGTTCTCGCGCAGAGCCAAGACAATCCCAAAAGCGGAGCGAACTCCGACAACCTGGCGTATGTGATCTTCACATCCGGATCAACGGGCAAGCCCAAAGGCGTACAGATCAGCCATCGCGGCGTGATCAACGTTTTGACCGATATAAGAGAGCGGCTACGGCTCGCCGGCGGGGATATCTCCCTTTTCGTGGCTAATTTATCTTTCGATATCTCTGTCATGGAGGTTTTTCTTCCACTTATCGCGGGCGCATCCATGATCATAGTGAGCCGTGAAACGGCCACTAATCCGGATCTATTGGTCCGGAAGCTTGCCAGTTCCGGAGCTACGGTCATGCACACTACACCGGCAATGTGGCAGTTGATTTTGCAAACCGGGTGGCAAGGGAGCCGCAACCTGAGAGTACTTTGCGGTGGGGAAGCATTACCGCCTGAATTAGCAAAGGAACTGGCGCGACGGGGCTCGTCAGTCTGGAATCTTTACGGTCCTACCGAGACGACGATCTACTCTTCCGCAGCGCCTTGCCTTACCGGGGAGAACGTCTCGATCGGCCGGCCTATCGCCAATACACAGATCTACTTGCTGGACGATCATTTCCAGCCCGCGCCGATCGGAGTATTCGGTGAGCTTTACGTCGGCGGAGATGGTTTGGCCCGTGGCTATCTGAATAGCCCGGCGATTACGGCGGAAAGGTTCCTGCCGAATCCGTTTAGCACAGTGCCCGGAGCGCGTTTGTACAAAACCGGCGACCTGGCCCGTTACCTTACGGACGGCAACATAGAGTATGCGGATCGGCTTGACCGGCAGGTCAAGATTAGAGGATTTCGCATTGAGCTCGGAGAAATCGAGGCCGTCTTGGGGCAACATCCGGCGGTGCGGCAAGCAGCGGTGCTCGCGCGAGAAGATATCCCCGGCGACAAACGGCTAGTTGCTTATTTAGTCCTGAACGAAAAGTCCGCAGGCTTCATTAACGAGCTACGCGGCTTTCTTAAACAGAAACTACCCGACTACATGATACCCGCAACGTTCGTGACATTGGACAGCCTGCCGCTTACCGTTAACGGCAAGATAGACCGCCGCGCACTTCCGGCTCCCGATCAAACTCGACCTGAGCTGGAACACGGCTATGCCGCCCCGCGAACAGAAGCCGAAGAAGTGCTTGCAAGGATCTGGGCTGAAGTGCTCAAAGTCGAACGAGTCGGTGTTCACGATGACTTCTTCGATCTGGGCGGTCATTCGCTTCTCGCCACACAAGTTGCGTCGCGGGTGCGAGAGGCTTTGCAGGTGAACGTACCCCTGCGCCTGCTGTTTGACAAACCGACGATTGCGGAGCTGGCTGAGGTCATCAATGATCCACCCGAAATGAACTATGGAGCCAGACATGGGTAATCTGTCCGCGTCTAACATTCACCTTCCGCAAGAACAGAGAATCATACACGCCAAATGCTTTCATCCGACCAAGGCTTTCGTCGAGTTCAAGAAGGAAGATCTCGAGGAATCGATTTCCGATCGCTTCGAGCGGCAAGTCGCGAAGCACCCCGACCGCATCGCGGTGCAGACCGCGAATCAGACGCTCACCTATGACGAGCTGAATCGCCTCTCCAACCGGCTGGCATGGGCAATTTCCGCTCAACGCGGTGATGACAATGAACCGATCGCTCTCCTACTCGAAAATGATGCTCCGATGATTGCCGCCATGCTCGGAGCATTGAAAGCCGGCAAGATCTACGTGCCACTTGACCCTCTACTTCCCCGTGCGCGGGCGACCTACATCCTGGATGATTCTCGCGCAGGTTTGATCGTAACCAACAACGCCAATATCCCGTTGGCCAATGAACTGGCCAAGACTACAGGCCCATTACTAAATATAGATGAACTCGATACGAGTCTTTCCACCGATCCGCCTGGTTTGCCTGTAGCGCCGGACGCGCTTACCTGGATCCTCTACACGTCCGGCTCAACCGGACAGCCCAAGGGGGTCGTTCAGAACCATCGCAACGTGCTTCATTTCGTCATGAACTATACCAACGGCCTCCACCTCTGCTCAGAGGACCGGCTGACCATTCTTTCCTCTTTTAGTGTCAATGCCGGGAACCACGATATTTTTACCGCATTGCTAAACGGCGCATCCCTCTACCCGCTGAATATCAAAGAGGTAGGCCTGGAGCCGCTGGCCGATTGGCTGGTCCAGCATGAGATCACGATCTATCATTCCGTACCAACGGTGTTTCGCCATTTCCTCGAGTCCCTACGCGAGCCGGCCCAGTTTCCCAATCTACGCGTCATCAGATTTGGCGGTGAGCCGGCCGCCAAAAGAGACGTGGAGCTATACAAGCAGTTTTTCACCCAGGACTGCATCCTCATCAACCGTCTCGGAAGCACCGAAACCGGAACCGTCCGGTGGTACTTCATCGACAAAGAGACAGCGATCACAGGAAATATCGTGCCGATCGGATACCCGGTGGACGACAACGAGATCTGGCTGCTCGACGATGGTGGAAAAGAGGGCGGCCTTAATAACATCGGTGAGATCGCGGTCAGGAGTCGCTATCTTACCCCGGGCTATTGGCGCAGACCGGACCTTACACAAGCCGCATTCCTGCCTGATCCCGACGGCGGAAACGAACGAATCTACCGCATGGGAGACCTGGGGCGGCGGCTTCCCGATGGTTGCCTGCTACACCTAGGACGCAAAGACTCTCAAGTAAAGGTCAGAGGCCACCGGATCGAACTCGCTGAGATCGAGATGGCCTTGCTCCACCATCCCGCGGTCAAGGAAGGCGTTGTCGTGGCCCGAGCGGAGCAGGACGGCGAGCGGCGGCTGGTGGCCTATATGCTGCCCGCAGCCCGGCCCGTCCCCTTCGTCAGCGAGCTGCGTGCCTTTCTGAACGAAAGGCTGCCTGACTACATGATACCCTCGGCGTGGGTGTTTCTGGATGCCTTTCCGCTGGCGCCAAATGGTAAGGTGGACCGCGGTGCGTTGCGACCACCCTCTGCGACGAGGCCCGAGCTCGACACAACGTTTGTCGCTCCTCGAACCCCGCTGGAAGAAGCGCTCGCAGGGATTTGGTCAGAGGTCTTGTGCTTGGATCAAGTAGGCATTCAGGACAGCTTCTTCGAGCTGGGAGGAGATTCCCTGGCGGCCACGCAGGTGATTTCGCGGGTGATCAAGAAATTCGATTTGCAACTCCCCATCCGGTTCTTGTTTCAAGCGCCCACGGTGGCAGACATGGCGACTGTGATCGCCCAGAGTCAAAGCGGGAATGTTTCGGCATAACCGAGTTTAGCTCCGCTTTCGTGTTTTGATTCTATTGAAAATTCTCCGAGGAATTTCAGCAACCGACACTAGCTGGATGCATCGCTGTCCGGTGAAGGAGTCCAACGACTCCTCGCTACTCAACCTCAACCTTAACCCAACCGAGTCTCTCGCCATGAATGATGTTTTCACAAGCTTGCCGCGGGAGCAGCTGGCGATTCGCGCCCAGTGCTTTCATCCGACGGGCAACTTCATCGAGTTTAAAGCGGAAGATATCGAACAGTCGATACCAGAGCGGTTCGAGAGGATGGTTGGCATGCACCTTGATCAAATCGCGGTCAAGAGCGCCAATCATGAATTCACCTACGCCGAGCTCAACCGGCGTGCCAACCAAGTGGCACACGCTCTCGTTGCCCGCTGCGATAAGCAAGCGGAACGGATTGGTCTCCTGCTCGAAAGTGATGCGCCGCTGATAGCCGCAATATTGGGTGTGTTGAAGGCCGGCAAGATCTACGTGCCACTGAACTCTTCCCTCCCGCGCGCGCGGATTGCCTATATGCTTGAGGATACACAGGCGTCTTCGTTGATCACCAACACCAAGAACCTGGCCTTCGCTCGGGAGTTGAGCCGCAACGCTCTACACTTGATGAATCTGGATGAATTGGATCCAACCATCGCAACCGAGAATCCACGGATACCGATCTCGCCCGATGCATTGACGTGGATCTTGTACACTTCAGGTTCAACCGGCCGGCCCAAAGGCGTCGTGCAAAACCATCGCAACGTATTATATTTCGTCCGGCAGTACACGAATGGTCTTCACCTATGCGCCGATGATCGATTAAGCTTACTTTTCTCGTTCAGTGCCAATGGTGCAGCGCACGATACGTTTAGCGCCCTACTCAACGGTGCATCCCTCTACCCTTTCGACGTGAAAGAAAAAGGGACCGCGCCGCTTGCCGATTGGCTGGGCCAGAATCGGCTCAGCATCTACTGTTCGGTTCCAACCGTTTTCCGCTATTTTCTTGAGACGTTTGGCGGAACGGAGTCTTTTCCACATCTTCGACTGATCAAACTTATCGGCGAGCCAGTCGCCAGAAAAGACGTCGAATTGTACCGAAAGTTCTTCTCCCCTGATTGTGTTTTCATCAATAGACTCGGAAGCACCGAGACCGGGACGATTTGTTGGTATTTCATCAACAAGGAAACCCAAATCGAGGGGAACCTCGTGCCGGTGGGTCATGCACTTGAGGATCATGAAATCCTTTTACTGGACGGCACGGGACGAAAAGTTGACGCTGATGATATCGGCGAAATCGCCGTCAAGGGCCGATACCTGACTCCGGGCTACTGGCAAAAACCGGATCTCACAAGCGCTGCTTTCCTTCCAACCGCAGGGCCCGAGCGACTTTACCGTACTGGCGATATCGGGCGCATGCTATCCGATGGGCGTCTGCTTTGTCTTGGACGAAAAGACTCCCAAGTGAAAATCAGAGGTCACCGGGTCGAGATCGCTGAAATCGAAATGGCTCTGCTGAATCTGGGTATGATCAAAGCGGCGGTGGTTGTTGCTCGTGAAGACCCGTGTGGCGACTCTCGGCTCGTGGCTTACTTGGTTCCCAACGGAGATCTCAAGCCGACCGTGACGAAACTTCGTCGCGCGCTCGCCGAGACCTTGCCCGAGCACATGATTCCTTCTAGCTTCCTATTCCTAGATGCTTTCCCATCCGCTCCCAACGGCAAAATAGACCGCAAGTCCCTTCCCGATCCCGGCAATCTCAGGCCTGAACTGGATACACCCTACGCAGCGCCTACGACTCCAGTCGAGGAATCGTTGGCCCGCATCTGGGCCGAAGTTTTGTCTCTTGACCAAGTGGGAATTCACGACAACTTCTTTGATTTAGGCGGTCATTCGCTTCTCGCCACACAAGTTGCGTCGCGGGTGCGAGAGGCTTTGCAGGTGAACCTACCCCTGCGCCTCATGTTTGACAAACCGACAATCGCCGAGCTTGCTGAAGTCCTCCGTGATCAACAGCCGGAAGAGCAATAGTCGGATCTGTCCATCTTCTCGGCTCGGTCGAACTCCCTCTCCATCTCCGGCAACGAGGACAAACAAGCGTAGCCAAAACACTTGACGGCTGAAGGAGCAAATCTGCGAATGAGACCGGTCTGGTCGTCCGGCAACCACAACGCCTGAATGATGCGTCGTAACGATCGCCGGCGCATCCAAATTTTCAAAAGCACAAGACACGCAGGATATCGAAATGAAATCCCAACGAATCCTTCCCACGTCGTTTTCCCAGCAGCGGCTTTGGTTTCTCGATCAGCTCGAGCCGAACAGCTCGGTTTACAACGTCTCGCGGGGCATGCGCCTCACAGGGCGCCTCAACGTCAACGCCCTGGAACAATCTCTAAATGAGATTGTTCGGCGCCACGAGGCATTGCGAACCAGCTTCTCGGTAGCAAAGGGAGAGCCCGTCCAGGTCATCTGCTCGTCGGCCCGCCTGTCTCTAGGGGTCGTGGATATCAGTAATTCGTCACAAACAGAGCGTGAAGAGGAAATCCGTCGTTTAACGGCCGCGGACGCCCAACGTCCTTTCGATCTGAGCCAAGGCCCGCTCATCAGGGCCACTCTGCTGCGGGCGGGAGAAGAAGACCATGTTCTGCTTGTGATCATGCATCATATCGTTTCCGACGGCTGGTCGATGGCGGTGTTCCTCCGTGAGCTCTCGGCCCTGTACAAAGCATTTTCCGCCGGCCAGCCCTCGCCGCTCCCGGAACTGCTCGCACAGTACTCCGAGTACGCGGCTTGGCAGCGAAAGTGGCTACAAGGGCCGGTCCTGCAGAGCCAGCTTTCCCACTGGAAAAAGCAACTGGATCGGCTGCCCACGTTGCAGTTGCCGACTGACCGCCCGCGGCCGCCGGTCCAGAGCTATCGGGGCGCGCGGCAGTCGTTGGCGCTCTGTAAAGAGCTAAGCGATCAGCTCAAGGCGCTCAGCCGTACGCAAGCGGTGACCCTTTACATTACCTTGCTCGCTGCGTTTCAGACCCTACTTCACCGCTACACGGGACAGGAAACCATCGCTGTAGGTTCGCCGATCGCCGGCAGGAGCCGGCCGCAGTTTGAGGGGCTAATCGGCTTTTTGGTGAATACCCTGGTTTTGCGCGGTGATTTATCCGGTAATCCGACTTTTCGAGAGCTATTGGTTCGCATGCGGGAAGTCGCCCTGGCAGCGTACGATCATCAGGATGTTCCCTTTGAGAAGCTGGTGGAAGAACTCGAGCCCGAACGCAACCTCGGCCACTCGCCCTTGTTTCAGGTGGCGTTTGCCTTTCAGAACGTACCGTCACAAGCGGTTGAGTTTCCGGGCCTGTCCGTCAGCCCAATGGAAATAGACGGAGGGACGGCTAAATTCGATTTATTGCTGTCGATCGAGGAAGGACGCCAGGGCCTAGCCGGGAAGTTGGAGTACAGCACCGATCTTTTCAGCGCGGCCACTACCGCCCGGATGTTGGGCCATTTCAAAACATTGCTCGAGAGTATCGTTGCAGATCCGGACCAGCGTCTATCTGGTTTGGCCATACTGACGCCAGCCGAGAAACAACAGCTCTTGGTTGAGTGGAACCAAAGCAGGGTAGACCACCCGAAACAAGAAACTATACCGGAGCTGTACGAAGCTCGGGCGTATCGGACGCCCGATGCCACAGCCGTCGTCTTTGAGGCGCAGAAGCTCACATACCTCGAGTTAAATCGACGCGCCAATCAGCTCGCGCACTATCTAAGAAAGCGGGGAGTCGGGCCCGAGGTAAGCGTAGCGATTCTGGTCGAGCGGTCGTTAGAAATGATCATAGCGGTGCTGGGCGTTCTGAAAGCAGGCGGAGCTTATGTGCCGCTGGATCCGGAATATCCCAAAGAGCGCCTGGCGTTCATGATGAGAGACAGCCGGATTGCTCTGCTGTTGACCGAAGAAGGATTGACCTCCCGGTTACCTGAGAGCAGCGCGCCGGTTGTTTGTCTGAAACGAGACTGGGGGAAAATCGCCGAAGAAAGCGAAGAGAACCCGGGGCGCAAGGCATCGCCGGAGAACCTCGCTTATGTTCTATACACCTCCGGATCGACCGGCCAACCCAAGGGAGTGGCTGTCGAGCATCGGCAGTTACATAGTTACCTGTTGGGAATCATCAGCAGACTGGATCTCCCGCCCGGCGCCAGCTTCGCTACGGTCTCCACCATCGCAGCCGATCTGGGCAACACTGTCGTCTTTAGCTCTTTGTGCAACGGCGGCACGCTCCATGTGATCTCGGAGGACAGAATTTCCGACTCCGAAGCGATGGCTGACTACTTTAGCCGCCATTCCATCGACTGCCTGAAGATCGTACCCTCTCATCTTGCAGCGCTACAAAGCTCCTCCCATCCCGAAAAGGTTTTACCCCGTAAATTATTAATCCTCGGAGGCGAAGCCTCTGATGTACAGTGGCTCAAGAGCATCCGGACGCCGGCTCCTGATTGCGCCGTCCTGAACCACTACGGCCCGACCGAAGCCACTGTAGGCGTCCTTACTTACCGGATCGACCAAGATTCTCCGGCGGCCGGATTGTCCACTCTTCCTCTCGGCCGCCCGCTTCCAAATACGCAGATCTATCTCCTGGACGAGAATCTGAATCCCGTCCCGATCGGCGTGCCGGGCGAACTGCATATCGGCGGTCTCGGCCTCGCTCGTGGTTATTTCAATCGTCCCGATTTGACCGCAGAGAAATTTATACCCAACTCCTGGGGCGATAAGCCGGGCTCTCGCTTGTATAGAACGGGGGATCTGGCCCGTTACCTGCCTGACGGTAACATCGAATTTCTCGGCCGAATCGACAATCAGGTCAAAATCCGCGGCTACCGCATTGAACCGGGAGAAATCGAAATCGCGCTGAGACAGCACCCGGACGTGCGCGATGTAGTCGTTTTGGCCCGAGAAGACCATAGAAATTCCGATTGGGGATTGCGGAATGCGGAAGGAGAAAGAGAAAATTCGAAATTCGAAATTCAAAATCCGAAATCAGCTGAGAAGCGTCTGGTTGCTTACGTTGTCGCCAACGAACATCGCGCCGCCACTGTTAGCGGTCGCGAGCGTTACAAGCTGCCCAACGGCGCGGCGGTGGCGCAGCTTAATAAGAACGAGACCGATTATCTCTACCAAGAGATCTTCGAGCGCCAGGCCTACCTGAGGCATGGGATCAGTATTAACGACGGCGATTGCATATTCGATGTCGGAGCAAACGTCGGGCTGTTTATGCTGCTTGCCCATCAGGTCTGTAAGAACCCGAAGGTATATTCGTTTGAACCGAATCCTGCAGTGTTTGAGATCTTGAGCGCCAATGCCTCTCTGTACGGACCCAAGACAAAGCTGTTTAACTTTGGCTTATCCAAGGAGACGACGACCGCCACTTTTACCTGCTTCCCGGGCTTTTCCTTGCTGTCCGGCTTCTATGCCGACCCGGCAGCCGAAAAAGACCTCGTAAAGACATTCATGACCAATCAGCACAAAGCGGGCGCCGCCGGCATGGCGGAGCTTTTAGAGCATGCCGATGAAATTCTCAGCGAGCGATTTTCGCCTCAGACTTTTTCTGTCCCGTTGCGGACTCTCTCCAGCGTCATCCAAGAAGAACAGATTGAATCCGTCGATCTCCTCAAGATCAACGTTGAAAAGAGCGAGTTGGATGTTCTCAGCGGAATTAAGGAGAGCGACTGGGAGAAAATAAAGCAGATTGTCGTGGAAGTCGATGTTAAAGATCACCTTCACGTCATCACTTCCCTGCTCCGAGATCATGGTTACGAGTATGCGGTAGAGCAGGATCCCCTGCTTGAGAACACGCCGCTTTGTTACGTGTATGCGATCCGACCATCCACGCAACCAAGACTCGTGAGAGAACAACAAACGGGAGATCCTATCCGAGTGCTGCCTATCCTCAATGATTCCCCTCTTTCGGCCGGCGAGTTGCGCGCCTTCTTGGAATCAAAGCTGCCCGATTACATGGTGCCCTCCGTCTTTCTGTTCTTGGATTCACTGCCGCTTACGCCGAACGGCAAGGTGGACCGAAGAGCGCTTCCGGAGCCGGATCACAGCAGACGTGAGCTGGAGCAAACCTTTGTGCCGCCTCGCAGCGCCGTGGAGGAGGTGCTGGCAGGGATCTGGGCCACGGTTCTCGGACTGGAGAGAGTCGGCGTCCACGATAACTTCTTCGACTTGGGAGGACATTCATTGCTGGCTACGCAGGTTGTCTCTCGTGTGCGTCAGGATTTTCAAGTGGAGTTGGCATTACGCACGCTGTTTGAGCATCCCACCGTCGCCGGGTTGGCTGAGCAGATTGGTTCGGCTCGCGAAGGAGAAGCCGGGACAACAGCCTTGCCAATCTTACCCAATCCCAGTGATCAGGAATATCCGTTGTCATTTTCGCAGGAGCGATTTTGGTTCCTTAGTCAACTAGAACCCCGCAACGTAGCCTACAAAGTAACATATGGTTTTCGGCTCAGTGGGCCATTGAATATTGAGGCTCTAGAGCAAAGTCTTTCGGAGATTGTGCGGCGGCATGAAACCCTGCGTACAACCTTTCAACTAAGCAATGGCAAGCCGGTCCAGAGAATTTCAGAGCGCTGGTCTTTTCAGTTATCTAGTATAGCTCTGCGCCAGGGAACGGCAGGCGATTTAGACTTAGGAGTCCAAAAACTATTTGACAACGAGTATCGCCGTCCATTTGATCTTTCTTCCGACTTATTATTGCGAGCTACGTTAATACAAGTCAGCGCTGATGAAAGTGTCCTATTGCTAGACAGTCACCACGTCGCCTGGGATCACTGGTGTATCGAATTATTTTTCCGTGAACTCTCGGTTCTTTACAAAGCTTTCGCCGCGGCAAAACCCTCTCCGCTTTCCGAGCCACCGATCCAATACAAGCACTATGCCCTGTGGCAGCGAACAATATTTCAGGGCGCAGCGCTTGAACATGCCCTAGCCTACTGGAAACAGCAGCTTAGCCCGCTACCCGCTGCTTTAAATTTGCCGACGGACCATCCACGTAGAACAATTGAGAATCGCCGTGGGGGCCGCGAAACCTTGGTGCTCCCGAAGGAGTTGAGTAGTGCTCTCGGATCTCTAAGCAAAACTGCCGGCGTCACATTATTTATGACCTTCCTGGCGGCTTTCCAAACTTTGCTGCAGCGGCTGACCGGTCAGGATGATATTGTCGTCGGAACGCCGGTAGCCGGCAGGGACCGATCCGAGACTGAGGGTCTCATTGGCTTATTTCTAAATTCCCTGGCGTTGCGTACCAACCTCTCAGGTAACCCGACTTTCCTTGAACTTTTGGCGCGGGTTCGCGAGGTTGCGCTTGGGGCTTATGATCACCAGGAACTCCCCTTTGAGAAACTGGTGGCGGAATTGCAGCCAGAGCGAGATTTGACGCGGACCCCCATCTTCCAAGTGTTTATCAACATGTACAACTTTAGAGAGTTCAGGCTTGAGCTTGATCGGCTGTCTGTGAGTCCTCTAAAAACGACTGAGCCGACGACGCAGTTCGAGCTTGAGTTCTACATTAGAGAACACGACGATGGGATTCATTTAATATTTGTCTATGATGCCGACCTGTTCAAATCCTCTACTATCCTACGGCTACTGGGGCATTTTCAGGTTTTGCTCGAAGGGATCGGAGCGAACCCTAATCATTGCATCTCTGACCTACCGTTACTCACCGAGGCCGAGAAGCACCAGCTTTTGGTCGCGTGGAACGACACGCAGCGAGAGTACCCGAAGAACAAATGCATTCACCAGCTATTTGAAGAACAGGCGGAGAGAACGCCTGACTTAGCAGCAGCCGTCTTTGAAGACCGGCAATTGACCTACCGAGAACTGAACGAGAGAGCCAATCAGTTGGCGCATTATCTCATCAAACAAGGCGTGGGTTCAGAGAGTCTGGTCGGGATCTGCATGGAGCGCTCTTTGGAGATGATCATCGGGCTTCTAGGAATTCTCAAAGCCGGCGGGGCCTACGTGCCGTTGGATCCGAGCTATCCCCAAGAGCGTATCTCCTTCATGTTGGAAGACAGCCATGCGGGGGTGCTAATTACTCACCAGCATGTGATGCGGCGTCTTCCAGAGCATGATTCAGCAATTATCTGCGTGAATCGAGACTGGAATGACATTGCAAAGGAGAACCAGAGGAATCCTAATATTGAAATAACCGAAGAGAACCTTGCCTACGTCATCTACACTTCAGGATCGGCAGGAAGCCCCAAGGGAGTAGCGGTTCAACACCGTGCCGTGGTGAATCTTCTAAACTCTATGCGGCAGGAGCCGGGGCTCACCGACGAAGATACCCTACTTGCGGTTACGACCCTATCTTTCGATATCGCCGGTTTGGAGATCTACTTGCCGATTACAATAGGCGCCCGGACCGTGATGGTGAGCCGCGAAGTCGCTGCTGACGGAATACAGTTGGCAAAACAATTAGCCGATACCAAGGCTACGGTCGTGCAAGCCACCCCGGCCACATGGCGAATGCTTCTGGAGAGCGGATGGCAGGGTAGCAAGGAGTTAAGGATCTTGTGTGGCGGAGAGGCCTTGTCCCGCGCGTTAGCGGATCAATTATTGGCCCGATGCGCATCGCTTTGGAACATGTACGGTCCTACGGAGACCACAATCTGGTCAGCGACATATCAGGTTTCATCAGGAGAAGGAACGATTCCGATCGGTCGACCGATATCCAACACTCAAATCTACATACTGGACAGCTCCCTGCAACCTGTTCCAACCGGCGTTTCGAGCGAAGTGTATATTGGCGGCGACGGCTTAGCCCGCGGGTATCTCAACCAGCCAGAACTAACTCAAGAGAAGTTCATTCCCAGTCCCTTCAGCGAAGAGCCCGGAGCGCGTCTGTATAAAACCGGCGATCTGGCGCGCTACTTGCCTGATGGCAACATCGAGTTTTTAGGACGAATCGATCACCAAGTCAAAATCCGCGGGTTTCGCATCGAGCCGGGAGAGATCGAGCACATCCTTTGCGAGCATCCGGCCGTTCGGCACGCCGTGGTTGCGGCTAAAGAAGAGACGCTGGGAGACAAACGTTTGCTAGCGTATGTAGTCTCCAAAGAGACTTCTCTTCCGACGGCGACTGAACTGCGAACCTATTTACGGTCGAAGCTGCCTGACTACATGATTCCGGCGGCGTTCCTGATGTTAGAGACGCTGCCGCTGACTCCGAACGGAAAGATAGACCGCAAACAGCTTCCGCAAGCGAGCGTGAGTTCCTTTAGAGACGGCGAATTTGCGGCACCGGAAACCGCGGTGGAGAAGCAGCTGGCCGAAATCTGGTCTGAGCTTTTGCGTGTTGGACGGCTGAGTGTTGGAGACAATTTCTTTGATTTAGGGGGCCATTCTCTGCTGGCCACCCAGCTGATCTCGCGCATCCGCGAGACTTTTCAGATCGAGCTGCCGCTGCGCTGTATCTTTGAGTTGCCGACGGTAGCGGAGCTGGCCAAATGTTTGGAAACCATCCAGGGGGCAACCGAAATATCTCCTGTGCCCCATCCTGACGAAGCCGCCGCCCGCGAACACGGAGAGATATGAGGGAGCCGGCTCGTATGCTATCGGAGCTCAGCAGCCTGACCGATAATGGAGGAACATGGATAAGCAATCTCTAACGCCGCTCAATCCCAGTCTACTCAAAGCCCCACCGGGTCCGTCTGCGCCCCTTTCCCCGGACGCTTTTAAAGACCCGCTTCAGTTTTTGCTCAGCCTGAACCGCGATTATGGCGATGTCGCGCAATTCCCTTCGGCTTATGGGCCGGTTTATCTGGTCAATCATCCCGATTTTATCCGCGACATCTTTCATGACGGCGCGTATGTGCGGGTCTCGCTGCTAAAGATGGCGCTGGGCGAAGGCGTTTTAACCAGTGAAGGAGCCTATTGGCGCAGCCAGCGTCGCCAGATGCAGCCGGCATTTCACCGCGAATGCATAGCGTCGTTGGACACCCTCATCACTGATGCCACACATGAGATGGCGCAGGAATGGCGACCTTTCGTGGACTCCGGGCAGCCGGTCGATATCAACAATGAGATGACTCGTCTCACGCTTAGAATCATCGGAAAAGCGCTATTCAGCGTTGATTTTGTCGCCATCGCCGGCGTGATCAGCAATGCGATTACCACTTGCCTCGAATGCGTCGAAGAGCTGTGGATATTTGCTTCTACCCAGAACGTAAGCTCATCGTTCAATCTCCGGTTCCGCGAGGCCATGCGAACACTCGATGAGATCGTCTTGGATCTCATCAAACAAAGGCGCCGGAACAAGGAAAGCAGCAACGATCTCCTCGATCTATTGCTCGCAGCTGAAACGGAGAACGGGCAACCCCTCAGCGACCGTCAAGTGCGTGACGAGATTGTTACGATGCTCCTGGCGGGTCACGAAACTACCGCCAACATGCTGGCATGGACCTGGTTTTTGCTTTCCGAACACCCCGTTGTTGAACGCGAGCTTTGCCGGGAGCTGTCCGCCGCAATCGGCAAACGCACTGCAAAAAGTCAGGATTTAGTGAACTTGCCTTATGCCAAGATGATTATTCAGGAATCCATGCGTCTCTATCCGCCGGTGTGGATTCTCTTCCGCAAAGCCCTGGTTGACCACAGGGTCGGCGACTATCTTATTCCTGCTAATACCATGGTTGCCTTGAGCGCCTATGCGATGCACCGCCATCCATGCTATTGGGACAAACCGGACCAATTCGATCCCGAGCGTTTTTCGCCCGATCGCGCCTCCGATCTCCCCCATTACGCCTACTTCCCGTTCGGCGGCGGACCGCACCTTTGCATGGGCAACCACTTCGCGACCATGGAAGGGATTCTCGTGCTGGCGACGGTCGCCCAACACTACCGTTTCCGCCGTATTTCCGGACATCCGGTCGAACCCAAGCCTTTCATAACCTTGCGGCTTCGCCATGGCCTGCGCATGACCCTTGAGTCCAGCGGCTAGGAAGAACGGTGGGTTCGTCGCTCTGCTCCTTAACCCACCCTACGAGCTTGAATCGACGCGCGTCGTTATGGTTCCCGAGGCTTCCACCCTGATAGATATTCTGCGTCGTAGAGCCACATGCCAGGGCGATCAGAACGCTTATACATTTCTCCCGGAGGCAGGCAGCGAGGAGAAGCATATAACTTACCGAGAACTAGACCGGCAGGCCCGGTCCATCGGCGCATGGCTACAATCCGCAGGCGCCGGCGGGGAGCGCGTGTTGCTGCTCCTTCCTCCGGGTCTCGACTACATCGCTGCTTTTTTCGGTTGTCTCTATGCTGGCGCGGTTGCTGTTCCCGCTTACCCCCCGCGGCTTAACGAGAAATTGCATCGTTTGAAGGCCGTGGCAGCCGACGCCCGGCCGCTCTTTGGAATAACGACATCAACGATTCTGACCCGATCGGAATTTCTTACGCTACAGGAGAAGAACCTCGCAATCCCCAGTTGGCTCGCGATCGATCGAATGCAGGAGGACGCGAGCGCGCAGTGGAAGGAGCCATATCTTCGCAAAGATACTCCTGCCTTTGTCCAATACACTTCGGGTTCCACCGCTGAGCCCAAAGGCGTCATGGTTAGCCATGGCAACCTCTTGGATAACTCCGCCATTATCCATCAGCGCTTGGGACACAGCTCCCGCAGCAGAGGGGTCATCTGGTTGCCTCCCTATCACGATATGGGACTCATCGGAGGCGTGATCCAGCCCCTGTACGGCGGCTTTCCGGTAACGCTTATGAGCCCCGTCGCTTTCCTGCTTCGGCCGGTTCGCTGGCTGCAAGCTATCTCCCGAACTCGCGCAACCACCAGCGGAGGGCCGAATTTCGCCTACGATCTCTGCGCCCGCAAAATCACCCCCGAACAATGCGCCGGGATGGATCTCAGTTCTTGGGAGATCGCTTTCAACGGCTCAGAACCCGTACAGCTTGACACGCTCGAGCGATTCGCGGCGGCATTTAAAAGCTGTGGATTTCGCCGCGAGGCTTTTTATCCTTGTTACGGCCTCGCCGAAGCCACGCTGTTTGTTGCCGGCGGACTGAAAGGGTCTTCACCCGTCGTGTGCAAAGTTGCGGGGAAGGCCCTTCAGCAGCATCGAGTCGCCCCTGCCAGTAAGCAGCAAAAGGCAAGGAGTTTTGTTGCGTGCGGCCGGCCCGCCCCGGGACTCAAAGTTGCGATTGTCGATCCTGAGCGATTGACCCGATGCCCTTCCCATCAACTCGGAGAGATCTGGGTTTCCGGCGCAAGCGTCGCTCTTGGCTACTGGAACCAACCAGAAGAGACCGAGAGAACCTTCGGAGCCTATATCCCAGATACCGCGGAAGGACCCTTTCTGCGCACCGGAGACCTAGGTTTCTTTTTCAATGGCAATCTGGTGATAGCCGGTCGTCTGAAAGACCTTATTATCATCGCCGGGCGGAACCATTACCCCCAAGACATCGAAAAAACGGTCGCGCAGGCGCACCCAAGCTTGCGATCCGGCGCTTGCGCGGCGTTTTCAGTTGACCTGGCGGGCGCGGAGCAACTCATGATCATGGCCGAGGTAGAACCACAACACAGAAACAAGGGTCACCCTGCCAACGCGGATGAACTCGTAGAGGCGATTCGCCGCTCCGTCGCGGAGCATCACGAGCTGCATGTTCACCGAGTTTTCTTGGTTAAACCGGGAAGCATCGCCAAGACGACGAGCGGCAAGATTCAACGGAATGCTTGCCGGTCCTGGTTCTTGAAAACAACGATGGCCGGAACCAGCGATGATTACGGCGCGGAATTTTATGCACAAAACAAATAAAGACACCCAGAAAATCATGGCTCAACAAAACATTGTGGAAAGCATTCAGGCCTGGATGGTTGTGCGGCTTTCAGAGGAATTGAAGATCGCGCCCGCGGAGATCGACCTGCGCAAGCCGCTTCTCACTTACGGCTTGGATTCCGTAGTCGCCTTTACTCTTACGGGAGAATTGGCCGAATGGTTGGGGCATGATCTCCCCGGCACTCTGTTATGGGATTACCCGACGCTCGAAACCCTCGCTTCCTACTTGGCCGATGAGATCAAAGGTGACGGAAAATCTGCGGAGCTTTTGTTTGGGGAGCTCAACCACGCGATAGCGCAGGTTGAAGAACTGCCTGACGACCAACCTTTGGAATCCGCCAGGAAGCGCAATAGGAGCAAATAGGAAATCTCCGAGGCGCTCTTTGGACAAGCTCATTCAGCGGATAGCAGGACTCTCGCCGGCCAAGCAAGCGGCGCTCCAACGGGAACTCAAAAAGGGGGCGAAGGCCGCCGCACGGCACGTTATCCCGGTCTTAGAAAATCGTCGCGACGCCACGCTCTCTTTTGCCCAGCAGCGGCTGTGGTTTCTGGATAAGCTGGCGCCCGGCAGCACGGCGTATAACATTGCCGGAGCCGTGCGACTGTTGGGCGTGCTCAACGTGGCTGCTATCGAGCAGAGCCTTAACGAAATCCTGCGCCGTCATGATGCCCTGCGAACTACCTTTGCGACCGTGGATGGGCAACCGGTCCAAATCATTGCCCCGGCTCAGACCTTCACGCTATCCGTAGTGAACTTACAAGGGTTGCCGCAGGCCGAGTCTGAGGCTAAGGCCCGAACGCTCGCTACTGAGGAGACGCAATCTCCCTTTGATCTGGCTAAAGGGCCGCTCTTTCGGGCTAAGCTGTTAAAGCTAGGTGAAAAGGATCATGTGTTGCTGTACGCGATGCATCATATTGTCTCCGACGGCTGGTCCATTGGTGTTTTTTACCGCGAACTGGGGACTCTCTATCACGCCTTCTCCACCGGCAAGCCCTTTCCGCTTCCTGAGCTGCCGATCCAGTATTCCGATTTTGCCGTCTGGCAACGACAGCGGCTAGAGGGTGAGGTACTTGAGCAGCAGCTTTCTTATTGGAAAAGCCAGCTGGAGAATTTTCCCACTCTTGAGTTGCTAACCGACCGGCCGCGTCCACGCGTGCAAACCTATTTGGGCGCGAACCGATCCATCGTACTGCCCAAAAATCTTTCCCAGTGGCTCAAGGCTTTGAGTCGTAATCACGGCGTTACGCTGTTTATGACCCTGTTGGCAGCCTTTCAGATGCTGCTGCACCGTTACACGGGACAGGAGGATATCATTGTGGGCTCGCCGATGGCTGGTCGGAACCGGCCCGAGGTCGAGGGTTTGATAGGCTTCTTCGTCAATACTTTGGTGCTGCGGACCGATATGGCGGGTAATCCCGGTCTCTCGGAACTGCTGCGTAGGGTACGGGAAGTCGCCCTAGGCGCCTATGCGCATCAGCACCTGCCGTTTGAGAAGCTCGTAGAAGAACTACACCCGGAGCGGAATCTCAGCCACAACCCAGTGTTCCAAGTGATGTTTGCCCTCCAGAATGCTCCGATGTCACTCCCCGATCTGCCTGGCTTGACCGTAAACTCACTGGGCTTCGAAAGTCGGAATACGCGATTTGATTTAGGGGTGAATCTCTGGGACGGAGCTGAAGGGATCACTTGCTCGTTTGTGTACAACGCGGACCTGTTCGAAGACGATACTATCGCGCGTATGCAAAGGCACTTTCAGGCCTTGCTCGAAGGCATCGTTGCTAATCCCGAACGGCGAGTTTCGGACTTTCCATTATTGAATCAGGCAGAGCGCCACCAGTTGCTCGTAGAATGGAACGCCACTGAAGCCGATTATCCGCAGGACAGGTCTCTGCATGAGTTATTTGAGGCGCAAGCAGAGCGCACGCCCAATGGGGTTGCAGTGGTCTTTGAGGATCAACAACTGACCTACCGGGAATTGAACCGTCGGGCCAATCAGCTGGCGCATCATCTGCGGACACTGGGAGTGGCGCCGGAAGTAATGGTCGGCATTTGCATGGAGCGTTCTCCGGATATGCTCATCGGGCTCCTGGGCATCCTCAAGGCTGGTGGGGCTTACGTTCCGCTGGACGTCGATTACCCCAAGGAACGCCTGGCTTTTATATTGGAGGATACTCGAGCACCTGTAGTGTTGACGCAGGCGCGGTGGGTTGATCGGATTGACAATTGCCGAGATTCAAAAGCCGAAATCCAAAATCCAAATTCTAAAATCCGACACGTGATCTGTTTGGACAGAGATTGGCAAACGATCTCCGGGCACAGTGACGACCCGCCCATCAGCGGAGCAACGCCGGATAATTTGGCTTACGTGATTTACACTTCGGGGTCCACCGGGCAGCCCAAAGCCTGCATGATCGAGCACCGAAGCCTGATCAACTACTTGAGCTGGATCAACGAATGCTTGCTCAGTGACAGCGTGCACAGTCTTCCTCTGGTTACCAAACCGACATTCGACGCGTCGCTCAAACAACTATTTGCTCCGCTTCTTCGTGGTACTAAAGTGTGGGTTCTTCCGGACACCCTTGGCGGCCAACCGGCCGCCCTGTTGAAGGCGCTCGAGGCTGAGGCCCAGATCGGGCTTAACTGCGTGCCATCACTGTGGGCGGCCATGCTCGCCGAGATTGAGTCCAACGGCACCAAGCGGCAACCGGAGACGCTTTCTCGTCTGTTTCTAGGCGGTGAACAAGTCAGGAAGGAACTGGTTGCTAGATCTTTTGTCATACTGCCACATCTCCAGGTCTGGAATCTTTATGGCCCGAGCGAGGCTACTGCAAACGCGGTCGCCGGAAAAATCTCTCCCGACGGCCGCGTAACCTTGGGTCATCCCCTTGCCAACACCCAGATCTACATCTTGGATTCTCATCTCCAGCCTGTTCCAGTGGGCGCCCCGGGCGAACTCTATATTGGCGGCGTCGGTCTGGCCCGCGGCTATCTCAATCGCCCCGAGCTGACGGCGGAGAAATTCCTCCCGAATCCGTTCAGGGACAAGCCGGGAATGCGCCTGTATCGAAGCGGGGACCTGGCTCGTTACCTCTCTGATGGCAATATTGAATTCCTCGGTCGCACCGATCACCAGCTAAAGATCCGGGGTTTCCGTATCGAAGCAGGTGAGATCGAGGCAGCACTCAGGGAGCATCCCGCGGTGCTGGACGCTGTCGTTGTCGCCCGTGAAGACAATGAGAATGCTGAATCCGGAGCGCGGATGGAGGATCGGGATGGAGAAGAGCCGAAATCCGAAACCCAAAATTCGCAATCGCGGGACCCTTCGGCGGAGATTATCCTGAGCGGAGCCGAAGGGCTCAGGACAGACAAGCGCCTGGTAGCCTATGTGGTTCAGAACCCACAATACCAGAGTTCAGAGGAGCAGGTGAAGGAATGGCATTCTGAGCACATCTTGCAATGGCAGATGCTCCACGACGACACCTACAGCCAAACCTCTCCGGCTTCTGATCCGACGTTCAATATTATTGGCTGGAACAGCAGCTACACGGGCGAGCCCATCCCGGCAGAGGAGATGCGCGAGTGGGTGGATGAGACCACCAAGCGCATTCTTTCCCTGCAGCCGAGCCGTGTGCTGGAGATTGGTTGTGGCACAGGCCTCCTGCTGTTCAGGATTGGGCCGCATTGTCTCCGCTATATAGGAACAGACTTTTCGCCTGCCGCGCTACGGTCGGTTGAGCAAGAGATTACCAAGCCGGAACTCAGGCTTTCCTCCGTTTCGCTGCTTCAAAGAACGGCAGACAATTTCGAGGATATGGAGGCCGGATCGTTCGACACAGTGATACTCAACTCTGTGGTCCAGTATTTCCCGAGTATCGACTACCTGGTACGCGTCCTAGAGGGCGCCTTAAACGTAGTCGAGCCCGGCGGCTCTATCTTCCTGGGCGATATCCGAAACCTGGCTCTACTGCAAGTCTTCCACGCCTCGGTTCAGTTGTATCAGGCGCCCGCTTCGCTCCATCGAGCGCATTTGCGCCAACGATTTGATAAGCGCTTGGCGGAGGAGAAGGAACTGGTTATCGATCCAGCTTTCTTCACCGCCCTAAAGCAGCACTTTCCAAAGATTACCCAGGTTCGGATCCAACCCAAGCGAGGCCGCTATCACAATGAGTTAACGAAATTCCGTTACGATGTAATTCTCCAAATCGCCGGCGATATCTCTCCTTCCGCCGATATTCGATGGTTGGACTGGCAAAAACAGAAGCTGACGGAAGGAGATGTACGCCGTCTATTGGTCGAGACCGAGCCTGAGATTTTGGGGCTCACATCCGTACCTAATGCTCGTATTCTGGCAGACGTTAAGATCGCAGAATGGCTTAAGAGCGAAGCGAAACCTGAGTCGGTGGCTGAACTAGGCGAAGGTTTACTGGAATCGTCTGAAGGTGGGGTGGATCCCGAGGAGTTGTGGAGCTTGAGTGACGAATTGCCCTATACCATTGACATCTCATGGGCCAAGCCTGATATGGACGGTTCTTACACCGCGGTATTCACGCGGAGTGCCAGCGCGGGAGCAAATCTGTCCGGGGCCGTGGTTTCTTCCGCTCATGGAGAGTGTCTTAAATCTTGGGACGCCTACGCTAATACACCGATGCAAGCGAGATTTGCGAACAATCGAATGCCCCACTTGCGTAGCTTCCTGCAACAGAAGCTACCGGACTACATGGTGCCTTCCGCTTTCGTGATGCTGGAGGCCCTGCCGCTTACCCCCAATGGTAAGATCGACCGCAAGGCCTTGCCGTCACCCGACCGGAGCAGGCCGAAACTGGAGCAGTCCTTTGTGGCTCCTACAACTCCGGTAGAAGAAGTGTTGGCAAGCATTTTGGCTGAACTCTTAGGACTGGAGCGGGTAGGCATCTACGATAATTTCTTTGAATTAGGAGGCCACTCACTGCTGGCGACGCAAGTCATGTCTCGGGTATGCGATATTTTTCAAATAGAGTTGCCTCTGCGACGTCTCTTTGACGCTCCCACTGTGGCCAGCCTGGCGGCAGCAATTCTCCACGACCCCGAAAACCAAGTGAAAGCTGGAAGAACTGCACAGCTTTTGTTGCGACTGAATCAACTTTCAGATGACGAAATAGAAACCATGCTTGATGAAAGAAGCTTGCCGGCAGGAGAGGCGAAATGACTTACCCTCCCAAAGCTGGCTTTAAGTTGTCCCCCAAACGGCAGGCCCTGCTTAGCCGACTTCTCATGGAAGAAGGCCTCGATTCCTCAGCTGCCCCAAAAATTTTTCCCCGAAAAGACTCCCGCCCTGCGCCATTGTCGTTTGGCCAGCAGCGGTTTTGGTTCCTCGATCAGTTAATGCCTGCCAACGCAGCGTACAACCTTCCTCATGCCCTACGACTGAAAGGGCCGTTAAACGTAGTTGGCATGGAGCAAAGCCTTAGCGAAATCGTGCGGCGTCACGAAGCCTTGCGAACCACCTTCATAGCCGTGGATGGCCAACCCTTCCAAGTCATTGCTCCAGCCCAACCTTTCAACCTGGCATTGCTGGACCTGAGCGAGTTGCCGGAGAACGAGGGCGAGGCTGAGACGCGAAGGCTGGCTACTGCGGAGGCGCAATGCCCCTTTGTTCTGGCGAACGGCCCCCTCTTTCGGGCTAAGCTGTTACGGCTGGGCGAAGAGGATCACGTTTTGCTGCACACCATTCATCATATTGTCTCCGATGGATGGTCGCTGGGCCTATTTTACCGCGAACTGGCAATCTTTTATGACGCGTTTTGCAGCGGAAAGCCTTCGCCCCTTCCTGATCTGACTATACAATATGCGGACTTTGCGCTCTGGCAGCGTCAGTGGCTACAAGGGGAAGTCCTTGAGAAAGAGCTTTCCTACTGGAAGCAGAAGCTTAGCGGCGCTCCTTCTTCGCTGCAGTTGCCCACCCACCGGCCACGGCCGTCGGTCCGGACGTTTCGGGGAGCGCGTCAATCCTCAATTTTGCCCAAGCCCCTTGTTGATGCGCTCAAGAGGCTCAGCCGGCAAGAGGGTGTTACTCTTTTCATGATCCTTCTCGCGGCATTCAAGACCTTGCTCTATCGCTACAGCGGACGGGAAGACATTGTGGTTGTCACTCCTATCGCAGGACGCAATCGCGCTGAGACCGAGAGTTTGATCGGGTATTTCGTGAATACTTTGGTCTTGCGTTCGGACCTTTCCGGCGGCCCCACCTTCCGGGAACTTCTGGCTCGCGTGCGCGAGGTCACGCTGGGAGCGTATACTCACCAATACCTGCCCTTTGAGAGGCTGGTTGAAGAATTACAGCCGGAGCGCAATTTGAACCAAGACCTCTTCCAGGTGATGTTTGCGCTCCAGAACGCTCCCATGGCCGTCACGGATTTTCCTGGCTTGACGGTAAAGCTCCTGGAATTCGAAACTGGGAACACACGATTTGATTTAGAGGTGCATCTCCTGGACAGCACTGAGGTCATCACTTCCTGGTTCATCTACAACACCGACCTGTTCGATACCGATACTATCGCGAGAATGCAAAAACATTTTCAGACCCTGCTGGAACGTATCGCGGCGGACCCGGACCGCCATCTTTCGGAGTTGCCGGTACTAACTGAGGCTGAAACACAAATCCTGATCGAATGGAACGACACCAAGAGAGACTATCCCCGTGATAAGTGCATCCACGAGATCTTCGAAGCGCAAGTGCAGCAGTCGCCTGATGCCGTAGCGGTGATATTTCAAGATCGGCAACTGACATATCGCGAGCTGAACCGCCGAGCCAACCAGCTTGCGCGCTATCTGAGGGGGCTGGGGGTTGGTCCCGAGGTGTTGGTAGGTGTTTGTCTCGAGCGCTCCTTAGAGATGGTGATTGGGCTGCTGGGAATCCTTAAAGCTGGAGGGGCTTATCTGCCTCTCGACCCGGAATATCCAAAGGATCGATTAGACGTGATGTTGAAAGATACCCAAGCGCCGGTTCTTTTGACGAACCATCGGCTGGCGGAGACTCTTCCCGATCATCAGGCACGGGTTGTTTGTCTGGATACCGATTGGGGCATGATCGCTCAACAAGACCAAGACAATCCCAGAAGCTCCACCGCAGCGGAAAACCTGGCCTATGTCACTTACACTTCAGGATCTACCGGGAAGCCCAAAGGGGTCAGCGTGATTCATCGCGGTGTGGTCCGGTTAGTAAAAAACACGAACTATGCGGAGTTTGGTCAACAAGAAACGTTTCTCCAGTTCGCCCCGATATCGTTTGACGCCTCTACGTTCGAGATCTGGGGCTCTCTGCTCAATGGCGCAAAGCTAGTGATATTCCCCGCGCATACGCCCTCTTTGTTCGAGCTGGGTAAGACCATCAGGCAAACGCAAGTCACGACGTTATGGCTTACCTCGGCTCTGTTCCAGCAAATGGTGGAAAATGAAATCGAATCACTCAAAGATGTCAAGCAGCTGCTCGCAGGCGGTGATGTTTTATCTGCCGCTCATGCCGAGAAGCTTCTCGGCAAATTGCCGGAATGTCGGCTGATCAATGGTTACGGTCCCACCGAGAGCACTACTTTTGCTTGCTGCTATCATATGACATACGCGGCGCAAGTGGGTCATTCAGTTTCTATTGGTCGTCCCATCGCCAATACTCAAGTTTACATAATGGATCGTCACCTGAAACCCGTGCCCATTGGAGCCTGTGGAGAACTGTACATTGGAGGCGATGGCCTTGCCCGAGCTTACCTGAACCAGCCCGATCTAACGGCCGAGAGATTCATTCCCAAACCGTTTGGCAACGAACCTGGCGCCCGGTTGTATCGGACCGGCGACCTCGCTCGCTATCGATCCGACGGCAATATTGATTTCCTCGGTCGCACCGACGACCAGGTAAAGATCCGCGGCTTTCGCATTGAACCGGGCGAAATCGAGGCAGCGCTGGGACAACACCCGGCCGTGCGGGAAACTGTAGTGGTTGTCCAGGACGATCCCAGGGAGGAGCATACTTCCGACAGTCGAAAATCTGAAATCAAAAAACCAAACTTGGGTAAGCGATTGGTGGCTTACGTCGTCACGGATCAAGCATCCATCCCCGCAGCCGGAGAACTGCGGAATTTTCTGAAGACAAAGCTACCGGACTACATGGTTCCTTCTGCTTTCGTGATGCTGGATACCCTGCCCCTTAACCCCCATGGCAAGGTGGACCGGCAGTCGCTGCCAATTCCAGACATTAGCAGGCGAGAGGTCGAGCAAAGCTTTATCGCTCCTCGTACCCCGGCTGAGGAAACCGTTGCGGCCGTCTGGGCTAAGGTCCTCGGGCTGGAGCAAGTTGGCATCCGCGACGATTTCTTTGCTCTAGGAGGGCACTCCCTTTTAGCTACCCAGGTCGTCTCGCGTCTCCGCCAAGCCTTTGAAGTTGATCTTCCGCTGCGCGTTTTATTCGAGAAGCCTACCATCGAAGAGCTGTCCGAGACTCTCACACAGTGCGCGGTCAAGAATCAGCAGCGTCAGAGCCTGGCTCGCATGCTGGCGGAATTGGAGAATTTATCCGACGAGGAGGCGCAGCGGGCCTTTACTCGCGAGGCGGCAGAGCAGCAACTCTCCACTCAAACCCTTGAGTCCGAAAGGTCACTCGAACCGCGACATCCGAGCACCGAGGTTAAGACAGATGGATCGAAGTAGGATCAGCGACCGGGTTGCCCGTCTGCCGGAGACGGAGCGAGAGCTTTTTCTAGCGAAACTCAGGGAGAAAGCGCTTGCTTCGGGTGCTCAGTGGAGCATTCCACGCAGGTTGACTCGGGATCCCGCTCCTCTTTCCTTTGCGCAGCAACGGTTGTGGTTTTTGGATCAGCTTGAGCCAGGAAAGCCTCTGTACAATGTCTTCCAGCCGCTGCGGTTGAATGGCCGCCTCGACGTGGGGGCATTGGAAAACGCGTTGCAGGCCATCGTTGCGCGCCATGAGGCATTGCGGACCGCCATCCGTACTGCCGGCGGCATCCCGACTCAAGTCGCCAGCGAAAACGCTTTAGACCGGCTCGCGGTAGTCGATCTGAGTGACAGCCCAGATTCACAGCGAGACGCAGAGATGGTGCGCGTCTTGAAGACTGAAGCCGGGAAACCATTCAATCTATCCCGGGATTTGATGCTGCGCGCCATGCTGCTCCGGCTGGGTAACCAAGATCATGTGCTGCTTCTAACTATGCACCATGTTGCTGCCGATGGCTGGTCGCTCGGCGTTTTGTTTCGAGAGTTATCGGCTTTCTACGAAGCGTTCTCTAAGGACAAGCCGGCCACCCTTCCCGAGTTGCCGATTCAATATGCGGACTATGCAATTTGGCAGCGGGAGTGGCTGCAGGGGGAGGCTTTAGAGAGCCGGCTTTCGTACTGGAAAAACCAGCTCAATGATCTTTCCGCGCTGCAGCTTCCGACCGATCGCCCGCGGCCGGTGACGCAGAGTTACCGGGGAACCAGGCAATCGCTGGTTCTTGCTAAAGATCTCTCCGCGAAGCTCAATGCCTTGAGCCGTAAGGAAGGGGTGACGCTCTTCATGACCCTTCTGGCAGCTTTCCAGACCTTGCTTCATCGCTACAGCGGGCAAGAGGATATTGCCGTGGGCTGCCCGATCGCCGGCCGGACCCGTCGTGAGATAGAAGGGTTGATCGGCTTTTTCGTGAACACTCTGGTAATGCGCGTCGATTTATCCGGCAACCCAACGTTCAAAGAACTCTTGGCTCGCGTGCGGGAGACGGCATTGGGCGCGTATGCGCATCAGGATGTCCCTTTTGAGAAATTGGTCGAGGAACTCCAGCCGGAACGCGATCTCAGCCGCTCTCCTTTATTTCAGGTGATGTTTGGTCTCCAGAATACTCCAAGTTCGCCGCCGCAGTTTAGCGGGCTGACTGTGAGTCAGATGAAGCTCGACTGGGAGACGGCGAAATTTGATCTGAGCTTGTCGATGCACGACGAAGCGTCGGGACTGCGAGCATCACTGGAATACAGTACCGACTTATTCGATGCCGCCACGATCACGCGCATGCTCGGACACTTTGAGACCGAGCTGCAGAGTATTGTCTCGAATCCTGACCGGCGGCTCGCAGATCTACCCATACTGACGGACGCCGAGAAGCATCAGCTTTTGATTGAGTGGAATGACACGGACCGCGATTTCCCGATAGACGAGTGCGTCCTCACCCTCTTCGAACAGCGTGTCGAGCGCGCTCCGCACGCGGTGGCCGCTGTTTGCGCAAGCCAGCAACTGACGTACAGCCAGCTTAACCAGCGGGTCAACCAACTGGCCCGTTACTTGCGCAAGTTACACGTGAGACCGGAAGTGCTCGTCGGCATCTGTATCGAGCGATGCTTGGATATGATCGTAGCAATTCTGGCCATTCTCAAAACCGGGGGAGCTTACGTCCCCTTGGATGCTGCGTATCCGAAGGAACGCTTGGCCTTTATGTTAAAGGACGCTCGCGTATCGCTTTTGCTGACGCAGGAGCACATGGTTGAAAGTCTCCCGGAGCATAGCGCGCAAGTTGTCTGCCTGGATCGAGATTGGAGTGAAATTGCCCGGGAGAGCGATGAGCACCTTGAGAACATAACGACTCTGGAAGACTTGGCCTACGTGATCTATACCTCCGGCTCTACCGGCAATCCTAAAGGTGTGATGATTTCCCACAGGTCGCTCGCCAGCCACTGTCTTTGCATCCGTGATTACTATCAACTCAATGAGAGCGACAGAGTCCTGCAGTTCGCATCGGTCAACTTCGATGCTTCAATCGAGCAGATCCTGCCAACACTCATGAGCGGCGCTACCTTGGCGCTGAGAGACACCGAAGTCTGGACGCCGGCGGCGTTGCTTGAAAAAATACATGATTCCCAATTGACTGTAGTGAATCTACCAGCGGTCTACTGGCATCAGCTGGCCAAAGCGGCAGTTGACAAGCCCGGCATCGCCGGCAACCTCAGGCTCGCCGTAGTTGGCGGTGAAGAGATGTCGGGCGAAGCTCTCAGGCTTTGGCAGCAAACGGCTTTCCAGGAAGTTCGACTGCTCAATGCCTACGGCCCCACGGAGGCAACCATAACGGCAACGGCTTACCAGATTCCGAGTCACTATTCGAAAAACAGACGGCCGAGGACTACCCCTATTGGCCGCCCGCTGGGCGACCGGCAGGCGTTTGTCCTCGATAAATACGGCAATGTTGTTCCAATCGGGATTCCCGGTGAATTGCACATTGGTGGAGATTCTTTGGCCCGTGGATATCTTAACCGCTCTGACCTCACCGCTGAGAAGTTTGTTCCCAATCCGTTCAGTAAAAAACCTGGGGCCCGTCTTTATAAGACAGGCGATCTGGCGCGGTATCTCCCCGACGGAAACCTCGAGTTTCTAGGACGTACTGATCACCAGGTTAAAATTCGTGGTTTTCGGATTGAGCTGGGAGAGATTGAGTCAGCGCTTAATCAACACACGGCGGTACGAGAAAACGTCGTGCTGGTACGTGAGGATGTGCCCGGGGATAAACGGTTGGCGGCCTACGTTGTCCCACAACCAGGGGTTTCTCTCACTGCCTATAATCTGCGAAGTTTCCTGAGGGAAAAGCTCCCTGATTACATGGTGCCTTCCGCTTTCGTCTCCTTGGATTCTCTGCCGCTCACTCCCAATGGCAAGCTCAACCGAAGCGCCCTTCCCGCGCCCGATCAGAGCCGCGCCGCCCTGGAAACGAGTTATGTGGCGCCGCGCACGCCTGTTGAGAAGTCGGTAGCCGCGATATGGACGAAAGTATTGGGTCTTGATCGAGTTGGCATCCACGATAATTTCTTCGACTTGGGGGGACATTCCCTTCTGGCGACTCAGATCGTATCGCGCATCCACGATGCGTTTCATCGAGACCTCCCCCTCCGCGCCGTCTTCGAGAATCCCACTGTGGCGGATCTCGCTGCGCAAATTGTTCATCTGCACTCGAGCAAGGCCCCGGCCGAAGAAATGGCGGATATATTGGCCGATCTGGAATCACTTACGGACGAAGAGGCGGAAGATCTCGTTTCGCTTGAAAATCGGAAGGAACGAGTCTAGCCGCGCCGATCAAAGGTCACCGTGGACAACGCCGATTTGAGAGACAAACGCGCGGGCGCCGGCGACGATGCTCCGGGCGAGCCGGAATCAACCGGAGACCTGAGCGGTCGCATCACGGCCCTGTCCCCGGCCAAGCGGGCCCTCCTGGAGCTCCGGCTACGGAAGAATCGTCCCAACACTGCGGCCGCGCAGGTCATTCCACGCCGCGGAAACCGCGATTCCGCCCCGGTTTCGTTTGCGCAGCAGCGGCTGTGGTTTTTGGACCAACTGGAACCTAATAGCTCCGCGTACAATATGCCCAACTCGCTACGGCTCAAGGGTCCACTGGATATCGACGCGCTAAAACAGAGCCTTAACGAGATCGTCCGGCGCCATGAAGCTTTGAGGACCACCTTCTTGGCCGTCGATGGCGAACCTGTCCAGAAAATCTCCTCATCGCTAACATTGGATTTACCCATGCGCGACCTGACGGGGCCCTCCCAAATCGAGCGGGAATCGGAGGCTCGACTTATTGCCACCGAAGAAGCCGGGAAGCCTTTTGATCTCGCCGAGGGGCCGCTGGTACGAGCGATGCTACTGCGGCTGGGTGATGAAGATCATGTGCTAATTTTGACCATGCATCATATTGTCTCAGATGGATGGTCGATAGGTGTTCTATTTCGGGAGCTATCGGTCTTGTACAAAGCCTTCTCGAATCGGAAGCCATCCCCCCTGCCGCAATTGCCCGTCCAGTATGCTGATTACGCGGTTTGGCAGCGGGAGTGGTTGCGGGGACCGTTCTTAGCGAATCAGCTTTCGTACTGGAAGAAGCAACTCGACAACGTTTCTACACTACAGTTACCGACGGATTGGCCGCGGCCCGCGGTGCAGACTTACCGGGGCGCGCGCGAGTCGGTTGTACTTGCGAACGATCTTTCCGCAAAGCTCAAGGCCTTGAGCCGCAAGGAAAGCGTCACTCTTTTCATGACTTTATTGGCGGCCTTCCAGATCCTGGTCCACCGCTACACCGCCCAAGACGATATTGCCGTGGGATCACCGATAGCCGGCCGTAATCGCCCTGAGATTGAAGGATTGATTGGATTTTTTCTTAACACCTTGGTGATGCGGACCGATATTTCCGGTAATCCGACGTTTGCGGAGTTACTCGCGCGGGTACGAAAAATGGCTTTGGACGCTTATGCGCTTCAAGATGTGCCATTCGAAAGGTTGGTAGAAGAACTTCAGCCGCAACGCAACCTGAGTCGTACACCTGTGTTTCAAGTCTTTTTCAATATGCTCACGCTCGACGATCGCGGCCTCGAACTGCACGGCCTGACGGTAGAGCGGTTCGGCCATGCGGACCCACATTCGAAATTCGATTTGACTTTGTATGTGCGGGAGCGAGAGCAGCGCATTGGCTTTGATCTGGTCTACAACGCCGACCTATTTTCCCAGCCTCGGATGGTGGAGATGCTGGGGCAATTCGTTTTTCTCCTCGAGCAGATCGTCGAAAGTCCAGGCCTCAAAATAGCGGCTGTCTCGCTCGTGACCCCGCGCGCGAAAGAAGCTTTACCCAACCCTGGGCAACCTCTCGGCTCCAATGGTTTTGTGCCTGTCGCAGTAAGGTTTTCCGAGCAAGCCCGGCGCGTGCCGAACGGGTTGGCGATAGCTGACAATAAGGCTACCTGGTCTTACAACGAGCTTGAGCGAAGAACCAACCAGCTCGCCAATTACCTGGTCGCGACCGGGATCCAGCCGGAGGACGTGATCGCGATCTATGCTCACCGCAATACCTCGCTCGTCTGGGCACTATTAGGAATACTTAAGGCAGGCGGAGCCTTCGTGATTCTGGACCCCGACTATCCTGATCTGCGCCTCATTGATTACTTGCGCGCGGCTAAACCGAAGGGATGGATAGAGATCGAAGGGGAAAGGACCGTTCCTGAAGTCTTGCAGGAATTTGTTAAGGATGTCCCCTGCCGCGTTCGGCTTAAACTACCCTCGTTAGCAACGGCTCAGAAAGACGGGTTTCTTGATACCTATTCTACAGATTTTCCCGGTGTGACTGTTGCCCCGGATGATCGGGCATATATTGCGTTTACGTCGGGTTCCACGGGCAAACCAAAGGGAATTCTGGGGCCCCACGGGCCCCTGGCACATTTTTTTGAATGGCACATTCGGACATTCGAGCTCACCGAAACAGATCGATTCAGCCTGCTCGCGGGTCTTTCGCACGATCCTTGCCTGAGGGATATTTTTACTCCTTTATTGCTCGGGGCTACACTTTTCATCCCTGACCCGGAGAAGATTGCTTCCGGTCATTTAGCCGATTGGCTGAACGAGGCCGATATAAGCATTGCTCATGTGACACCGGCTATGGGCCAGCTCCTGGCCGATGACGCAACGGTCCAATGCAAGTCTTTGCGCCGTATTTTCTTCGGGGGCGATACTCTGAGAGAGGCGCTCCTAGCGAAGATGACGCAGTTGGCTCCTTCAGCAAGCTTCGTTAGTTTCTACGGAGCGACGGAGACTCCTCAAGCGATGGGTTATTACCTGATTCCAGAAACAGCGGCGGTTCCTGTGAATGCGGGACAAGGAAAAAAGATCCCGTTGGGCCGTGGCATCGAGGATGCTCAGTTACTGGTTCTCAACGGGACGCCTAACTTGGCCGGCATCGGGGAGTTGGGGGAAATCTGCATCCGCTCTCCCTTTTTGTCGAAAGGTTATCTGGATGACGAACCGATGACTCTCGATCGCTTTGTCGCCAACCCTTTTACAACAACTTCCGGCGACCTGATGTATCGGACAGGCGACCTCGGCCGCTACTTGCCGGATGGCGCAGTCGAGTTCACCGGTCGCGCTGATCGCCAGGTAAAGGTGCGCGGCTTTCGGATCGAGCTCGAGGAACTGGAGAGTTTGCTACAAGACTATCCCGGCGTGCGACAGTCGGTGGTTGTGCTCCGGGACGATGATTCAAACGATAAGCGGCTCGTGGCGTACATTGTTCCCGAACGGGACCAGTCGCTGACGGTCAACGAATTGCGTGATTTTCTAAAGCAGCGGTTGCCTGGCTCTATGGTGCCATCATCTTTCATCCTGCTCGACTCCTTTCGGCTCACGCCCAACGGAAAAATAGATCGCCGAGCTCTTCCTGCATGCGACGAGGCGGGACGAATTACAAGGGCGTTCGTGCCGCCTCGCAACACAACAGATGAGAGGCTGGTAGCGATTTGGGCCAAGCTCCTTGGGCTCAAGCAGATAGGTATCTATGATGATTTCTTTGAGCTCGGGGGGCATTCTTTGCTTGCTGTACGGCTGTTTGCTCAGATCGAGAAAGAATTTAACAAGCGCCTTCCGTTGTCGATCCTATTTCAAGGTGCAACCATCGAGCACCTGGCCGACTTGGTTAGCCAAAGAAGTCCATTAACAAATCCGTCTTCTCTCGTAGCGATCCAACCCAAAGGTTCTAAACTGCCGTTCTTTTGCGTGCATGAGTTGTTCGGGGATGTTATTTGCTATCGTAACCTGGCCCACCATTTGGGCCAAGACCAACCGTTTTACGCGCTACAGGCTCGCGGCTTGGATGGAACAGAAGAGCCCTTTGACGACATCGAAGCGATGGCGGCTTATTACATCGACACAATACGAACCGTTCAGCCCCACGGCCCCTACGTTTTGGGAGGCCTCTGCTTCGGAGGCGTCGTGGCCTTCGAAATGGCGCGTCAACTCCGGGGAAATGGAGAGTCGGTGGCGCTTGTGGCGCTATTAGACAGCGGCATCGGCAGAGGGTACGGCAAGTTAACCTGGTGGTGGCGGTTTTTTCAAAGCCTCCATCGACACATTCCCTCCTGGCTGATCGGCTCCTTGCAACTCACCCGATCCCAATGGTCAAGTCTGATTAAACTCAAGTTGACCATGGCCAAAACAAAGCTGGATAGCGCCTTTCGTTCAGCGCGAGGTGACTCGCCGCAGAATGATATTCCCTCGCGCATTCGAGACTTGCGCGATTCCTTTGGATTTTCCGAGCGGCACTACAGAGTCGCCCAGGCGCAGTACCGGGCGTCGAGGAAGTACCACCCGCGACTTTACCCGGGCCCCGTCGCTCTATTCCGCGCCCGAATGCAGCCTTTTTTCTCCCTGCACAGTCCTACGAAGGGTTGGGATCGTGTGGCTGCCGGAGGGGTGGAGATTAGGGTAATTCCCGGTAATCACCTGGGCATGCTCCAGGAGCCGCACGTCCGAGTCCTGGCGAAAGAGCTTACAGCCTGCCTGGCGAAGACGACTAAGACAGGCTGAGGCTGAGGTTAAGGTTAAGTTGAAGATTAAAACCCAACACCTCACACCTAAGACCATAAACCCGAAGGAAGTTCGATGTTCAAAGTTGACGAGAGCTAAGAGTCGAGGGTTGAGAGTCGAGAGGTTAAGAGAGGTTGAGGCTAAGGCTGAGGTTGAGTATAAACCCAACACCTAAGACCTGAGACCCGAGGGCTGTTCGACGTTCTAGTTCCCTAAACCCTACACCCTCAACCCTTAACCAGTAAGGACCTCAACGCTTAACCTGACTTTCCCCTAAACCCTACACCCTTAACCCTGAACCTGAACTGCATTCTGCTCCGGCTGCCTAAACCTAAACCTTAACCTAAGCCTGGTTTGCAATGCCCGATCGCCCCCTTCGCTTTTGCATGATCACGACCTTCTATCCTCCGTACAACTTCGGAGGTGATGGAATTTTTGTGCAGCGATTGTCGAACGAGCTGGCGCGACGCAAGCACACTGTCGATGTAATCCACTGCATCGACGCCTATCGTTTGAGCGGGCTTTCCCCCATAGGCAAATACCAGGATCACCCAAACGTGACCGTCCATGGGCTCAAAAGCCCGTTCGGCATGCTCTCGCCGCTGGCGACGCATCAGACCGGACTGCCATTGTTCAAATCAGCACAGATTTTAAAGATTCTGAACAAAGGCTTCGACGTGATCCACTACCACAATATCTCTTTGGTCGGCGGACCAAGAGTCTTGCAGTACGGACATGGGATCAAGCTCTACACGATGCTTGAGTACTGGCTCGTCTGTCCCACGAACGTCTTGTTCAAGTTTAATCGGGCTCCCTGCACGCAACCGTCTTGCTTCACTTGTTGCCTCACGTACAGGCGGCCGCCGCAGTTGTGGCGCCACTCCGGCTTGCTGGAAGCCGCCGTGAAGCACGTCGACGCCTTCATTGCTCCCAGCCTATTCAGTAAGGACATTCATCAAAAGATGGGTTTAAACATTCCGACAGTCCATATTCCCTATTTTGTCCCTTCTGAATCCGCTGCGTCAACAGAAGACGAAATTCTTGGGGATGAGTCGAAGCAGCCGTATTTCCTTTTCGTGGGTCGCCTGGAAAAGCTTAAAGGCCTGCAAACGATCATTCCAGTGTTCCGTCGGCAAAAAAAGGCGCGCCTGCTGATCGCCGGCATAGGATCCTACGAGCCGCGCTTGCGACAAATGGCCGAAGGCGCTTCTAACATCCGGTTTCTAGGGCGCAAAGATGATCAGGAACTTCAGGTCCTTTACCGGCATGCTATCGCGGTCGTTGTGCCCTCCATATGTTACGACTCTTCTCCTCTCGTGACTTACGAGGCGTTCAGACAGCAAACTCCGGTTATCGCCCGCGACCTGGGTGGAATGGCGCAGCCGGTTCAAGAAAGCGCCGGTGGATTCGTCTATAAAACCGATGAAGAACTGGTTTCGGCCATTGACCAACTGCTGACGGATCCCTCCTGCCGCGATCGGCTTGGCAGAAAAGGTTACGAGACGTTTCTTCAAAAATGGACTCCCGAGGCGCACCTGAAGTCTTATTTCGCTTTGATTGATCAAATCGTCGCGGCTCGACAGGAGAAGCCGAAGGTTGAGGTCTAGGTGAAGAAGTTCGACATTCGAAGTTAAACCCTACGCTCCAAACTCTAAACCAGAGATTGAGGCTAAGGTTTAGGTTGAACCACTAAACCCTACACCGTCAGCCTATGAACACCCTGACCGAAATGTTCACAACCGTCGCGGCGGGCAATTCCAACCGAATTGCCATTGTCGAGGGAGAGGCCGCTGTCACTTACGGGCAACTTGAAAAGAGGATTCTCGCTTTCGCTGCGCAACTTTACGATGCGGGAGTCCGTCCAGGCGACCGGGTGGCCATGCTTCTTCCCAATGGTTCGACATTCATTACGAATTACTTCGCGGCGCTAAGTTTAGGAGCCATTGTCGTCCCATTGAATGATCAGTATCAGGAAACTGAACTATCTCGCTTCCTTAAGGAGACCGGCGCCTCCTACATCATCACCTCACAATCCTTCGGCGGTCTATGCCAAGAGGTATTGCGACTCCATGAAACCTCCTGCCGGATATTGTTCGTCGAGAACCACACCCATGCATCGGCGTCCGGAACTTCCGCCGATTTCAGAGTTAAAACGGATCCTGACGCCCCGGTTATGTACCAATTCTCGTCGGGTTCAACCGGACGTCCCAAACGAATTTCGCGAACCCACCGGAATCTGCTTTTTGAGCTCAATAGCCTGAAGCAAACCCTGGAATTAACCCATGAGGATCAATTTCTTGGGGTTACACCCTTTTCGCACGTCAACGGTTTGATGCGCAGCATGATGGCAAGTATACGAGCGGGAGCCACTCTATACCCGGCTGCGAAATTTGACCGCCAGGCCGTCGCGAATATGATTGAAAAACACAAAATCTCGGTCTTCGTCGGAGTGCCCTTCATGTTCGGAGTTCTGGCGAAAACCAATTTCCCGCGGCAGCCCGATTTTTCTTCCTTACGCCTTTGTATATCTGCCAGCGCGCCGCTGCCGGCCAAACTGAACCGCCAATTCCACGACCGTTTTGGACTGTACGTGCGGCAACTTTACGGATCGACTGAAACCGGAACCATCAGTGTAGACTTGAGCGCCAACATCGAGAAATCGTTAGAATCCGTTGGCCATCCTATCGCCGGTGTCCATGTCGAGGTTTATGACGAAACCGGGCGACCCGCCGGCATCAATGACATCGGCGAAGTCGCCGTTAGAAGCCCGGCGGCGATCGCGCGCTATGACGGGTCCGATGCGCCGAACCAGGAGTCATTTCGCAACGGCTACTTTTTCACCGGCGACCTCGGGAGAAAAGACGAAAACGGCCTCCTCTATCTGGTTGGACGAAAAAAGCTCTTTATCAATAAAGGAGGCTATAAGATCAATCCGCGCGAAATCGAGGAGCTGCTCGAGAGTTATCCAAAAGTAGAGGAAGCAGTCGTTGTCGGTTTACCGACATCATTCGGCGATGAGAGGCTGAAGGCGATGATTGTTTTGAACGGCTCGTGCACGGAAGAAGAGATCATCGAGCATTGCCGCGGAAAAATTGCCGACTTCAAAGTTCCGAGCTTGATTGAGTTCAGAGAGCGTTTTCCAAAGAGCCCCACCGGTAAAATCCGTAGGGAATTGCTGGCGTCCGGGAAGGTTTAGGTTGTTAATGGTTTAGAGTTTAGGGTGTAGGGTTTAGGGTCGTTTGGATCTAGGGTCTCAGGTGTTGGGTCTTAGGTGTTGGGTTTATACTCAACCTTAACCTTTCTTAAGCGCTCAACCTCAGCCTTAGCCTCAACCTCTCTTAACCCCTCGACTCTCAACCCTCAACTCTAAGCTCTTTCTCTGCTGGTTTTGTGAAGCTCATCGCAGCCAAAGACCCGTATCTTCTTTTGGTAGTTTCGCTCGTGCGAGTAGCGACGTGGCTTTCATCGCGTCGATTGACCTTGCTGCTCGTAAACTCTATCGCCTTCCTGGCGTACCGCCTGTCGCGCGCTAAACGGCGCCTATGCGAGAAGAACCTCGTAGAGGCATTTGGCGGCGATTTGGGTAAACACCGAATGCGGAGAATCGTTCATTCATCGTTCCGTCAATTCTGGGTGGACACGTTCGCGGTGCCGAGATCCGGCGTCTCAGAAACCGCCCTTCAATCGGCCACTATTCGAGGCCTCGAACATTTGCGCAGCGCTCTGAGCAAGGGCAACGGCGCGATCCTGTGGGAAACCAGTTATTTTGGCAGAAGGCTCCTGGCGAAGCAGATCTTGCGCCAAAATGGCTTCGAAATAACCCAAGTTCACGCGGATTTTCACATGGGAGGATTTGCCGGCGGCGGCACCACGAGCTGGTTAAGGCAGCGTTTTGTGAGGGGGTTTTTTGAGGATTGTGAAAAACCGTTCGTCAAAGAGATTCTTTATCTCAGGTCGCAGGAGTCGCTTGCTTTTACCAAGGCTCTAACAAAACGGCTGAGGGAGAATGCGGTGATTTGCATTAGCGCAGACGGCAGGCGCGGACATAAATTTGTTGCAGTTCCATTTCTCGGCCATACGGTGTTTTTTCCGACGGGGATAGTCAGCCTGGCAAAACTATCCGGAGCGGCGATTCTTCCCTTGTTTTGCCTTCAGGAGGACAACGACGAATCAACTCTCGTCATCGAGTGTCCGATCGCAATTACGGCGGACCGGGATCGGGAGCGCGGTTTTGAAAAATCAATTCAGCAGTACGCCGGTCTGCTGGAATGCTACGTCAAGAAATATCCTCAACAATATCGAAATTGGCATAATCCCTCGGGAGTTCGCCAGCGAACAGTTGAATAGGCTATGGCTGTATATGGCCATTAGTAGAAATCAGATAAGATTCGGTCTGATCGGTTGCGGCAGGGTCACTGAAACCCGGCATCTCCCGGCGCTTCGATGCCTCAAAGGAACAGAAGTTGTCGCCTTGGCCGACATCAGCGCTGATCGTCTGCACAAGGTCTGCGAACCTGTTCCACATCAAGAACCGATACACGGAATACCAGCGCCTTCTGGGTGACCAGTCTATAGACGCCGTTGCGGTCTGCGTGCCGGCTCAGTTCCATGTAGAAGTGGCATTGGCGGCTCTGGCGGCGGGAAAACACATATTTCTGGAGAAGCCCCTGGCGCTCGTGACCTCCTGATTCGGCGAGCGAAAGAGTCTTCCAACAAAGTCATGCTCGGTTTCAATTTGCGGTGGCACCGGCTTGTCCGTCGAGCGCGAGAAACCATCCGGCGCGGGACTTTAGGCATGATCCAAATGATTCGCACGGTCCTCACAAGTTACCACGAGAACGTTCCCGAATGGAGACGATATCGGACACAGGGAGGCGGCGTGCTCTTCGAACAGGCCGTGCACCATTTTGACCTCTGGCGCTATTTGCTTCAAAGCGAGGTCGAAGAGGTCTTTGCGACGAGTCGCTCCGGGAAATGGGATGATTGAGACCGCCACCGTGACGGCGCGGATGGCCAACGGTGTTCTGGCATGCTCGGTCTTCTCCGAGCGCACGATAGCGCGCAATGAACTGGAAATTTATGGCGAGAGCCGCTGTATGCGTATTGACTGTTATCGCTTTGACGGCCTGGAACACGCTTCCTCGCTAAATCACCCGGGCGGCCTCAAGGATCGAGTGCAAAGCATCGGTCGCACGTTGAGAGCCTTTCCCTTGGGCGTATCAGGACTCCGATATGGCGGCGATTTCGTCGATTCGTATCGCACCGAGTGGCGCCATTTTATCGATGCGATCCGAACAAATACACCAGTAGAATCGACACTGGAGGACGGGCGCAGCGCCCTCCAGGTAGCTCTAGCTGTCGTGAAGTCTATTTCGACGGGCCAGCCCGTCAAGGTCCCGGCGCAAGCGAGTCGAGCGATCGAGCAAGTTCCAACCAGGGAGAACGCTTTTAGCAGTGACTGACGACCGTTTACGGCAATGAGCTCGTCCATTGATCTTACCGCGGCGCCTGAGGATCGAGGTATTCTTTGGCTGGCCTCTTGGGTTGGCCGCCGCCAGTTGCGGAGGATGTTAACGGATAACTTGCCGGATCCCTTGCGCTCACCGATTGAGTTTCTACTATCCGGCGAACTCAATCCCGAAGATGACCGGATCGTTAGCAGCATCGAGACGCTTCGATCTGAACTGGCCAAACGCGAGGGCGAGTTTGTCAGCGTGTTTTCCGGCAGGACGTTCATTGAAAGCGCAACACATCGTTTCTCTCAGGCGGGCACTCTCGTGCGTTCGTTGCCGCAGGTCGCTTATGTGTCGAGCGTGCTCCCGCGTTGGGGGACGTTCTTGTATCTCTGCGCTAATGCGACGCGCGCGAAAACGATCCTGGAATTGGGAAGTTCTGCCGGCATCTCCGGTTGTTACCTGGCATCGGCGCGAGACTGTCACAGGTTCATCACGGTTGAGGGCTCATCAGAGTTGGCTAAGTTGGCGGAGACCCACCTGAGTCGCGTCGCACGGAACTTCGAGGTGGTCAATGCTTCCTTCACTGATGCACTCGATCGGATTTTTCCGACACTCCGGCACGGGGTGGACATGGCATACATCGATGGAGACAAGCAGAAACATGCGCTCTGCCGGTCCTTTGAGCGCTTGGCCCCTCATCTGAACAACGGCAGCGTGGTGGTTTTCGACGATATCCACTGGTCCTCTGAAATGTGGGAAGCCTGGCAAGTCCTCCGCCGGTGGAAGGGTTTCTCTCATGCGATTACCGCAGGTCGATTCGGAGTCTGTTTCTGGACGGGAGATCGCGCGGAACCGAAAACGTTCGACCTCTATAAATTCGCGGGCGTGGATTGGTACAAGTTAAAGCAGCGCTTGGAACGCCTAGCGAACCCGTTTTCGCGGCTCAAGACCACAAACCGGTTTCAATCTTTCTAACGCAACCATTCATGCTCAGACGGAGAAATTTACTAAGGAGGTCACTGTTTAGTAGACATACGCTGACCATAGGGCAAGTCATGAAAATCGCGGGCAGCTGAACGGGAAGGAAGCGTTCAGGCCCGGGCCGTTCAGAAAGATTTCTCGCTGTCCGCCAGGCTGTGTGTATTCCAAAGAAAAGATTTCTCGCTTTGCTCGAAATGACAGACAGCAGGACAGCCCCATTGTCATTCCGAGCGAGCGAAGCGACGAGGAATCCAGCCCGATGGTATGAAATAGTGTTTGCTCGTCCTTCCGTCCCTCTATCGACTGTGCCGGGAAATAGTCCCTTATGGCAAATCTCAAAATAGGACTGATTGGCTGTGGTCGCATCTCCCAATTGGTCCATCTGGTAAACCTTGCGCGTTTACCCAACGTTGAAATCACTGCGCTCGCCGAACTTGACCCCGATCGCCGGGCACAAGCTGCACGCCAAGCTCCCCGGGCTGCCGCTTTCGCCGATTATCAAGAGCTCCTGGAAATGCGCGAGGTGGACGCCGTAGTGATCTGCCTGCCCAATGCCCTTCACGCCCGAGCAGGTATAGCTGCCATGGAAAGAGGAAAGCACGTCTATCTCGAGAAGCCGCTGGCTACCAATGTCGCCGATGGCTGGCGCGTGGTGGAAGCTTGGCGCCGCTCCGGTTTGGTCGGAATGATAGGATTCAATTATCGTTTCCAGCGATTGTATCAGTGCCTCAAGCAGCAGATTCAGGCAGGCCGGCTTGGCGAACTGGTTGGGGTGTCTTCGGTGTTTTCGACCGCCGGGCGCCAGTTACCGGATTGGAAGCTAACTCGCGAGAATGGCGGGGGCGTTTTGCTCGATTTGGCTTCCCATCATATCGACCTTATTTCTTACTTGCTTGAGCAATCCGTTTGTGAGGTGTTTGCCCGCATACAATCGAAGCGCAGCGAGCAAGATACCGCTGCCTTGCAACTGCGTCTCGCCAGCGGGCTGGCCGTTCAGTGTTTTTTTTCTCTGAACGCCGCCGAGGAAGATCGGTTCGAGCTTTACGGCACTGCAGGGAAGCTGACGGCAGATCGTTATCTTTCTTCGGATCTGGAGATCAGCGACGCCGCGCGGAATCTGGCGCGCGTCAAAAAGTTCGGCCACAGCATGCGGTCGCTGCTACACAGTCCTTATCTTCTCGAAAGATTTCGCAAGGACACGGGCGATCCCTCTTTTCATTCGGCGTTGGCCTATTTCGTCGAATCGGTGCGACTCGCGCGCGCAGCTCAACCTGATTTCTTGGACGGTCTTCGCAGCTTGGCCGTCATCGAAGCGGCGGAAAAGTCAGCGCGAGCATCTTGCGCCGTATCCATTGCGGAATCCGCTCGTGAAGAGGAAAAGCAAAATGCTCGCGCAGGCTAATCCGAAAAGAAAAGATAAGCACCGCGTTATCCTTATCGGACTGGACTCCGCCGACCCCGATCTGATCCAAAGATGGTGCCGCGAGGGGCGGCTTCCTTTCTTGAGCGCTTTGATGCAGTCCGGCGTTTACGCGAGGCTGCAATCCACACAGGGATTGTTTTCCGACGCCCCTTGGCTATCGTTTCATACCGGCGTGAACCCGGCAAAGCACGGCTATTACAGTTACATCCAGCTCAAGCGCGGGACAACGGACTTCATCAAAGTGAATGCCCGCTCCTGCCGTTATTTTCCCTTCTGGTGGCTTTTGCGAGCTGCCGGAAAAAAGGTCGCTGTCTTTGATGTTCCAAAGACTTATCCTATCGAAGGCATAGACGGCGTACAGATTTCCGCCTGGGGAGAACACTACCCGATATTACGGCAATGCTCGCTTCCCCCAGCGCTGATCGAGGAACTCGCCGCTCGGTTTGGAAAGTATCGCCAATTAAGGGAAATCACGATCGCGAAAAGCGTGTCTCAAGAACTCCAAGTTTACCATACCCTGCAGGCCAATATTGAGAAGAAGGTTGGCGCTTTGCGCTTTCTCCTGGCTCAGGACGACTGGGATTTGTTTGTTGCGGTTTTCGGCGAATCCCATTGGGCCGGCCACCAATTCTTTCACCATTTCGACCGGAATCACTGGGCACATCATTCGGGAAACGCCTCTGAACTGCCCGAGGCGCTGCCCAACATCTATACCGAGATTGACGCCTGTCTCGCCGGCCTAGTCGAAGGCGTTGCCGACACGACTATTGTCATATTTTCCGTTCATGGGATTGCCACCAATTTTTCCGGAAACCATCTCCTGCCCGGGTTACTGGAAAGGTTGGGGTTCCAGGCCAGCCCCGCCCAAAAAAGCGGAGTTGGCAGATCCGTACAAGTCCTAAATAAGACACGCGGCTTGAGAGATTGGATTCCCGGTCCGCTGCGGGAGTTCGTCAACAATCATATCATGCCCCAATCCTTCCATGACAATGTATTCTTCCGCAACTACAGCAGCGGCATTGACTGGAAAGCGACCAAAGCATTCGTTCTACCCAAGTCGTTTTTTGAAGGATTCGTCAGCGTCAACTTGCGTGGCCGCGAGCCGTGGGGAGTTGTTGAGCCGGGCAGGGAATACGAAGAGATATGTCGGCAGCTTCGCGACGAGTTGATGTGCCTGCTCAATCCGGCAACCGGCAGGCCGGCGGTTCATAACGTGGTGCAGATTGCCCATGTCTATGAAGGAGACCAGCTCTACAGCCTGCCGGATCTCGTGATCCAGTGGGCCGAAAACGGACCGATCGATGAAGTATACCATGCGAAGCTCGGGCTGATTTCGGAGCGGGACCCTGAACGTCGGAAGTCCCGGCACTCAAATGACGGCTTCATGATAGCGGCGGGCAAATATATCCAGAAAACAGCCCCGTTAGCCGGAGCCTCGACGATGGATCTGGCGCCTACCTTGCTCTACTTGATGGGGCAAGCGATTCCGAATGACATGGATGGACATGTTCTGCTCGATATGATCACTGAAGACTTCAAAGCGCGACATGAGCTGAGATATGAAAATCGCCCGCTGATCGTGCCGCACGAGATGAGCCTCTAGCCAGAGTTTTTCAGCAATCTGCTCAAGATTACGACGATGAAAACTTTGGTGACCGGAGCTACGGGTTTCGTAGGAAGCCATCTCGTCGAAGCGCTGGCGCATTCGGGCCTTGAAGTAAGGGCCTTGGTCCGCCAGTCGAGTGATTCCGCTCTGCTCGAGCGCTTGAACGTCGAGATGATCAGGGGCGACCTCAGGGACAGAGCCGCAGTGCAGAGTGCGGTCGAGAATTGCCGATATGTGTATCATCTTGCCGCACAAAGGACGCAGCACGGCGCGCCAAGTAGACAATATTACGAAACGAATATCCAAGGTACGAGGAATCTTGCCGAGGTTGCGGCTGCGGCGAGTGTGGCGCGATTCGTTTATGTCAGTAGCACCAGCGTGTACGGCGTCCTAAAAAAAGGGCCGGTAGACGAGAATACCAGAACCAATCCGAACACGCATTATAGCGAGTCGAAATTGTCGGCTGAAAAAATAGTCCTTTCTTTCCATCGAAACCACGGTCTGCCAGCCGTGATCGCCCGCATATCCGGCGTGATGGGCCCCCGATCATCAAGCTGGCTTGGTCTGTTCCGGGCCATCGCTAGCCGCCGTTTTCGGAGCATAAATACGGGAGAAAAACACAGCCATATCGGTTACGTCAGCGACATCGTCAACGGACTCCGCCGGTGTGCCGAGACGCCGGGCATCGAGGGCCAATGCTATCTGATCACCGGAAAGACGCCGATCAAGACAAAGCGTCTTATAAACCTGATTGCAGAACAACTGGGGAGGGAGTGCCAACGGGCCGGTTTACCCGCCGCGCCATTTTCTGCGTTTATCGATGCAGCGCAGGTTCTGTACACGTGGCTGGGTTATGAATTACCGTACGCTCACCGATATGAATTCTTCGTCAAAGATAATGTTTTTGATATTTCTAAGGCCGGGAAGGAATTGGCTTACCACCCGGAGGTTTCAGTAGAGGAGGCGGTGCAGCGTACGATCGAGTGGTATCGCGAGCAAGGCTATCTGTAAAATCTCACTTAACTTCCAACGGCTTGAATCCCTTAAAATATGAAGATCCTCCTGGTCAACAACCATGCGACGCCGGATGATGGAGCGTCTATCATGTCATTGGTGTTTCGCGAAGATCTGCGGCAGCGCGGGCATGACGCCCGTCTATTCGCCAGCAATGCCGCCTCTGGCGCCAGTCCGTGCCAGGCGGATTATCTTTGCTTCGGCAGCCACTCCCGGCTGCAAATGTTGCTGCAGCCCGCCAATCCCTCCGCGTTCCGACAGCTTCGACGGGCGCTGGCTGATTTCAGACCTGACGTCGTTCACGTTCGCACGTTCCTATGGCAGCTTTCTCCGTTGATTTTACCTTTGCTCCGCGATGTTCCGAGCCTGTACCACGTCGCTTCGTACAAAGCGATCTGCCCCCTGGGCACTAAAATGCTGCCGGATGGCCGCGGTTGCGAAGCGCCGGCCGGCAAAGTCTGTTATCATAACGGTTGCCTGCCGCTGAGGATATGGCCGACGATGATGCTCCAGCAAAAACTCTGGCGGCGCTGGCGTAATGTCTTCGATCTTGTGGTGGCCACCAGCGAAGCGGTGCGGCAACGCCTGTCGCACGAGGGTATCGACGTCGCCGCGGTTATTTCGGAAGCGATCCCCAGACGGGCCATCCGCCTGCCTCTTTCCTCGCCTCCAACCGTTGCCTTCGCCGGCCGTCTCACACGGGAAAAGGGGGTTGATTTGCTACTGCGGGCCTTCGCCGTCGTAGTGCAACAGATTCCGGACGCGCGGCTTCTCATAGCCGGCGACGGTCCGGAACGAGAAAACCTGAGGAGACTCATTGCCGAGCTAAATATCGCTTCCAGCGTTTGCCTCCTGGGCCACTTATCGCAATCGGAAATGGAGCAGCACTTTGAGGCTGCATGGCTACAGGTGGTTCCGTCCCGTTGGGCGGAGCCGTTTGGGCTGGTCGCCGCCGAGGCGATGATGAGAGGCACGGCGGTAGTTGGCGCCGCTGTCGGAGCGCTCACCGAGTTTATTCGAGAAGGGGACACGGGATTTTTGGTTTCACCGGGCGACAGCGAAGCGCTCGCCCGGCCTATGTTGTATCTGCTGAATCATCGTGACCTGGCCGAAACGATAGGGCGAAACGGACATGAGGCTGCGCTGGCGCGCTTTGACAAAATCGCTTACGTGAGAAAATTCATCAGCCTGTACGAGCAGCTCTGTCGTCGAGGATTAAATCGGGCCGGCTATGAGACTCCGCCTCTGCGCGAGTCCCCTCGGTTGTGATACCCGCTCGATCGGTAAACAAATACGAGGTCTTGGCCCCTTCACATCCGGATGAGAGTATTCCGTACCGCTGAGCAACTCTGATGCAACGGCCGTTTTTCTCGATCATTGTTCCCACATACAATCGTCCGGAAGAGCTCGCGGCGTGCTTGGAATCGCTCTCACAGCTTGACTATTCGCGTCAACGCTTCGAAGTAATCGTGGTGGATGACGGGAGCGAGATACCGCCGAATGAAGTCTGCTCCGTATTCCGTGACCGTCTCGATATCGAGCTGCTGATGCAGCCGCACCGCGGCCCAGCGGCAGCCCGCAATACCGGCAGCTCACGTGCAAAAGGCGAGTTCCTGGTCTTCACAGACGACGACTGCAGGCCGCACCCGGACTGGCTCCGACAGATCGAGATTCGCTGCCTTGCGACACCGGATCATATCATCGGAGGACGCACGCTTAATTTGCTTCAAGATAATCCTTTTTCCCAAGCAAGCCAGCTGATCGTGGATATCGTCTATGACTACTACAACCAAGGCGCTCACGGCCCGCGTTTCTTCGCGTCAAACAATTTGGCCGTTCCGGCTGCGACCTTTCATCGCCTCGGCGGCTTCGACGCGCGCTTTACCACCGCCGAGGATCGCGAGCTATGCGATCGCTGGCTCCGGCGGGGCTACGGTATGACCTATGCGCCCGACGCCGTCGTCTACCACGCGCACTTGCTGACGTTGGGCACGTTTTGGCGGCAGCACTTCAATTACGGACGCGGCGCCTTTCGATTTCACCAGGTACGGGCCCAGCGGGGGTCGGGGTCCTTCAGGCCGGAATTCCGATTTTATCTACGCTGTTTAAGCGCTCCTTTTTCCAAGGAACATCGATGCCGCGCGTTATTGCCGATATTTCTAGTCTGGCAATTGGCGAACACGGCGGGCTTTGTCTGGGAGATGAACAAGGCACGGCGCGACAATCGTTACAAAACGCCTCCAATGACGCTCTCACGCTGGGATGACCATGGATGATGGCATTTCTGCTGATATGTCCGTTGTGTTGGTAACACCGGGTCATTATGACGCAATTCGTCAGACGATGAGGCATCTAAGCGCGCAAACGGTTCGAAAGCGGCTGGAGATTGTAATTGTCGCACCTTTTATAGAGAAGCTTAGTCTCGATGAGTCGGAGCTGAAACACTTTCTTTGCTTTCGCGTGGTCGAGGTTGGCGAAATCAAGTCCACCGGCAGAGCCATCGCTGCAGGGGTCCAACAAGCAAGCGCGCCACTGGTCGCTTATGCTGAAGAACACACCTACCCCGATCCTGGCTGGGCTGAGGCATTAATCGAGACGCACCGCCAACCCTGGGCGGCGGTCGGCGCTGTGATAGCCAATGCTAATCCCGGCAACATAATCAGCTGGGCCAATCTTTTTACGGACTTCGGTCCTTGGGTCGAACCCGCTCTGGCAGGGGAGACCATCCGTCTACCATGGCACCACACCGCCTACAAACGGACAATTCTTCTAGAATACGGGGCTAGGCTTCTGACGATGCTGGAAACTGAAGGGATCCTCCACGCTGATTTGTTAGCTAAGGGCTATCGGCTTTATCTGGAACCGGCGGCCAAGACAAATCATGTGAATATTTCCTTGCTTTCTTCCTATGTCAGTGCTGAGTTCCACGGCGGGCGTATGTACGGAGCAACTCGTGCCCGAAACGGACATTGGTCCATTTTTCGCCGGCTACTATACATTGGCGGCATGCCTCTCATTCCGCTGCTGCGCCTTCAGCGTGTTCTGCAAGAGATAGGCCGCTCGGGTCGAAAGCGTGAACTGATCCCTCGTGTTTTGCCAGCATTGATTATGGGACTGGTCGCGCATGCGATCGGTGAAGTAACGGGCTACAGCTTGGGCGCAGGTAGTGCCGCACGGCGCAGGGTCGGCTTTGAGCTTAGCCGTCACACTCACATCAGTGCGCAAGACAAACGGAATTTGTGTTCGGTATTGAGCTGATACAGAAGGTTGTGTCTAAACCTGAATGAGAGGGCGCGTAGGACAGAAATAGAATATCTTCTGTTATTGAAGGAGTTCACATCATCGTACTCATAATCACCGGCCGTCCTCGCTTCGGTACTATGCTGCTCTACAAGATCTGCGATCGCCACCCGGACCTCACGATAGAGAATAGTCCGCCGACGGAGTGACAAAGTGAGCAAAGTCAATTCTCCGGCGATGTCCGTGATTCTCGCCACTCCGGACCGCTACGACACCATTCGTAAAACGATCGCCTGTCTAAGAGCGCAAACTGCGAGAGATCGATTGGAACTCGTGATTGTCGCGCCCTGCGCGAGCAAACTCGAATTGAATCAATCTGAGATGGAGGAGTTCTTTAAGTTTCGACTAGCCGAAGTCGGCCATATCAAATCAATCGGCGCGGCTAACGCCGCTGGTGTGCGGCACGCCAGCGCGCCCGTCGTGGCTCTGGCGGAAGATCACGCTTTTCCGAATCCTGCTTGGGCTGAGGCGCTGATTCACGCGCACCAAGAGGATTGGGCGGCAGTCGGACCGGTGGTTCGTAACGCGAACCCCGGCTCGACAATTAGTTACGCCGATTTTCTCATCGCGTACGGCGTTTGGCAGGAAGGTGTATCCGGCGGCATCGTCGACCACCTCCCCGGACACAACAGCAGTTATAAACGCTCCGTTCTGCTCGATTACGGTCCCGACCTCGAAACCATGCTCGAGGCGGAAAGCGTGCTGCACTGGGATCTGAACAGAAAAGGATATCGCCTTTACCTCGAACCTCGCGCGAAGATTTCCCATTTGAACTTTGGCGTGATTTCTGCGTGGTTGCCGGCTCAGTATCACAGCGGCCGGATGTTCGCAGCGACTCGCTCTCGGGAGTGGTCCAAAGCCAAGAGGCTACTTTATACGTGTTCGGCACCGCTGATTCCTGCACTCCGGTTTTGGCGAATTCTCCGCCAATCCTATCAGTATTCGCGCAAGCTGCCGCTGCGCGTCTGTCCGGCGCTTGTTCTGGGGCTGATGGTGAGCGCGTTGGGTGAAATGATCGGGTACGCCTCGGGAGCCGGACGATCGCGGAAAAGCTTGACCCGTCTCGAGTTCCATCGTGTCCGCCACATCGGCCGCCGGCGCCGGTTCCGGAAAACCACTGAATGACACCGTACATTCCGCCCTCGTTCGCAATGGATTGCAGCGGTCCGCCCCGCCTGAGCGGAAGGCCAGTGAGATTTAAATGAGCTATCGTACGCTCTTCGTTAAGCGAGACCGGGAGGCAGAGAGCGGCCGACGGGCTGCCACGTCCTTTCAGCAGCACCTGGCGATCCTTTCCCTGCTTCTCAAAGG
>JBOHVS010000066.1:0-3950 GCA_050735975.1 Binatia bacterium | reverse complement strand
TATGCGAACATCCGCCCCAGCCGCTCTCTGCCGGGAGTGAAGGCGCTCTATGACGGCGTTGACCTGGTGATCGTGCGCGAGAACAACGAAGGCATGCAACCCGACCGCAACATGTACCGCGGCGGCGAGTTTATGCCGACACCGGATGTGGCTTTGTCCACACGCGTCATCACGCGCCGCGGCTCGGAGCGAATCGCCCGGACCGCCTTCGAGATCGCCCGGGGGCGCGGCGCCGCGCGACGCGGGCTAGAGCAGCAGCATCCCTGCGGCGACCGCCCGCGCGTGACCATCATTCACAAACGAAGCGTATTCAAGCTCACCTGCGGCCTCTTCGCAGACACCGCCATGGCAGTCGCCGGCGAGTTCCCCGATGTGGACGTCGACGACTGCCACGTCGACAGCTTTGCTATGCACCTCGCGATGAAGCCGCAGAAATTCGACACCATCGTGGTCACGAACATGTTCGGCGATATTCTCAGCGACCTGGCGGCCGGGCTGGTCGGCGGCTTGGGTCTCGCTCCCGGATTGAACGTCGGAGAGCGCTACGCGATGGCGCAAGCTACGCACGGCTCAGCGCCCGATATCGCCGGCCGGAACATCGCCAATCCATATGCCATCATCATGTCGGGGCAAATGCTCCTCGCGTGGCTCGCTCGCCGGCATTCGGATAAAGCGGCTTCGGTAGCCGCGCAAAAGATCGAGCACGCCGTGCACGCCACTCTGGCACAGGGGGGAACGAGCACTCCCGACATCGGCGGCCACCTAACCGCGACCGAGTTTGGCCGCGCAGTGGTTAGACGTATATTGACTACCGCACCCGAGTTTCGCTTTTCTTGACTCCACTGAATAGTGGAGATACAAATGGGAAGTTTCTGATTGCCATATCGTAGAAATTTATCAAAAAGGGAGACGAATCATGTCGCTGCCTAAATTCGAAGACCACTGCTGGAAGGACGTCGTCACGCCGGAGATTCTCGAAACCTATACGCCTTATCATCGAGAGACTTATATCGGCCAGAAGCCTGCCCTGCTGGCGATCGACCTCTATAACCTGGTGTACGAAGGCGGACCGAAGCACCCTCATGAGCTCGTCAAAGATCACAAGAGTTCCTGCGGCATCTACGCCTACAATGCCATCAAACCCACCCAAGAGCTTTTTGCCCTTGCCCGGTCCCTGAAGATCCCCATCTTTTACACCACCACCGAAACGCGCAAAGAGGCGAATCCCGATACCGTCTACGCCACCAACCGGCAACGGGTAAAGATCGACGCGGAAGCTTTCAAGATACGTGAGGAGTTTGGACCGGAACCGGGTGACGTGATTATTTATAAGGAGCGCGCCAGCGGCTTTTTCGGCACGCCGCTGGTTGCCCACTTGACTCAGAAAGGCATTGACAGCCTGATCGTCTGCGGCGAGAGCACGAGCGGTTGCGTGCGCGCCAGTTGCGTCGATGCCTATTCGTTGGGGTATCACGTTTCAGTCGTCGAAGAGTGCGTCTTTGACCGGAGCAGCCTGTCCCACAAGGTGAATTTGTTCGACCTGCACCACAAATATGCCGACGTGATGACGCTGGAAGAAGTCAAGGAGAGTCTCAAGCAAGAACGGCCGCGCATAGGGAAGTAGCTACCATTCGATGAACCGCAGCCAAGGGACCAAGCTGCGAATTTTCGCGCGCCAGGATGAACTTTAAGAACGAACTGATCAAACCCAGTCCCGCGAAAACCTGCATTTCACCGTTTGTCACTGGCTGTTAGTTAGGTCGCCTCTCATGGACCATCTACGAGAGGATTTGTTTGCCCCATTTTTCTCTGACCTGCTTCGCGAGCTCGGGAGGGACTATCACCGATTTGGGAAAATCCTTTATCCACTCGTAAGGCCGGCAGGCGTCGATAATGGCTCGGGAATTGAAGCTGGAATCCCGGTCCTTTCTTTCCTTCGGGAGGATCGGATCCAGCGGGCTACTCCAGCATCGTCTGAGGATCTCGATGTCTTCCACTGGATCACAGCGAGTCGTCATTGCCCAGATAACATCTTTCATGTCGGTTGGATCGATGTCCTCATCGACGACGAGCGTGAAACGACCCAGATAAGCTGCGGCATGACACTGGGAGGCAATCAGACTGGCCTGACGCGCGTGCCCCGGATAACGCTGCTTGACGGAAACAACTGTAAACAGCCGCGTATTACCCTCTGGCGGACACCAGACTCCAACGACGTCAGGAACGCCTGCTCGCTCCAGCTCCTCCCAGATCATCGCCGAGCGCCAAAAACTCTTGTAAAAGGTTGCTTCTGTTGGAGGCCGGCTCGGAGGAGCGCCGGTCATAATAGGGTTACTCCGAAAATAAACCCGTTTAACCCGGATGATCGGCTCGTCCCTTACTGCGCTGGCATAGTAACCCGTCCACTCTCCGAGCGGACCTTCCGCTTTCCGCTCGGATGGCAGGCATTCCCCTTCGATAATCAGCTCTGCATTCGCCGGCACAGGGAGGCCGCAATCCTCAAGACGAACCACGTCAATAGGCTCTCCCCTTAGACCACCCGCGAAATCGTATTCGGAGAGGCCGTACGGAACCTCAAACGCCGACGCCATAAAAAGGAGCGGGTCATAGCCGATCGCGACAGCCACCGGGAATGACCGGTTTTGCGCAAAGTATTTCTCCATTTGAATCCGGCCATGCCGGCCCGGCGACATGTAAAGTCCCAAGTTTCTGCCGTCATGGATCATGATCCGGTAAGTACCAATATTGACCCATCCTTCGTCCGGATCCTGAGTGATGGTGATGTGCCCGGTGCCGATATAGCGGCCTCCGTCGCCGATGTTGTAATGAGGCGTGGGAAAGCGTAAAAGCTCGACGTCCTTCTCTTCCCAGACGTTCTCCATGAATGCGCCGTTTTTGACTTTGCGCGGCGGAACAGGTCGCATCTCCTTGATCCGTTGGCGCCATACCCTGACGAACTCCATGGTGGGAAGATCCAACGGCATGTTTGTCGTCAAAGCAACTCTCTTGATTGAATTTAACAGGCCCACCGCGAGGCGGTATCCTTTAGGAAAACCCTTGATCGAATCGAAAACGATGCACGGCGCTGTGTTTGATTCCTTGCGCGCCATCTCGGTAATAGCGCCGATTTCAAGATTCCAGTCCGCGCCTTCGACGATTCGAAGCTCACCCAGGCTCTCCACCTGATTCAACCAGTCTCGAAGATCGTTATAGCTCATACTGCCTCCTAACGATGAAGTTTGTTGAACAATCCTTCGCGCTCAAGGTCGGCCACGAGGCTGTTGTCGACGAATCTGAACCTATTTGAAACCGTATTCATGCCATCTTTTCAATACGCTCTCGCGCATCGTCGCTATGGGCTCAGCGACTTCGCCGCGAAAGTTTTGCTTCTTCGTCACTAACCTCACGCCTGCCGCGTGACGCCTACCGACGCCTGCGTCGCGAAAGTCGAAGAAGTTGAGAGCCAGTTCACCGGCCCCCCTTTTTTTCATAGCATCGATCTTGGAGATCTGCATAAAGCTGGCAAGTGGATACTCGCCAGCTGACAGAAGGTTCGTCAGACGGAAAACAGTGATAAGAACAAAGAACTGATTTTAAGTCTTTTGATACCCACATGGATGCTTCTTTTGTCGCCGGCCGAAAGTTTCTCTCACATTCCGAACGCCAAACTCTTAACTACCACCGGAACAAAGCCTTCTCCCGCCACTACCTCACCGACATCAATGAAATCCAGCTCCGAAAGATTAACTTCGTCGATGAAGGGTATGTTCCACTTCCTTATCTGAATTCTTCATTCTTAATTGATGATGATATCGACATCGAGGTCAGACAAATCACAAAAACATCGGCATTTGCGCCTCTGATCCACGACGCTTGCACTCCTCTTTGAACATCTGGTGAATTTTTGGATCCTGATTTTCATATTCGATCTGCGTGCCGCCCTCGTTTTC
>JBOHVS010000065.1:0-8539 GCA_050735975.1 Binatia bacterium | reverse complement strand
GGCTTTAAGAAACTAATCAACGAGCAAGCGCGAACCCGCATGTTGGCCTTCATTGCCCTTGCTCAACATGGCGTCTTGAACGACCCCGGGGAACTGCAGAATCTCGGCTTTGCTGATCCCGAAGGAGCGGCCCGGACGGTCGCCGACAATCGCGAGATCGGCATCGGGATTAAAGTGCGGCTGCACAAAAAATCGGTCGGCGACAATGGCCGCGAGGCGCTCCGGCTTGCCATAAAGGCGGGTGAGTCGTCGCGCTCTCCCGTCATGGTTCATGTGGGCGACACAGCCATTTCCATGGAAGAGATCGTCGATACCTTGCGGGCCGGCGACGTGGTAACTCACTGCTATACGCCCCAGCGGCCGTCTATAGTGGACGAATCCGGACGGCTTCTTAGCGCCGTTCGCAAGGCTCACGAGCGTGGCGTTATCTTCGACGTTGGGCACGCCAATGGGCACTTCGATTTCGATCTCGTCCGGCGAGCCATGGGCGACGGACTTGAGCCGGACATCATCAGCTCCGATTTGCACGGCCGGATGGGCCCCTCGAATCCGGTAGTTGACATGCCGACCACCATGACCAAGTTCCTGGCGTTAGGCTTGAGCTTCGATCAAGTTGTAGCTGCTTGCACGATCAATCCCGCCCGCGTGATCGGCTGGGAAGATCGTCTCGGCAGCCTCGAAGTGGACCGCGAGGCGGATATCGCGGTTCTGAAGATCGTCAATGAACCCATCGGGCTTCGCGATTGCGTCGGCGGCGAAATAGTCGCCAATCAACGCATCGCCGCGCGCTGGACGATTCGCCGCGGCGAAGTCTTTCAAGGAAAGGGTTAGCCCAATGGGGGTGTTGGTTCGTGCTCTTCGTATTGAAACTTTTCGCAGCTTGCGCAAATCTTTCATGCGGTCGATTATCCCGAACGCATCATTTGACGAAAGACTTTCTCACCACGAAGATCTCGAAGGACACGAAGACCGGATAACAAAACGGGCATCGAATTTGAAAAAATGTTTTCCTCCTTCGTGCTCTTCGTGTGTTTCGTGGTCAAAATTCTAGACCATGAAATCACTTCTTATCGGACTGCAAAGCGTCCAGCGCTTTTTCAACGAGCTTGCGGCGCAGCTTTTTTTCTTCTTGCGGCGAACCGTTCGCGTCCCCGACGACGTGAACGATGCCGTTCCCCAAAACTCGACGATTTGAGCCGACCATTTCAGCGATAGGCATCGCAGACGTGATTTGAACGGTTGGGATACCGGCCTTTTCCAGTTCGGTGGTGATCGCAGCGCCGCTGCGAGTGCTGGTCCCTCAGGTCGAAGTGAGAATCACCGCGTCGACTCCCAGCAGGATGATCTTATCCGCCATTTCGCGGCCCATCCGCCGCGTGTTCGAAAGCGGATTGGCCAACCCCGACGTGGAGAAAAACTCGTCATGGAGTTTGCCGATCACTCCCTCTTTTTCCAGCTCCCGCATGGCATCGAGCGGGACGAGACGGTCCGGATCTTCGCGAACGAACCGAGGATCATAACCGCCGTGGGCGATTTCGTAATCCTCACCTTTTAGATCGTCGTGTCCTTTTATGCTGTACGAGCCCCACCGCGTCGCCGCCGAATTCTGTATCTTATCCGGATTGCCCCTGGGAACCAGCCCGCCGTCGGTGATCAGCATGACCCTGGCCTTGGAGAGATCCTTAACCGGAGGCGGCATAGGGACCGGAGAAAAAGTCGCCGGCGCCATTTCCGATTCGAACCGCTCCCCTTTTGCTTTCCTTAGGATCATCTCCACCAATCGTTGACCCGCCGTCTGCTCGACGAGCCGGTCGCGAATAAGGCCACGCGGCAAATAGCCTTCCTCGGCCGGAAGACCGATGGTTCCTTTGCTGACGAGCTTCTGCCCTAGACTTGCCATCCTTATCAGGACATCGCGCATCCTCGCGGCATTCGCGCCCGAGTCGATGATGTAGAGCGTTTCGTGATAAAGATCAGCGCCGGGGTTCTCCGCGCTCATTGCGGTGATAACGGGAATGCGCAGTTTATCCTGGACAGCGGAACAAAGCGCTCCCGCCGCCATGCCGTAGCGTCCGGCTTGAAAGCACGGACCCGCGACGAAGAGATCCGGCTGGGCTTCGCGGATCTTTTGCAGCGACGCCTCGGCGAATTCTTGCTGATGTTCGACAGCGTAATTGTCGCCGCAGACAAGCGTCAATACGATATTAGCTTTGTCGCCAAAAATTTCTTCCAGGAGTTTACCCGGCCCGATCGCGCCCTCTCGCGCTTCCAGCGGCACGCCAGCCTTTTCCTCTCCTCCGATCCCGCCGAAAAACTGATTCAAATAATGGACGATTCGCATGTTGACTCCATATCAAAAGCGATAGCAGGGATCCCTCTTTGCTCTTGGCCTAAATTCGCAATCCGCAATCCGCAATTCCTTGCTCTCTGCTCCTCTCTTTGCAATTTGCCCTTTCCCCTCGCTCCCTGCCCCCTGCTCCATGCTCCATGCTGTTTATGTAATCATCGATCGCAAACGCGACGCTCCCTGTTGATTGGCCACGCCCACAACGTTCAGGGATTCAATGTCAAACGGCCCGCTCAGCGCCTCCGCCATCTCCGGCGTGGCGGCAATAACCCGTTCGACACGTGGCACCTTCCATGCCGTGCCGTTGCCGCCGACGCAAACGATCGCATCGACCTCCGGGAAGTTGAACAGTAAGGCCGACTCGACGCGCCGGTCGCGGGCGAGATCGGTTACCATGACGGCCGTTCTGATGCCCATGCCTTCCAACAAACGCGCGGTCTCGGACAGGTCGGTGTGTGGCACACCGCCGCCGAATTTGGTCAACACCGCCGCGTCAGCCTGCAGCGCGATCCGAACCAGGTTCGCGGCAAATCGGCAGTTTCTCTCGCGGTCGTAGTTGTCGGCCGAAGCGATCGTCGCGACCGTGCCGACGAAATTGAGCTCGCGCGCGAGATGACGCCGGTAAAGTTCCGTGATAACCGGATGATTCTGATAGAAATAGGTCTCCGCCCCGCCGAGCGACGTGTGATACGAAGGGAGCAATGCGCCATCGAGCCATTCGTCCGGATGAAGCACTAAAGGGAGCATTCCGTCGGTATCGGCTCCGTAGATAATCTGCTCGTCCCGCTCCGGTTTTCTTTGCCGTGAAAAGATCTGACCGACGTACGCGACGCGCGGCAGTCCTTTCCGGCCCTCCATCGCCGGCCCGACCGCTTCGAAGGTTTGCGTTGTCGCGGGAGGTTCTCCAATCGCCGTCTTCGCGAGGTAAACCGAGGTTTTCAGCCCGGCCGATCGATAGGCCTTCTGCTGAAGGTAGCCGGGCAATCCCGGTTTTGTGTGAGGAACAACGATGAGGTGTCGAAGGATCGCATAATACGAAGCCTCGGCCGGCGCTCCGCTCATCTCCAACACGTACCCGGTCGCGCCGCGCGAGTCTCCACCCGCGGCTTCTTTCAATACGGTGACCGCCGCGCCCTGGAGAACGTGGGTTGTGCCCAACCCGGCAGTCCTCGGCGGACCCAAGATACCGGGAAAATCCGGACTCGAATCGGGTCCCTTCGCTCTCGGCTCGATGACGTCGAACACCGGCCCGGCGCGGCAACTCTCTCCCGGTTCGACGATCTCAAAATCTACATTCGTGAGCGTGCTATCTTCAAGGATCAGGCGACCTAACTCCTCGGCGTCTATAAAAAGCGATGTCCGTTGCAGCCGCGTCGGCGAGCTAAAACGGATCTCTGTGATCGGATGATTCGCGAGGGTCAACTGCACGAAGCGACTCTAAATCCGGACGATATCCTTGTCAACGAATCCAGGAAACGGGTAGCAGGTTACTGAAAAACTCGGTTTGCAGGCTGCTCAAAAAAGATCTCAGAGGCGAGGCGCGTGCCATAGGCAGTTTCAAGTCCAGAGTCTCGGGTTTCGTGTTTAACCAGAGACTCGGAACTCGAGACCCGAAACCGCTAGGCGAGCGCATCACTTTGTGTTCTTTCTGTCCTCTGAATTCTGACTCCTGTCTACTGGCTTCCGGGGGGCGCCCGTTTTCATCAACTTTTCCATTCGTCTCAGGGCCCCGTCAAGATCGGCGCTCTTTTGCAGCACGAGCGCCAACGGATCCTTCATTCCCGCGAAACGAGCAGGCACCGTCTTAACCGTGAAGAGCGACGGGTGCAGATCTTCTGCCACCTCCCGCCACTCGAGCGGGCACGAAACAGGCGCGCCAGGCAAAGGCCGCACTGCGAATGGGGCGGCGATAGTAACGCCGTAGCCATTCTGGCCGAAATCGATGTAAACCTTTCCGCGGCGCGCGGCGATCGGGCGAGCAATCGTGGAGATCTCCGGCAGCGACTCGACTCCGAGCATTGCCACGAGACGCGCGAAGTTCTTCGCCTGTTCATGCGTATAACGAGCTCCGAGAGGCACCAGGATGTGCAGACCTGAGGCGCCCGAAGTTTTGATAAAACTATTTAGCCGTAGCTTTTTGAGGAGATCATGAAGACAGCGCGCGACCTCAATCACATGAGCGAACGGCGCGCCCTTGGGGTCCAGATCGAGAACCAGCCAGTCCGGCCGCTCGAGTGAATTGATCCGCGAACTCCACAGGTGAAGCGGGATCGTCCCCATATTGACGACGTACAGAAGGGTTTCAAGGTCGTTGATAAGGATGTAGCTGATATCGCGCTTTGTCTCGTTAGAGTAGATCCTCTGGGTGCGAATCCAACCCGGCACAAATCCGGGAGCGTCTTTTTGAAAGAAAGATTTGCCCTCAATGCCGTCGGGATACCGTGTCAATACCGCCGGCCGGTCGTTTAAATAAGGAAGTAGAAAAGGCGCGATCTTTCGATAATACTCGATCAGGTCTCCTTTCGTGTAACCTTCCCTGGGCCAGAAGATTTTCTTCAGATTTGTGAACTGCACTTGCTTTTCCGTCGAGTTCGCGGCGGTGACGGGCGCGGTGAGTGACACTTCCGGCAGCGAGACCGGGGCCGGCGCTTCCTTCCGGCAGTCCCGCGGCTTTTTGTCCGTTCTTAATCCGAGGAAAGCAGGATGGCGGATTCCGCCGTCATCGGTCCATTCCGAGAAGCGCACTTCACAGACTAGCGCTGGCTCGACCCAGTAATGGCCGCGGCCGGTGGGACTTCTCTCATCGAACGGCGATGCGGCGCGCTTGAGCGGGAGTATTTTTTGCCAAACCAATTTCAGAGTTTTGGCGTCGAATCCGGTGCCGACCTTCGAGACGTAAACGAGTTTATTTTCTTTGTAGAGGCCCAAATGAAGCGCGCCGAAATAGCTGCGCCCGCCCTGCGGGTCCGTATAACCACCGATGACAAACTCCTGGCGCTTTTGGCATTTGATCTTGAGCCAGTCGCGCGAGCGGACGCCGACGTAGCGGCTCTGAGCTCTTTTTGCGACGATGCCTTCCAGCCTCTGCTCCGAAGCTGCCTCAAAAAAGGCTGTTCCGTTTCCCACGATATGGTCGCCGTACCGCGCCAGACCTAAGGGAGGCAGGACGCTTCTCAGGGATTCCTTCCGGTCGAGTAAAGGGAGCGAACGCAGATCGTGCCCCTCCAACTGTAGGCAATCGAAGAAAATTCCTTCCACGGGCGAGGCGCTCATCGCCCGATCGATATCACGCGGGCCGGTCAGGTGCATGCGCGCCTGGAGCTTTTGAAAGCTCGGCCTTCCCTGTTCGTCGGGCGCGACGATCTCTCCGTCGAGGATAAAATGATCGGCGGGCAAACGCTTGAGCGCAGCGCAAAGCTCGGGGTACCGTGCCGTAAAGACAGTTCCGTTGCGTCCATACAGTTCGACGGCATTTCCTTTGCGCGCCGCCAAAACTCGCACGCCGTCGTATTTGATCTCGAAAATCCAGTCGGAGCCGGAAAACGGTCGATCGTGTAGAGTCGCCAGCATCGGTGGCTGGTTATCGGGGGCGAGATGACGTTGGGGGGCCTTGAGCGATATGAGCCGTTCCCGCAGCGCCGACAGTTTGGCCGGCGTGTCGGTGATCTCCTCCAAAGTCAGCCCGGAGACGACCGATTGAGGATAACGCTCAGTAATCTCCATCTCTCCGGCATAGAGGTCGGCCTTTTTGAGCAGCAACCATTCCTTTTCTTTCCTGGACAGCCTTACGAGAGTCCACAAACCTCGCATCTTGTGGCCGTAGAACTCAATTTCAAGCTTTCCGCGGTCGAGCTGCTCGACTGAATCTTCGGGCTTTAGCAACCTGTAGCGGCCGCGGTCCCAAATAATCACCGGGCCGGCGCCGTAATTTCCTGGAGGAATGACTCCCTCGAACTCGGCGTATTCCACCGGGTGGTCTTCGACGTGAACAGCCAGACGCTTTTCCTCAGCGCGAATCGAAGGCCCCTTGGGAACCGCCCAGCTCTTCAGCACGTCGTCCATTTCCAGACGCAGATCGTAATGGAGCCGCCGCGCGCCGTGTTTTTGGATGACGAAACGGCGCCCGCCTGCGGAGCCGCCTCCCGTGCTAAACGGCTCAGGTGTCCGCCCCGGGTCACGCTTTTCCCGGTATAGGTCGAGACTTGAACGCGATTTCATTCTGTTGAAGAATAACCCACTGATTGGTATGGTACAATTGTATAAAGTTGTTGGGAGGGTTATCTATGGCCGCACATTCGATCGGCTCAGGCACGGTTTCTTTTGGCCTTGTATCAATCCCTGTTAAGCTCTACCCCTCGGCTTCCTCACAGTCAGTAAGCTTCAACCTGCTCCACGCCAAATGCGGCAACCGGATCAAACAACAGCGTTTCTGCCCCGTCTGCAACGAGGTCGTGGAACGGGACGATCTGGTGAAAGGGTATGAGTTTGCCAAGGATCAATACGTTCGTGTCAAAGACGATGAACTAAAGGCGCTTGAAGGCGAGGCCTCGCAAGCGATCGAAATCTCGCAGTTCGTGCCGCTTTCGAAAGTGGACCCGGTTTATTTTGAAAAGAGTTATTACCTCGGCGCCGACAAGGGCGGCGAGAAGGCGTACCGGCTGCTTACAAACGCGATGGACAGAGCCGGCAAAGTGGCTCTCGCAAAGTTCGTGATGCGCGGCAAGGAAAATCTGGTGCTCGTCCGGCCGGCGCAGAATGGACTGATGATGCACACCATGTATTTCGCCGACGAGGTGCGGAACTTCGAGGAGATTGCCAAGGGCGAATCGGCCAAGATCACCGATGCCGAGACGAATTTAGCGATTCGTCTAATCGACGAGCTTTCCAGAGACGAATTCGACCCCGCGCAGTTCGAGGACGAATACCGCGAGCGGGTGCTGGATCTCATCAATAAGAAGGCCGAGGGCCAGGAAATCACGATCGCTCAGCCTGAGGCCCGGCGCGCTCAGGTCATCGACCTCATGGCGGCGTTGAAGGAAAGCCTCGACAAGAAAACGCCCAAAGAAAAGAAGCCCGCGGTTCGAGCCAAGGGAGGCGAGACCGAAAAACCGCGCAAGAGGGCCCAATCCAGCAAGAAATGAAGCTTTTCACCACCGGCGAGGTGGCGAAAATCCTTAACCTTCCCGGCAATCGCATTCGCTCTTTCGTGCGCGCCGGCTTCCTGGCGCCCATCCGTGGCCGCAGCAAACAGCTTCAGTTCACCTTCCAGGATCTTCTTCTGTTAAAAACCGCCAAAGGGTTGCTCGATTCCCGCGTCGCGCCAAAAAACATACTCCGCATGCTGTCATCTCTGAAGCGCCAGCTTCCGGCGGACCAGCACCTCTCGAGAATCAAGATCTATGCCGACGGGCGCCGGGTCGTGGCCTGGGATGGAAAAGCGCGCTGGCAGCCGGATTCCGGACAGTTCGTCTTCAATTTCGACGCCTTGAGCGTCCTGCGCAAATTAAAGTTATCACGCCCGGCCGAGAAGCCGGTTAAAGAAACCCTGACGGCGGAGCACTGGTTCAACCTCGCCGTTGAGCTGGAAGCGACGTCGGTCAAGGACGCCCAACGCGCGTATCATCTGGCGTTGGAGCTCGATCCCAAGATGGCGGACGCGCATCTTAATCTGGGAAAGTTGTATCATGACATCAAAGAGTGGGAGAAAGCCGAGGCGCATTACCGCGCCGCGGCCGAGCACAACTCTGGTGATCCCAGCCCGCATTTCAATCTCGGGGTCCTGATGGAAGATCTAAAAAGGTTCCCGGACGCGATTCACGCCTACACCCGGGCAATAAAACAAGATCCGTCGTTCGCCGACGCGCACTACAACCTGGGCCTTTTGTTCGAGTCCTTGGGCAAGAAAGCGGAAGCCATCGCCCACCTGCGCGCCGCCCGCAAGATATATATGAAGCGCTGAAATGCCGCGAAACGGTCCCCGCCTTCCAGGATCGCACATCTTTGACCAGAGTTTTCCTCATTTTACTGACAGCACACCGCAAACCGGAATCCCGCGAAAAAAATTTCTGTCGTAGCAACGTCAAAGTGTCAGGTTAGCAGCAAGGTGAAAATGTCAGGGTGACAGTTCATGAGATTGATACCTCGTCATAGGCCCATAGCGGAACCCTTCCCGCTTGCCGTTCGTTCGATATA
>JBOHVS010000064.1:0-11126 GCA_050735975.1 Binatia bacterium | reverse complement strand
ACCCGGCGCGGTCCAGAAGCTCGTGCCTCGCGCTCTGTGGTGGTTTCGTTGGTCAGCTATGGTCACCTTCTTGGCCGGCCTCCTCATGTATCTTATGAGGCTCGGTGAAATGGGCGCAGGTTTGTTTTTCAGCTCGTCTTACGGCGTGACGATCACCCTGGGCGGGTTGATCGGAACGATCATGTTCTTGAACGTGTGGCTTGTGATCTGGCCGAACCAGCAAATCGTTATCGCCTCCACGAATCAGGTCGCCCAGGGAGGTCAAGCCTTACCTGCGGCCGCCGGCGCCGGTCGCCGCAGCGCGCTGGCGTCGAGAACGAACACGGTTTTCTCTATCCCGATGCTGTTCTTCATGGGAGCAGCAAGCCACTATACTTCATTGGTGGGGCCATCTCGCGCCGACGCCGTGTTTTGGATTCTTTCGCTGATCATAACCGGCGCCGTCGAGTACAACGCCCTCGTGGGAACACAGGGAGCGACCAAAAAGCCATTGGACTCGGTATCAGGAGCACTATGGTTCGGGTTTATCTTGACCGTGGTATTTTACGTGCTGTTTCTGGTCCTGATGCGCTAGAGGTTCTCCTGGTTTTTGCTCTGCCTCAGCCGTAGCCTAGGTTTTTTCTCAACCTTCCCTGTTAACCAGGTAGGCGGCGAGGTAAGGGATCTCAGACTTCAAAAATGGAAACGTCGGCATCACCTTGGTATTCCGCTTAGGCTGATAGCCCGCCGGGTACTCGATGCGGAGAACCCGATGCTCAAGCAACGCTTCCGACGAACCCTTAAGTGCCGGGCCGATGGGGCCATCCTTTGAGGGATCGTTATTGTGGCAGGCAACGCAGTTAGCGATGTAGACAGCCCTGCCTCTTTGCCAGTCTGAATTTTGGCCTGCCTGCTCTGAATCTTTGGAGCAGGCGCCTGTGACTAGCACCAGGAAAGCCAAGAGAAAAACATTCCTTGATCGTCTCATCATTTTTATTGCGCAGAAGTCAGAGGTCCAGATCGCTGCGCCAGGCTCCCTGCCCCGTGCTCCTTGCTCCATGCGCTTTGCCAGTTCGTACGTTGGAGCGAGACGATTGCGCCTGTGCGTTGCACGCAGACAGGAAGCAGGTGGACTTTTTTCAACAGCCTGTTACCTCCGCAATGCGCTTGGCCCTTAGCGCAAGCTTCGCTTGCTCATGCGCCTCGCATCTGAGGCCATTTTTGACCAGCCTGTAAACAGTTTTAGATACTGTTAGTAAGGTTCTCAGGACCAGAATCCCCCTTTGCTAGGCTATTCCACTATTTATATCGGCCGAACTCGCCGAAGCGGGTCACGCCGACGCCGCTGAGTTGTTCCGGTTTTTCTCAGGAGAGGCAATGCAGATGTTAGAGAAACTCAGGCTTGTATGCTAGATAATCACTATTTGGTGCGAAAGGGGGGAATCGAACCCCCACGGGTGTTATCCCACAGGATCCTGAATCCTGCGCGTCTACCAATTCCGCCACTTTCGCGCCCAGCCAAATCCGGATGTTCCGTTATTTATGTAGCTTGGGGTCAACGGGTTGTCAAGATTACCGTTGAGGCAAGGAGCAAAGGGCAAAGAGCAAAGGAAATTGCGAATTGCGGATTTCGGATTGCGAAATGCAAGATTAGCCACCAAGGCACTAAGGTTTTCTTTGTGCCTTCGTGTCTTTGTGGCAAAGAGTTTTTAAGGGAATTGCGGATTGCGAATTTAACAACGGAAGCACTATGAGCAAGATACTGGTTGTCGAACCATCTAAGATGCTGCGGCAAGCGATCGTGCGTTCGCTTTTTCCGGATCATGAGGTTCAAATCGCTGAGACTTTGTCCGATTCAGACGCTGCCGCTCCCAAAGAATACGATGTGCTTATTGTCGATGCGGCGGCGCTACGCGAAAAGAACGGTCTCAACGCGCAAACGGCGCGGGCCGTTCAAAACTGGCGCGTGCCGGTGATCTGGTTGGAGTCCGAAGACGAATCGAGCGTTACGAGTCGAGAAAAGTTCGTTGTGCTCCGTCGGCCCATTGCCCGAGAGCCTTTGCTCGCGGCGTTGGCCCAATGTTTGGGGCATGCTCAGGCGACCAGGTCAAACGGAAAAGTCAATGACACAGAGAAGGGCAGCAAAGGGACTTCAAAACCGCCGGCCATGGACAAGGAAAGGAAAACCGCCGCCGGTGATGATCAGGACGCGCAAATCATCGAACTGGTGGATATTGTAGTAGAAGAGGGGCCGCGTCAACAAAGGACAAAAACCGGCCAAAGGACAACTAATAAATAGTCGTATGCTGCTGCCGAAAGCATATTCGCACCAAGACGTCGAACCCAAGTGGTATGCCCGCTGGCTCCAATCGGGCTTTTTCGCGCCGGCGAAGGAAACGGGGCCCTGTTTCTCCATGGTCATTCCACCTCCCAATGTAACGGGATCGTTGCATATGGGACACGCGCTCAACAACACGCTCCAGGACATTCTCTGCCGGTATAAGAGAATGGACGGCTATCGTGTTCTGTGGGTGCCCGGTACGGACCACGCCGGTATAGCGACTCAAAACGTCGTCGAGCGCCGTCTTGCGGCAGAGGGACTCACCCGCGCTCAGATCGGGCGCGAGAAGTTCATCGAGCGAGTTTGGGCCTGGAAGCAGGAAGCCGGCAGCACAATTCTCCATCAACTCAAGTCGCTAGGCGTGTCGTGTGATTGGAACCATGAGCGGTTCACGATGGATGAGGGTCTGTCCCTGGCCGTTCGCGAAGCCTTCGTCAGGCTCTGGGAAGACAGTCTACTCTACCGCGCGGAGCGGCTCATCAACTGGTGTCCCCGGTGCAAGACCGCTTTGGCCGATATCGAAGTGGTCCATGAAGAGACCGATGGGAATCTATGGCACATCCGTTATCCGTTGGCCGATGAGCCGTCCCTAGAGCTGGTAGTGGCTACAACCCGGCCCGAAACGATGCTCGGCGATACGGCGGTAGCAGTGCATCCGGAGGACGGCCGTTACAAATCTTATGCCGGTAAAAAGATCCGCTTGCCGATAACGGGTCGCGTCGTGCCACTGCTTGCCGATACCTACGTCGATAAGGAATTCGGCACCGGAGCGCTCAAAATCACCCCTGGCCACGACTTTAACGATTTCGAAATCGGCGTGCGTTACGAACTGGATAAGATCAGCATCTTCGATGCCGATGCCAAAATCGCTGCAGCCGCATTTACCGCGCGCGGCGAAAAAGGCGATTGGATCGGTCGTTACGACTCGAAAGACAGGTTCGAGGCCAGAAAACTCATCGTCGCCGAGCTCAAAGAAAACGGCTATTTGGAGAAAGTCGAACCCTACCGTCACGCCATTGGACGCTGTTATCGCTGTCAAACTGTGGTGGAGCCTTATCTAACGCCGCAATGGTTCGTCGATATCAAACCGCTGGCCGGCCCGGCAATGCGGGCGGTTAGAGAAGGGAACGTTCGGATCATCCCGGAGGGTTGGACCAACTCTTATTTCGCCTGGATGGAGAATATCAAGGACTGGTGCGTCTCGCGACAGATCTGGTGGGGCCATCAGATACCTGCGTGGTACTGCCGGGCATGCGACGCGGCAAACATCATTCGTGGAAACGCCGGTGAATACATTCTCACGAAAGACGCCCGGCCGATCGTTGCCCGGCAAGCGCCCGAAGCCTGTCCAAAATGCGGCGGACGCGATCTGGTGCAAGATCCCGATGTGCTGGATACCTGGTTCTCATCCGGTCTATGGCCGTTCTCTACCCTGGGATGGCCTGAGCGGACCGGCGATCTGACGACTTTTTACCCGACATCCACCCTGATCAGTGGTTTCGATATTCTTTTCTTTTGGATCGCGCGCATGATCATGATGGGACTCAAATTCATGGATGATGTGCCGTTTCGTGACGTTTACATTCACGCCCTCGTGCGCGACGAGCAGGGGCAGAAGATGTCGAAATCGAAGGGCAACGTCATCGATCCCCTGGAGGTCATGCAGGAATATGGCACAGATGCGTTTCGTTTCACTCTGGCGGCAATGGCCGCTATGGGCCGTGATATCAAACTGGCCGAAGATCGCATCGCCGGCTACCAGAACTTCGTCAACAAGCTATGGAACGCCGCCAGGTTCGTTCTGCTGAACCTAAGCGATCCGGCGAATGCTCAAACACCGCCTCCGCCCGCTCTTTACGATAGCGGCCTGAATTCGGCTGATCGGTGGATCCGCTCGCGCCTGGCCGCCACGATCGCGGCGGCCAGAAAAGCCATCGACGCCTACCGGTTTAATGATTTCGCTAATGTTCTTTACCAGTTCACATGGCACGAGTTCTGTGACTGGTACATCGAGATGAGTAAACTATCGTTGAACGGGACGATGGGCGGCGATTCGAAAAAGAGCCAGCGGCTTTTGCTCGAGATTTTAGAACACATTCTGCTGTTGCTCCACCCGATTATTCCGTTTGTCACAGAAGAGATCTGGCAGGTGTTGGGAGAAGACCGAAAGAGTATCATGGTTCAGCCTTATCCACGGACTGAAGAAGCCTGGATCGATTCCGATGCCGAAAGGGAGATGGAGTTTTTGATGGGGACGGTTCGCGCTATCAGGAATCTTCGCACGGAAATGAACTGCCCCCCCGGCAAGGATATTGGCGTGATTTTCTATGGACCGGCCACAGATCTCGCGCTGCTCCGGAAGCAAGAGCCTTACCTCAGGGTGCTTGCCCGCGTCGGATCGGCGGACTATCGAGACACGGAGGCCCGGCCGAAGGGCGCCGCCACGGCGGTCGCCGGCGCGACCGAAATCTATGTCCCTCTTGGTGATATGATCAACTTGGAGGAGGAACAGGCAAGATTAAACAAAGAGGTCGGCAAAATAGAGGAAGAACTTGCCCGAGTTCAAAAGAAACTCTCCAATGCCGAATTTTTGAACAAAGCGAAAGAGTCGGTGATTCAGAAAGAACGGGAAAAGGCGAATCAGTATGCGGAGAAAATGCGCGCCCTAAAGCTAAGCCTGGAGAGAATTCAGGCAGGAAGGAACTAACAGCCATGGATATTCTCGTTAGTCCCCAGATCGAGCGATTAATTCGTGATTCACTGGACGAAGACATCGGCGCCGGCGATTTGGCGACCATGGCGACGATTCCGGCGGAGTCTCTAGGCAAGGGGCTGTTCCGCGCTAAGAAAGACGGCGTTACGGCGGGATTGGTTCTCCTGGAGCGGATTTTTTATTTCATAGATCCCAAGGTGGTTGTTCGAGTCTTCACCCAAGACGGGAGCCGGGTGCAGCAAGGCGCGGTTGTGGCGGAAGCTGAAGGTCCCGTTCGGGCGCTGCTGCTGGCCGAAAGGACGGCTTTGAACTTTCTCCAGCGTCTATCGGGGACGGCGACTTTGACGCGAAAATATGTCGATGCCGTGAAAGATTTTCCGTGCAAAGTATTGGACACGAGAAAAACCACCCCGGGGCTCAGGACATTAGAGAAGTACGCGGTTCGGATGGGTGGAGGGACGAATCACCGCATCGGGCTTTACGATGCGGCTCTGGTCAAGGACAATCATATCGAGGCGACCGGGTCGATTGCCGAGGCGGTCAAAGCCGTGAGACGTCACGCACCATTCATGGCCAAAGTCGAGGTCGAAGCCGGAAATCTGCAGCAGGTCCAAGAAGCGATCGAGGCGGGAGCCGACGTGATCATGCTCGACAATATGACGATTTCTCAGATGGCCGAAGCCGTTCGACTGGTGAACAAGCGTGCCTGGATCGAGGCTTCGGGCGGGATCACGTTGGAGACTATTCGCCAAGTGGCCGAGACGGGCGTCGATTTCATCTCATCGGGCGCGCTGACCCATTCGGCGCCGGTCGTCGATTTCAACATGAAGATTACGATGAACGCCGGCTAGCCAGAAAGCGCAGCCTTGCCCCTCGATATCAAGAAGGTCCAGGGCAGTTTGACGACAAAACGCCTTGGTCGAAAGATCCACTACTTCGCCCAACTCGACTCGACCAACAGTTACGCGCGGCGGCTCGCCGAACAGGGATCGCCTGAAGGCGAGGTCGTAATCGCGGAAGCGCAGACTCGGGGCCGGGGGCGTCTGGGCCGCGCCTGGATATCGCCGCCGCACCTCAATCTTTATTTGTCGCTTATTCTTCGCCCGCGATTATTGCCGGCCGACGCTCCCCAGATCACCCTGATGGCGGCCGTTGCTCTGGCCGATGCGGTTGCTTCGTACGCCGCCATATTACCTTCGATCAAATGGCCCAACGACATCTTGGTTGGGGGGAAGAAACTCGCGGGTGTTCTCTCCGAGTCATCCTGTGGCCGGGAGCGGATTGACTTTGTAATCCTTGGGATCGGGATTAATCTCAATTACCCCGCCGAGCTCATGCCGGCGGCGATAAGAGAACAGGCGACCTCTTTATTGATCATCAATCAGAAAGTTGTTCAGCGCGAGGCATTTCTCGGGCGATTGATTCAAGACCTTGACCGATGCTATGGAGAACTCGGAGATTCGGGATTTGGCGCTATCGCCCCGCGCTGGGAGGCCCGTTTCGGTTTGAAAGGCGAAAAGGTTAAAGTGAAAATGATCGATGAAACCCTTGTCGGAACCGCGACAGGAATCGATCAGGACGGCGCCTTAATCGTCGTCGATGACAGCGGGACGGCTCATCGGGTTATCGCCGGCGATGTAACTCATGCAGCGGAACGAGACTAGAACGATGCTTCTCGCGATCGATATCGGCAACACGAACATCGTCCTGGGTCTCTACCAGGGAAAGAAGCTGGTAACCCACTGGCGCTTGCTGACCGAGGCGGAAAGAACGGCAGACGAATATGGCGTGATTATTTCGCATCTCGTGTCGTCCGAAGGCTTTCGCTGCAATCAGATACGGTCGATCGTCGTCTCTTGCGTTGTCCCGCCGATGCTCAGTGTGACACAGGAACTTGCGCTAAAGTTTTTCAAGCTCGAGCCGCTCTTTGTCGGACCCGGCATCAAGACCGGGATGCCGATTCTTTATGACAGCCCCAAGGACGTCGGCGCGGACCGAATCGTCAACGGGATCGCGGCTTACGAGAAATACCGCGACACTTGCATCGTAGTAGATTTCGGCACGGCAACCACGGTCGATTTCATTTCACAGCGCGGGGAATATATCGGTGGAGCGATCGCGCCCGGGCTCCTGATCTCTTTAGAAGCGCTGTTCCAGCGGGCTTCCAAGCTGCCCCGAATCGAAATCGTAAAGCCCAAGGAAATCGTGGGAAAAAATACCGTCAATTCGATTCAAGCCGGGGTCTTTTACGGCTATGTCGGGCTGGTTGACGGGATCGTCCAACGAATTCAGAAAGAAAACGGAGTTCAGGCCAAGGTCGTAGCCACGGGCGGCCTCGCTCCATTGATTGCCTCGGAATGCTCCAGCATTAGTGATGTAGATGAGTTTCTGACCTTGGAGGGACTGCGGATTATTCATGAAAGGAATTCGCTTCAGGAGGTTAAGAAGGTTAAGGCTTAGGCTCAGAAGCAGGCTAAGGCTAAGGTTGAGGTTTAGAAAGCTGGGAAGAGGCTAAGCTCAGAAGAAGGTTTAAGGTTGAGGCTGAGGTTTAGCCCCATCCGCCTAAACTAAGGCTGCGGAGGAACGTTCCAAGCTCGAGGTTCTAACAAAAAGCGCAGGTTTAAGGCCGAGTGGGATCGAACCTGAACCTAAGCCTGAGCCTTAACCTGATTTAAGGAGTGGGGCTGAACCTCAACCTAAGCCTCAACCTGATTTTAAGGAGGTAACCCACGGTTATGGCTGTAACGGAGCTGGACAAACTTCGAAACGTCGGCATTCTAGGGCAAGGCGGCTCGGGAAAAACTTCGTTGGGAGAAGCAATGCTGTTGGCGTCGGGGGCGACCCAGCGGTTGGGGCGGGTTCTCGACGGGACATCCCTATTTGACTACGAGCCGGAAGAGATTAAACATCACGTGTCGATCTCGACGGCTTTTCATTCCCTCACCTGGAAGAAATACCCCTTTCACTTGATCGATACGCCCGGCTACGCGGCTTTTTTGGCCGATACAATTAATTGCATGCGCGCCTTCGGGAGCGCGGTGTTTGTGCTCAATCCGTCCGTCGGGTTTCGAGTAGAATCGGAACGTTTGTGGGCCAAGGCAAACGGCCACCGCATCAGCCGGATTCTCTTCGCGAGCAAGATGGACCATGAACAAGCCGGCGCCGCCGAGCGCATCGACTCGATGGTCGAAGGCCTGGACGCCAAAGGGATTCACCTTCAACTCCCGATCGGGGTCGAGGCTGAGTTCAAAGGCGTGGTGGATTTGCTTTCCATGAAAGCCTACCTCTACGAAGGCGACAGTGGAAAGTTTGCAGAAGGGGAGATTCCCGGTGATTTGAAAGGCGCCTCGGACGAGATGCGCCAAAGGCTCGTGGAAAGCCTTTCGGAGACCGATGACGAGCTGCTGGAAAAATACCTGGATGGGAAGGAGCTATCGACGGACGAGCTGAAGAAAACCATGCGCGAACAAACGCGTCAAGGAAAGCTCTATCCGATTCTATACGGTTCGGCGTTGAAGCAGATCGGAATTCAGCAACTGATGGACGCCGTGATCGATTATCTGCCGTCACCGTCCGAACAAGACGAAATAGAGGGCAAGAACCCGATCACCAGGGAAACCGAGAAGCGCGCCCAGCAACCGACCGCGCAGTTTTCCGCCTACGTCTTCAAAACGATCATCGATCCGTTTGCCGGCAAGCTCTCCGTAATGCGCGTCATTTCCGGCAAGATCGCCTCCGACAACACCTGTTATGTTTCGAATAAGGACCTGAAAGAGAAGATCGGCCACATGTTTCGATTAGAAGGCAAGAAACAGGAGGCCGTCAAAGAGGCTTCCGCCGGCGATATCGTGGCCGCGGCAAAGCTGAAAGATGTCTCCACCGGCGACACGTTATGCGACGAGAAGGCGCCTATCCAGTACGAAGGCCCGGCTCATTTTTCGCCGGTTATTTCTTTTGCCCTCGAACCGAAAAGCAAGGCGGATGAGGAGAAGGTGCCTCAGGGTCTCCACCGGATTATGGAGGAGGATCCGACCGTCGAAGTCCATCGCGACGAGGAAACCAGGGACTTTATTCTTTCCGGTATGGGGCAGCAGCATGTCGAAATTATTGTTGAAAAGTTAAAGCGCAAATATAGCGCGGAAGTCGTTCTGAAGGCGCCGAAAGTCCCTTACAAAGAAACCATCCGTGGTTCCGCCAGCGCCCAGGGGAAATTAAAAAAGCAATCCGGCGGACGGGGGCAGTACGGCGATACCTGGCTCAAGATCGAACCGCTCCCGCATGGCAAGGGGTTCGAATTCGTCGATGAGATCGTCGGCGGCGCCATCCCGCGAAACTACATCCCCGCGGTGGAGAAAGGCATCAGAGAAGCGATGGCCGGGGGAGTGCTCGCCGGATATCCGATGGTCGACGTGCGCGTAACGCTTTATGACGGATCCTATCATGATGTGGACTCGTCGGACATGGCGTTCAAGATCGCCGGTTCTATCGGCTTCAAAAACGCCGTCGAGAAGGCAAAGCCGGTGATCCTCGAACCGATCATGAATATGGATGTAACCGTCCCCGACGACTGCATGGGTGATGTGATCGGCGATCTGAATAGCCGGCGCGGAAAAGTTATCGGCATGGAGACGAAGGGACACAGTCAAGTCATTAAATCCAAAGTGCCGATGGCGGAAGTCTTGAAGTACGCGCCCGACTTGCGATCTCTAACCAGCGGCCGGGGGGAATTTCAAATGCAGTTTTCTCATTATGAAGAGCTGCAGCCGCATCTGGCGGAAAAAGTAATAAAAGAAGCGAAAGCAAGGCAAGCAGCCCCGCATAACGGCGAGCACAAAGCCTGAGGAAAAAAAGAAGTTATGATGGAACAGTCGTTTGATCAGTTCAACGCGGCGCTGCTGTACTGCAACACCTGCCGCCGGGCGATGCCGGTTAGAGAACGACTGCTCTTGGTGCTTCCGGACGGAGACTTGTATGACTATACCTGCCAGGGATGTAACAGCTCGGTCGGCTCCAAGACGGACAAGACCGTTGATCCAGCCGTGATGAAAACGCGACTCGGAGGATGAAAGAATGGCCGTCATCGATTCAGATGCGCACGTTTTAGAGAGTGAGCGGACGTGGGATTACATGTTGGAGTCGGAGCGCGCGCTGAGGCCGCGGATCGTCGCGACTCCGGATAACGCGAGTTCAGGCGGGGAGTCGTGGCTCATTGACGGCACCTATATCGGCAAGGCGCGCAACGTGGGGCAGGACACCGCGAGAGAAGCCAGGGAAATGCAAGACATCAAGGCGCGCATCAAACACATGGACGATCTCGCCGTGGATGTCCAGGTTCTTTATCCGACGGTGTTTTTGCGACCGTTCACACGGCGGCCCGACGTGGAATTGGCGGTGACGCGGAGCTATAACCGTTGGCTCACCGATATCTGGAAAGCAGCGCCCGATCGACTGCGCTGGGTAGCAGTGTTGCCGCTGCTCACGATGGATAAGGCTTTGGCGGAAGCCCGTTTCGCCAAGGAGAACGGCGCCTGTGGCATCTTCATGCGTGGTCTCGAAGGCGACAAACGAGTGAGCGATTCGTATTTCTTCCCGCTGTACGAAGAAGCGGCAAGGCTGGACTTGCCCGTTTGCGTCCACTCGGGGACGGGCAGCTTCGCGGTGCACGAATTCTTTGCCGACGAATGCGGCTTCTCGAAATTCAAACTGGCCGTTGTGGGATCCTTCCATACTCTGATCTTCAATGAAATCCCCGACAAGTTTCCCAAGACGCGATTCGGTTTCATCGAAGTCAGCTCGCAGTGGGTGCCTTACGCGATTCATGACTTCGCCAAACGATTCGAGCGACGCGGAATCAAAGTGGACAAAACCGACGTCTTGCGCAAGAACAGAATTTATGTCGCTTGCCAGACGGATGACGACCTTCCTTATGTCCTCAAATATTCGGGCGACGACATGATCGTGATCGGGACGGACTACGGCCACAATGACACGTCATCCGAGATCCTGGCTCTGCGCAAGCTCAGAGAAGCCGGGGATGTGCCGCCACACGTCGTCCGCAAGATTTTGGACGACAACGCAAGGGCGCTCTACGGG
>JBOHVS010000063.1:0-4682 GCA_050735975.1 Binatia bacterium | reverse complement strand
TATATCGTAGTACGATATAATTACAACCGCAATCGGGGGGTAGTTCTTTGGCACGAGCATTGCGTCACGATAAAAAGAGACAAGATGATTAAACAATCCCGAAAAAATCCGTCGTGATGTTCGCACCCTCACGGCGAGTTTTATTTTAGAAGTGCTGGAACAAAGGAAGACGCTGAGTTAACCGAGTTGATTCTTCTTCCACCGCGACTGCTTCCTTCTCCCCTTGGAGACTGTATCGCAATACTGTTCATGGTTCGAGAGCCTCACCACGAACGTTCCAAAGCGAAGGATTAAACTTATTTTGGACAGCAGTCAGTCGCAACCTAGAATTTCGTTTCAGCAGGCTGCTCAATCCTGAATCATCCGAGGAGGACGTATATGAAGACATCTTTTTATCCAGGGATAAAGATATTCGGGCGCGCGATCGCGTCGCTTTTTTTACTCAGCTTGATCGCAGGGACACCGTTTGCCGCGGAAACCCAACGGCAGATGGCCGCGTCGACAGTTCAAGGGCTTCCAAATTTCGTCGAGCTGGCTGAGAAACTGGAGCCTGTCGTCGTCAACATCTCAACGACGCAAGCAGTGAGCCGCGTGCAGTCCCCGCAGCCATTTGGCCGCCGGCGGCCTGCTCCCGGTCCGTTCGGACCGTTTGGTGAAAACGATCCTTTCAGCGAATTCTGGCGCAGGTTCTTTGGCGATGAGTTCGGGATCCCCGATGGTCCGCGAGCAGTACCTCGAAGAGCGCTCGGCTCCGGTTTTATCATCGACCAGAAGGGATTGATTCTGACCAACAACCATGTTGTCGAGAATGCAGATAAAATCGTGGTGAGACTTTCCGACGAATCGGAATTCAGCGCGGAAGTCGTCGGACGCGATCCGCGAACCGACATTGCCGTGATACAGATCACCGACGGAAAGGACAACTTTCCGGTCGCGCCGATGGGAGACTCGAGCGACCTCCGGGTCGGGGAGTGGGTAGTCGCAATGGGAAGCCCTTTCGGATTGGACAATACTTTGACCGCCGGGGTCGTGAGCGCCAAAGGCCGGCAGATCGGCGCCGGCCCGTATGACAACTTCATCCAGACGGATGCTTCGATCAACCCGGGCAATTCGGGCGGTCCTCTGGTGAATATGCGGGGCGAAGTCATTGGTATTAACACCGCAATCTTCAGCCGGACAGGAGGCAATCTGGGCATCGGATTCGCGATTCCGATCAATCTGGCTAAGGAGATTTTGCCCGAGCTGATCAAAAAGGGAAAAGTGACGAGAGGCTGGCTGGGAGTCACGATCCAAAGAGTCACGCCGGAAATTGCCGACTCTCTTGGTCTCGAGAAGAGTCGCGGCGCTCTTGTCGCAAACGTGGTTGAAGGAAGTCCGGCAGCCGAAGCCGGCATCAAGACCGGCGACGTCATCGTCGAATACGACGGCAGCAAAATCGAGGAGGCCAACCAGTTGCCCATCCTGGTGGCGCGAACGAAAATGGGTAAAACCATCAAGGCGACGGTTCTGCGCGATAAGAAGCAGATCCCGGTGACCATCAAAGTCGGCGAGCTGAAAGAGGAGGAGGTTGTCGCTTCCGCGCCGGAATCAGGAAAACTTGGTCTCACCGTCCAAAACGTGACGCCGCAAATCGCGGAAAGCCTCGGATTGAAACGAGCGGACGGAGTTGTGATTACCTCGGTTCAACCCCAAAGCGCTGCCGCCGAGGCCGGACTCCGGCGCGGGGACGTGATCCTCGAAGTGAATCGCAAAGATGTTGCGGACATTGACGCTTTGCAAGAGATGGTAAAGGAAGTGAAGCCGGGCTCGAATATACTATTTTTGATTCGCCGCGGCGGTAGTAATCTCTTTCTCGCGCTGACGACTCCGGATGCGCGGGGCTAAAAAATAGCAAAGCGCAGGGGGGAATTGCGAATTGCGGATTTCGGATTGCGAATGAAATGCAGCCACTAAGGCACTAAGACACTAAGGTCTTCTTTGTGCCTTCGTGTCTTTGTGGCAAAGAGTTTAAAAGAATTGCGAATTGCGGAATGCGAATTTAGGCAACAGCAAGGAGCATAGGGCATGGAGCAGGATCGGAGGAGAGGTCAGAGATCAGAAGTCAGAGGTCAGACGTCTGACATCCGACTTCTGACCTTTGGTTATTTCTGACCTCTGACGTTCGACCTCTGGTTAAAGGGGACTTCATGAGAAGCAATCCGTCGCGCCTTTCTTTTCTGCTGATTCTATTCGCTGTCCTTAGTTTGGCCGGCTGCGCCACCAAAAGAATCATCAGCCAATGGAGCAATCCCGCCTATACTCCTCCTTCGCTTTCCTTCAAGAAGATCATGGTGATCGGCGCAACCGACCAGGCCGCCATCCGGCGCAATTTTGAAGATGAATTTGTCTCTGAGTTGAAAGCGGCGGGCGTCGATGCGGTGCCCAGCTACCGATACATTCCCGAGAACGGAAAAGTTGCGGAGGCGCGCCTCAAAGAGGCGGTACAAGAATCCGCTGCCGGCGCCGTGATAATGACGCGGCTGGTGCGAGTCGAAGAACGGACGGAGGTAAGTCCCGGCTACTTTGATCCGTTTCCGGCTTTTCGATTGTACGGCTGGTACTCCTCCGCTTGGTACGGTGGTTTTTACGTACCGCCGCGCGTTTATCGCTATCCTGTCTTTTTCTCGGAGACCACACTGTACGATGTGGTTAAAGATGAGGTTGTCTGGACCGGCACTATGAGGACGATCGATCCCGAGAATGTTAACGAGGCAATCGAGAATTACGTGCAGACCGTGATAGAAGCGCTCAAAGAAAAGAATATCCTCACTAGCAAACAAAGAGAGGGGAGCAAAGCTCCCCTCTCTTTTAATCTTGTTGTCGATTTAGACAATCTCATCACGCCGTCCCAAAATTGAATCAAAACGTTTCTGCGAATTCCGTTTGTGAGACAGGATCAGGACTGATCAGCAAAAAAATCCAGTTGCCAGGCAGATCGACTGAATGAATGCGTGGCACGTCACTTGCTGGTAAGCAAACGTTAGGATCTTATCGTCACAGGAGGTTACGATGAAAAATATCTTGATCGTGCTTGGAATTTCATTGGTTGTCACTACCATCGGTTGCGCGCCTTTGTCCAGGCAGCCAACACACCGCGAGCAGACGGCCGCAGTCGGCGGGCTCGCCGGAGGAGCCGGAGGAGCCATCATCGGTAGCTTTATCGGTTCTGCCGTAACAGGAGGGCTGTTCGGTATTCCGCTGGGCGCAATCGCCGGCTACTACGTCGGCGACCAGATGGCCAACGACGACCGGGTCGCGAAGGCCCGCATGGAAGACCGCGATGCAGAGTTAGCCGGGCTTCGAAGAGAGAACGAGCGTTTACGCCGCGACGACCGCATGGCGCGGGGCGCGCAACGACCGGAGCGCGAGCAATCTCAGAACATGGCGAGTTCGGGACAATCGGCAATGGTATCTGAACAGAACATCACGAGTTCTCAACCGGACAGTTCGGCTTCGCAAGGATCGACGAATCCTGAGCAAGGCATGGCGAGATCTCAAGAGAATCAAGGCATGGCCAATTCTCAGTGGGGCATGATGAATGCCACACAGGTGCGCCAAGTTCAAAAAAAGCTAAATGATATGGGGTTTCATGCCGGACAAGTGGATGGCGTGTGGGGCCCGAACACGCAAGCTGCCCTTAGAAATTTTCAGCAGGCGAAAGGTCTCGATGCCACCGGCCGGCTGAATGAACAAACGATGAACGCCCTTGGGATTGAGGAGAACGACAAACAGGACAAGCAACCGTCGGCAACTGATGGGCGTGAGACAACCGGCACTCAGCAGAAGTAGGAAAGCGTAGAAGTCAGAGATCAGAGGTCGGAGATCAGCGGGCCGGAGATTCGTCTGACATCTGAGTTCTGATCTCTGTTAGATGGGAAACACATGGAGCCATCCAGAATTTCCGCCGCCGAAGCAAACGACAAGATCTCCCGTGGAGAAGAAGAGATCCTGTTTATCGATACCAGAAACGAAAAAGCTTGGGCTGAATCCGATCATAAGTTGCCGGGAGCAAGAAGGCTTGCAGTCGATCAAGTCGAGCTGCAGAGCCATACGCTGCCGCGCGACAGGTTGATCGTTACGTATTGTACTTGAACCCATGAAGCCTCCAGTGCCGGTGCGGCACAAAAGCTAAGAGACATTGGGTTCAAAGATGTGACGGTTCTTGAAGGAGGTTTCGAAGCGTGGCAGCGGGCGGGATATCCCACCGAAAATAAGTAACCTCCGAAACCCGCAATTGATTCTGACTTTTGACTTCGTTTCTCATCGTGTTTTGAGCCTTTGGGGGCGAGCCCTTTCAGCCGCGGTCAATAAGCCTCTACCTTGTAGGCCGCCACCCGATCCGCTCCAATGGTGGCTACTCCACTGGTCAGGGCCTGAGAGCAACCTCCACGTCCCTGTGACCGCGGCCTCCACGGCTCGCCCCCTCGGCAGAGGAAAGAGGCAGAGGCCTATTGTGAAACAGTATGATGAATAACGCGGGTTAATAAGTCGGGAGGATTTATGTTACGCACTACAATTTTACTCGGGGCTATGACCGGCATAATCATGGGCATCGGCCAATGGCTCGGAGGATTCAGTGGTCTTATTATCGCCTTTGTCTTCGCCATTATCATGAACTTCGGAAGCTACTGGTTCTCCGACAA
>JBOHVS010000062.1:0-17664 GCA_050735975.1 Binatia bacterium | reverse complement strand
GGTGACCTCGCCCGTAAGCTCGAACTGCTCGTCGGTTGCCCAGCCCCAGCCATGGTGCGCCCATGCCGCTTGCGCCAAGAAAACTCCCGCGACCAGCGCGAGCAGCGCCAGCCGTATTCGTTTTGATACTGAATACATTGCCAATCCTCCACCTCGATGGTTAGTTTTATTTTAAAGCTTTAGACCGCTTAGTGCTACGCAGAGGGGGCAATTCTCATCTCAGAGAATGAAAGGGGGACAGGCTGAGGTGCCTCGGATTTGAAGCGAAGCAGCCTGGGCTGCATTATTCATGGATTGCAAAATGCAAAGTGTAAATTGCAAATTGAAAAATGTTCGGACAGGGAACCTTCCCTCGTTTTCGACCTGTTAAAGTTTTATTCATTTTGACTTTTGCACTTTACAATTTGAAATTTGCAATGAAAGAGAACACGACAGGTCGTTGATAGTGTTCCCGGCCTCGTGAATAATCCGGGCTGGGGGTGTCTCTTTTTAATCCCCTACGGAGTAAAAAAGGAAAAACCCGCATAGATCACGTGTGAGTCCATCCCGGGATTACTGCGGCCTGTGTTGGCGTTTGACATATGATGAAGTTTGTAGCCGAGCGTCACCGCCCTTTTCGGCGCCAAAAAAAATTGCACGCCTAAACCAATTTCCGGGGTAAGATTGAAGCGCGATGAGTGAGGCACGGGAATATCATCTTCAAAGTAGAGTAATCCAACGCTTGCAGCCACAAACGGCTTTATCCAGCTCTGCTGTGCAAAGTTGATCTTAAAGCCTAAAGGAGAAAGACCCGCTCCATAAATCGTCGAACTCCCTCTCCTGACACGATCCGGTTCGAACACTACCGCAACTGGAAAGATATCCAACGTGTATTCTAAAGAAAGCGACTCCCATGCCGCCAAAATACGCCCATAGCGAAGCGCAAATAAAAGAAGCTTTCGGTCCTCGGTGTTGCCGAAAAGGCTGGAGGAGTCCGGTGATCCGCCAGCCCAGAGACCGAACTCATTTGTCCCTTTAGCCAGCGCGTAACTGGCGCCGGCGCCCGCCGGAATCTCCGCGCCATGAAGAGGTGTGAAACAAACGAGCCCGCTAAAAAGCAGAATCGCCATGACTTCGACAATATTTCGCGGTAGGCTCAAAGCGTCTCTCTTGCTCATGCTTCACTCCCCGAGATTGTCGTGTGATTCCGTTCAATTCGGCCAGGCGTTCCGGCGCATTCGGGCCACTCCGGTCATTGCGGCCGGGGAGGTCGGAGCGAAGCAACGCTGGAGTTTTTCTCTTAGCTTAACCTTTCACTGACTTGCAAGTCTCCTTGTTTATTTTTGCTTTTTCGAATCGATTCTCGCTTGAGTTTTATCTGTAGCAGTGATGTGGGAACCGGTCGCAGATAGCGTCTGCGATAGCGCTATTGTTTAAAGCCCACCACGAGATGAGCCCGATGGGACTCGGGCAACGTTTCTCCTTCGCACTTCAGCGTGACGATGTACGTGCCCGCTTTGGCGATCGCCTCGGGTGAAATGATTGCCTTAAGCTCGTCCTTCGAGGCAAAGCTGGTCGGTAGCGGCTCGCCGTTCAGCATGACACGGTGGAATGGCCACATCCCTCCCTGTCCGCGTACCTTCAATGTCGTGGGACCGGACCCCTCGATGAGAAAGAGGGGCGATATTTCGAGATCGAGCGGCAAGCTCTGGTAGGAATAGAATGACGGAATCGGATTCTTGTATTTTTGGAATCCGATATCGATGACCTTCCCGTCCATGATGACCGTCTTGACGTTTTGCGTCATCCAGATGTCTTGCAACGGGTCCCCCTCGACGATGGACAGGTCTGCGACCTTGCCGCGCTCGACGCTGCCGTAGTCCTTGTCCTTCCTGAAAGTCCTGGCGACGTTGAGGGTGGCAGCCTGGATAGCCGTCATCGGCGGCACACCGGCCTCGACGTCCATCGCCAGGGCCTGATGCATCAGCAACGCCGCCATGCCGCGGGGCGGGTCCGAGCCCTCCTTCAGCATGCCGCCGGCCTGGACAAAACGCCGGATGAATTCATTGGCTTTTTCATAGCCGATTTTGGCGCGCTCGAGCTCCGCGGGCGTGTAGCGCTTGAGCAATTTGTCATAGGCGTTGTCGGTCACGGTACGAACCGCAGCGGGGAGACCGGCATTGGGATCGTTCAGGATTTGGTTTTCCCTCTCTCTAAAGCGCTTGGCGCTCGGCGACAGGGGACGCAACCATTTGGCAATGGTCGGGGTCCACGCGACGCGGCGCTCCACCATTGCGCCGATCACCTCGTCGAAATTTTCGGTTTGGTAATAAGAGCCGGCGAGTTCCTGTTCGATCTTCCCCCCCAGCCGATCCTCGGCCAGCTTGCGCCTGGCAGGGGCATAAGGGATGGAGCTGTAGCCGACCGACCAGATGTGCTCGATTGAGTCAACGCCCGCCTTGACAGAGCCGACGACGTCCCAACTATGGGCGGCTACCGACATGTCCAGCCGGTGAGCTTCGTCGACGGCGACTTTCACCAAGTCCAAAGAAAGAAACTCATTGACTTTGAGGATGTCGCAGCCGAATTCGTGTTTCCGCTGCACCGCTTTGCGCGCCTCTTCCGGCGTTGTGACGATGATGTTGTCGCGGGCCGTTCTCGAGCCAAATGCGTCGTGCCCGGTGCCAACGCCGCCGATCGCCCGGCCTGACATCCAGATCCGCGGCCCACGAATTTTACCCAGATCGGTGCCCTGTTTTTGAGCAAGGGTCCATGGGCCATCCTGGTAGAGTTCGATCGAGGCGCAGGTCGTGATTCCCAGATGGAGATAAAGCTCTCCATGGAAATCCTCCAGGTGACCATGACCATCGATAAAGCCCGGCAGGACGGTCTTGCCCTTGACATCGATCACCTGCGCGCCGGCAGGAATAGAGACTTCGCCGCTCCTGCCGACTGCGTGGAACTTGCCTGCCTGGATAACGATGACGGAATTCTCGACCGGTGGCCGGCCGGTGCCATCGATCAGTTTTCCACCCTGCACCACGAGTACTTTATCTGCCATGTTTTCTTTTCCTCACTCGCCCCGAAGGCTTGCGTTTCTCAAGTCGGCGGTATCAATCCCTCAGTGCACAGTATTTTATGAACCGCTTCACTGTCAACGTGGGATCTGCAAAGACCATTTAGGAACTTTGACAGGATTAGTGACCGGGACGGACGGGGGGAGGAATAGCCTTATGTCTTTGGGATGAAGGTGAATAGAATCAATGTTTCGGTTACGCCAATAACTGCAGCGCGGTGGCAGCATAAATCTTCGCCGCATCGCGAACCTCTTGTAGCGAGACGGCTTCTTGGTCCGTGTGCGCGAAGCGCAGATCGCCGGGGCCGAACATGATCGTCTCAAGGCCATTGCGATTGAGAAAACCGGCGTCCAAGGCGGCGGGCGAATAGAACAACTCAGCTTGCCTCTTGGTTAACTCGCCGCTGGCGGCGCCGGTCGCCGCCGCCAGCGCGCAATCTTTTGCAACCTCCGATGGATACATGAAAGCGCCGCGTGTGGTCTCGATAGACCAGCCGGTCACTTCTTTGAGCGCGTCCTGGATATCACGAAACGCAGAATCAGGGTCTTCACCAGGCAAAAGCCTTCGATCCAGCACCACACGACAAACATCCGGAATCGTATGGCTCATGTCCGGTCCGCTTCTGACTTGCGTCACTGCGAGCGTGGCGCTACCGAGACCATGATGGCCGGCCCCTAGCGGCAGTCGATCCAAACGTTCCATCACCCGGCGAAAACCGTCCAGGGCATTGACGCCTTTCCAAGGCATGCTGCTGTGAGCCGACTTACCGCGCACGATGATCTCGACGTCGATCCGGCCCTTGTTGCCGAGGCAGATTCGGTTGCCGGTCCCCAGGCCAATGATGGCTGACCGCGCGCTGATCGCGTCGTTTTCCAAAATAAACCTTGCCGCATCGTGACGGCCGGTCTCCCCGGCCAAGCTCACCGCCAAAATCAGCGGCCCCCGCAAAGCTAATTTGGCGCGAGCCACGATCACTGCCGCGTAGATCATCCCGGCCAGCGCTCCCTTTTGTTCGCACGCGCCTCGACCCAAAGCGCAGTGAGCCGCGACCCCGAATGCCTTACCCTCCACCAGCGCGCCGGAGAACGGTTGTTTCATCGAAGCCGCCGGAAACGTCATAGCGTAGCCCATGAGAAGAAATCCGCCGGCGCTCGCGCCGCCGAGCCGCCAGATCAAATTGCCCATGGCATCGATCGCGCCGGCGCTTCCCGTCAACTCCGCCAAACGCGGCGCGACCATTTTGGCGATAAATTTTTTGAGCTGAGGATCCGATTCAAGCCGTTCGGTCTGCGGTGAGGGATAACGCAGCAGATCGATAAGCATCTGGTCGATCTCTTGCTCACGCGCGAATCGATCAACAACAGTGAAGGCGTCTCGGGGAATCATGATTGACGGCGGAAGCGAAAATCACCAAGCTAGCTCTAACACTTCCAGAACTTGCTCCGCGGCGTGCACGGGCTTGGGGTTGGTGTTAATGCTGTAATCATCCAAGGCATCGATGGCGAGCTGTTTTAGACCATCGCGCGGCACGCCTAAGTCACGCAGCTTTAGCGGCAGTCCCATCCGCTGGTTCATGCCAAAAACATGTTCAGGAACTGCCGCGGCCAGATCGTTTTCGTTGCCGGCGTCGATGCCGATCTCTCGCGCCATACGCGCATGCGCTTGAATCGTAGCATCGAGGTTCCAGCGCATTGCGTACGGAAGCATTAGAGCATGGATCTCAGCGTGCGGCGCTTTGTAGCGGCCGCCGACGACGTGAACGATTGCGTGATGAATGCCGGTCCACGCGCTGTAGACTCCCATGCCGGAAAGACAGGCTGCCACTTGAACGGAACTTAACGCTTCAAGATCCTGTGAATTCTCCACTGCTCGCGGCAAGTAGCGCGCGATCAACCCGACAGCCGTAAGACAGTAAGCTTCCGTGAGCGGCTGCGTTTCGGTGGAGTACACGGCCTCGACGCAGTGCGCCAGCGCATTCATCCCGGAGGCTGCGAGCAATCTTCCCGGCGCGGTCGCCGCCGCCTCGGGGTCGAGAAGAACCGTGCGGGGAGCAAGCTTGGGATCGGCGACGATATATTTCTTTCCGCCTTCGCTGATACCCGCCGAATAGCTGTACTCCCCACCCGAGAAGGTCGTTGGGATCGCGATATGCGGCATCTTCGGCGCGGGCATGAGCGGGACTTCTTTCTTATTCGGTGGCGTGAAGCGAACGCCGAAGCGCGGCAACGAGCCGCCTTCGGCAAGCAAAGCCGCGACGCCCTTCGCGGTATCGATGGCGCTCCCCCCGCCTACACTCACCAGCACGTCGATTTGCGCGTCGCGCGCGCGCTCGACCGCTTTCTCAATCGAGTCCGTTGGCGAATGCGGCTTGACCTGGTCGAAGATCGCCACGCACTTCGCTCCGAGACCCGACTTGATCCAATCCAGCAAGAACGTCCTGGAGACCGACGGCGAGATCACAACCAATGCGCGTGTTCCGCCAACCCTGTCGATCTCTTCGGCCACTTTTCCAATCGACCCTCGGCCGGAAACGATGCGCTCGACCCTGGGATTGTTAAAGACAAATGTTAAACCAGCCATCTTGCTTCACTTAAAGGTAAACCGGGCTACGGAGCGAAGTCATGAAAGGGTAAGGTCTTGAATCTTGATGGACTTCGAAGTGCAGAGGCCAGAACATGTTGCTGGATCTCTATGTAGATCCATGAGGCATGGTACAAAAAGGACCGGCAGACATCAACCTCGGAAAGACGCACGGTGCTTCCGGTATCTTCCGCTCCCGGCTTTCCAGCTTGTAAGGGGCAGACCCGGGTCTACCATTGGCTTTTACTTCTATACAATCTGCCGCGGCAATCGATATTAGACACTTACCAGCGATCTCCGGGGTTCTTCTTGACAGCTTCTCCGCCGTTGTACTAAGTGTCCATCCATTTATCGGGTTGGAAGATAGCGGGTTGGGGAGGACTGTCATGGTTCTCGATTCGGCGCGTGAATTGAAAGCTATGCTTGTAAGGCGGCAATTGAAGCCGTTGATGGCAAACCGGCGGATCGTTTCGGTCCTTGCGCCCGGCGCGCGAGCTGTTGCTGATGTGGATGCTATACGGCGCACGATTGCTTTGGGCGTCAGCCGTAAAGGTGTAAACGATTTTCGCCTGGCTGTTCGTGTACAAAATCGGTCCCTCGAAGACGGCCGGGAAGTGGAAAAGATAACGCAGCAAGCCAAGGGCGAAGTGGATATACGCTACATCGGCCGGCTGGTGAAAAGATCGCCCGCGTGGCATCGATCCCGCCAGCGGCCGCTTCTCATCGGTGTCTCGGTCGGGCACTTCCGGATTACCGCCGGTACTCTCGGCTGCTTTGTAACGCGTAAGGAAGGGGCCGTGAGAATACTTTCGAACAACCACGTCCTAGCCGACGAGAACAAGGGCAAAAAAGGCGATGCAATTCTGCAACAGGGAGCGATCGATGGCGGCAAGCGAGGGAGGGACACTATCGGCGCTCTGGATCGTTTCGTAAAGCTAAATCGTGCCGGCGCGAACCTTGTGGATGCCGCGCTCGGCAGGATACGGAACAATATCGAGTTTGACAGTGAAACGTTACGAGGCGTTGGGAAACTCCGTGGCGTGCGGAATTCCATCTTGGATATCGGCGATGGAGTCCACAAAGTCGGCCGCACAACCGGAGTTACGCGTGGACGTGTTACGGCTTTTGAGCTGGATAATGTAGTGGTTGCTTATGACATCGGTAATCTGCGATTTGACGATCAGATTGAGATCGAAGGCGCGGATGCCGGACCTTTCAGCCAGGGCGGCGATAGCGGTTCGCTCATAGTGGATGACGATCGTCAGGCGGTTGCTCTGCTCTTCGCCGGAGGCGATCAAGGCGGCGCGAATGGCAAGGGCTTCACTTACGCCAATCCGATCGCCAAGGTGCTTGAAGGGCTGCGTGTCGATCTGATAGCATGATTCCACAATGACTCAGGGAACTGATATCGGCCGGGCGCGGGCTGCGAAAACCAAGGCCCTTTCACTCTTTGCCAATCTGGTTCACGTGAACGGGGTCGGTATCACCCGGGTTGGCCACGGTTATGGCGTAAAGGTTAATCTGAGCGATTCGCCAGGCGAGGGCGTCCGCTTGCCCGACGAAGTCGACGGCGTCCCTATTCTTATCGAGTTCGTGGGTCCCATCTCAAAGAGAAAAGATTAAATCTTTACAATTTTGACTCCGGATTTTCGCCGAAAACAGACCGGCACAGCCTGAGCTACGCCGAGTTTCGCGGCGAAAGGACCGTCATTTTTTTCGGTACTTTTTTCCAGTCTCGTTGTCCCCCTGGCTTGGATAAAAACCGCTCTTAGCCCAAAATGGGCCGACGTTTTCAAGAATAAATGATTGTGAGTCCGGGTTTTCCTGTTGGGAACCTTGACAGCCCCTGGAACAAGCGATAAGAGGCGGTTTAGCGAAACGCTGTCGCAGCAAGAGCAAATAAACTCACCTAACCGGCCCTAGAAAAGGAGAAGGATCATGAAATGGATCGGGATTCTGATTTCCGCGGCTCTTTTTGGATCGTTCTTCGGCCCCTCGTTCCTCATAGCGCAGGAGAAGCTGCGCATTCCGGTCGCGTCTCCGGCCTCCATCACCTCCATTGTCGAAAACGTCGCTATTTACCGCGGGTGGTTCAAGGAGATCGGCTACGATGCGACCATCTACTCAGTATCAGGAGGAGAGGCGGCTGCCGTCTTGGCTCTGGAGAACGGAGATCTGCCCTTTTTTAATACCGACGACAATATCCCCCAGGCCATAAAACCCAAAAGCAACATCAGGCTCGTAGCCTCGACGCTGAACAAGCTTCCATACTATCTCATCGCGGGTCCCCAAACGCGCTCTTATAAAGATTTGCCCCGTGACGACGTGCTGGTTGGAATCAGCTCGCCCACCTCGGCCAATGTCTTCGTCTCGCTGTCTCTCCTGGAAAAACACGGCATCAAGAACCCTCGCCTGGTCAAAGTGGGCGGCTCCACCGGCCGACTGGCCGCCGTGAAATCCGGCAGGGTACACGTGGGCGCTTTGGACCTGGGCAATATGCTGAGGGCGAAGGAGCAGGGACTCAATGTGCTCGGCAGCTCGAGCGAGGTCTTCGATGAATTCCTGATGATGCAAATCGCGATGAACAGGAATTGGGTCGAGCAAAACTCCCGGAAGGCCGTCGAGATCGTTGGGACCCTTATCCGCGCGTGTGACTATATCAATCGCAACCGCGAAGGCACCATCGAAGTCTTCGTGAAGCAGATGAAAAATACGCCGGAGATTGCCAGCCAGGTGTACGACATCGGCGTGGTGCAGGAGAAATCGGTGCCAAGGTACTGCCAGTACACAGAGAAGGGCGTTCAGGAGTACATCAAGTCGGCCAAGTGGTCCAAGGCCATTGATCCCGACATGAAGGTGCCGCCCACGAGCGAGTTCTCCCTGACGGATCTCTACAAGCGCGGCTTCGAGTGGTTCAAGAAGAAATATGGTAGCTAACCTGACTTGGGCGGGGCCTGCCCGGAAATCTTCCGCCTGAGAACTTTCCCGGGACGACATCGGAGCTCGACCCGTCTCCGTGCCCAATGACATTGCCTCCATTGAAATCAGAGACCGCCCCGGCGGCGGGCCGCAGCCTCCTCAAGGGCACCTACAGCCGTCATCGCCTCTTCATCAACGGTCTTCTGTCCGTAGTCTTGGGCCTTGCAACCTGGGAGATCATCGACCGGTTGTTTAACGACAAGAACTTCTTTACCGGGCCGGATGAGGTTGTCATCGAACTCATCCGAATGGTCCGCGAGGGAGAGATCTGGATCCATCTGCGGTACAGCGCGATCGAGGGGCTTTACGGTTTTGCGCTGGCGGGAGTCATCGGCGTGGCTGCGGGAGGGGCGATCGCGTTCAGCCGCACGCTGGACGAGATGTTTTCGCCGATTCTCATCGGGCTCTATGCGACTCCTCGTCCGGTGGTTGCTCCGCTTTTCATCGTCTGGCTGGGGTTGGGAGTTGCCTCCAAGGTAGCCGTAATTTTCATCGCTGCCTTCTTCCCGGTCGCGATCAACACGACCGCGGGAATCCGCAACGTCCAGGGCGAGTTCCGCATGCTGGGAAGGGCGTTTAACGTTTCCGCGTGGAGAATGTTCGTAAACATCATCGTTCCCGGCTCTCTTCCCTTTCTCATCGCCGGTCTGCGACTGGGATATTCCCGCGCCGTGGTCACCATCATGGTGGCGGAGATGTTCGGCTCCGAGGCCGGATTGGGATACATGATTGTTCATGCGACTCAGGTGATGGACGTGCCCAAAATGATGGTGGGGATTTCTATGTTGACTCTGTGGGGGGTCCTCGGCAATGAAGCCCTCAAAATGATCGAGCGCTGGGCGACGCCTTACAAGCAGTCGCTCACAGCGGTGTAACTCTCAGAGCATGGGTTCGTTGATCCGGCTTTACCGAGAGCGCCGCCGATTCATTAACGGATTCGCCGGCGTCCTGGTCGTCCTCGTGCTGTGGGACTTAATCGACCGCGCGATCGCTAATGAATTCTTTTTCGTCGGCCCCTGGAGGGTCGTCAAGACGACCGCCGATCTGTTCTGGAACGGAAGCATCTATCCTCACCTCAAGGCGAGCGGCACCGAGTTTCTCTTGGGCTATGGGATCGCGGCTGTCACCGGCATCACGCTCGGCATGGCCTTCGGGATGAGCCGGCTGGTGCGCGAGTTTTTGGATCCGTGGCTGGGCGGGCTTTACGCCACCCCGACGGTGGCTTTGGCGCCCCTCATCATCATCTGGTTCGGCATCGAACTAACGCCGAAGATCGTCATCGTGCTCATTATCGCCGTGATCGATATTATCCTCAACAGCTACACCGGCGTTATCAATGTGGGGCACGAATTCCGCATGCTGGGGGCGGCCTTTTGTATTCCCCAAAGCCAGGTTCTGCTTAAGATCATCGTGCCGGGATCGCTTCCCTATATCGTCACCGGACTCAGGCTCGCCACGTCGCGGGCGATCGTGGCAGTCGTCGTGGCGGAATACTTCGGCTCCAGCGAAGGCCTGGGCTGGCTCCTGTTCAAGGCACTGGACACCTACAATATGCCGCTCATGATTTCCTGCGCGACGATACTGGCGGGAACCGGGGTTATCTTGAATCACGTGATCCTGGTGGTTGAGAGGCGCATGGCGTCGTGGCGCGACACGAGCCTGCAGGAATAGAGATGGGATCGACAATTCTGGTAGAAGGAGTCGGGAAAACGTATTACAAGCCGACCGGCGAGGTCGTCCATGCCCTGAGCGGCGTGAACATGACGCTTGAGGCCGGGACCTTCTATTCTTTCGTGGGGCCGAGCGGTTGCGGCAAAACAACGCTGCTCCACATGATCCACGGGCTCATTCCTCACTCGGAAGGCGCAATCCACCTGAACGGCAAGCCCGTCAAGGGCCCTACGCCCGACAAAGCCGTTGTCTTTCAACAGCCCCTTCTCCTTCCCTGGAGAAACGTGGTGGATAACATCAAATTCGGAATCGAAAATCATAGAAGCATCGCCGAGAAAGAGAAGAGAGAGATCTGCGACCGGTACATCCAGATCGTGGGCTTGAAAGGGTTTGAGAGACACTACCCCCATGAGCTTTCCGGGGGAATGCAACAACGGGTCAATCTGGCCCGGGCCCTTGCGGTCAATCCCGACATCCTGCTCATGGATGAACCTTTCGGTTCCCTCGACGCTCAAACCCGCCAGCTCATGCAGGAAGAGCTTCAGAAGATGGTCGATTGGAAGCGCTCCGGCAAGATCGTCATCTTCGTGACCCATGACATCGAGGAAGCGGTCTTTCTCGCGGACAAGGTTTTCGTCTTCAGCTTTCGGCCGGGCCGGGTGATGAAGGAGATCGACATTCCCTTACCTACGCCGCGGACGCTGGAAATCAAAGAGGATCCCAGCTTCTTGAAATTCAAACACGAAATCTGGTCGCTGCTCTCCGCCGAAGCACGCAAGGCGATGGCGCAGTAAGCGGGAAAATCGTCCGGCGAGGAGATGAAGAAACGTAGCAACTCGTGTTAGAGATCCTTTTTAAAATGAACCAGCCGGCTGCATTCCGTATACCCCAGCCTTCGGTGCGCTTCCTCGCTGTCGAGGTTGCTAACCTCAGTGTCCGAAGCCATTTCTTTGCACCCTTTAGAGCGCGCCCACTGTTCGGCCGCGGCGACCAATGATCTTCCAATGCCTCTCCACCGAAAGTCGGGATCGACGTACCAGCCCTCGATATAACCGACCGGGCCGGTTTGGCAGCCTTCAGCAAAAGGACGAATGGCTAACTCGATAAAACCACACAGCGCACTCTCGCCGCGCCGGCTCACGAACACGGCTGTTGGTGCCTGATCCTGAAGCATGGCCGACATCTCCGACTCGTGCCTCTCCCTAGAGCAACGCGGCCAGAGTGCCCGCCGCATCCGCAGCCATTCTGACCAATCCTCCTGCTTAACGTAGCGAACAACCACTCCAGTCCCCATATTTTTCCTGTCGCTTATGGGCCTCGACAAAGGCGGATTGGAACTATTAAGGAGTTCATAAGTATCTTGACAGTTTGCGTTCCTCAGAACCAAGGGGGAGTCCTTCCAAGCGCGGTCAATAAGCCGGTGCCTTGTCGGCCACCACCCGGTCCGGGCGATCTGAATAAAGATCGCTATCGTTCTTTCCGGCGGTCTCTATTGCGCGCCGCGGGTCCGGAAATGCGTCCGTTCAGTAACGCTTCTGCAATCTCGTGCCAGTGGTTGTACCGGGTAATCATAGGATGCTCGGCGGCCGCTCGATTCCACGGGCGATCGAAGAGCTTCACGGGAACGTTCATTCGCTCAGCCAGGAACCGGGCGATTATGGGCGAATCCTCGACCGCAAAGTAAAATTGATGGTCGGTCAATTGCGCCAGCGTAATTGCAATCGTGTTTTCGGTGTCGAACCGCGCGTATTTATCAACCATAGTGAATGCATGGTACGGCACCTCGTGACGCTTCAGCCATTGGAGCGAGGGTTCATAGGTTGCCGGCGGCCGGCCGGTCACGATTGCAATCTCAAATCCCGCCGCAATCCACTGCTTTAGTATCGGTATTGCTCCCTGAATGGGTTCGAGTTTCAGAAGCTCATCCGGATGATGCACGATGTGGTAGAGCGCGGCGGTTTCCTCGATCCCCAGGTCACACGCCTGCCCAAGATCGAAACTCGTTAAGCATTCGTAAGCGATCTGTTTGCCGAATTTACGCTCGATAATGGCCAGACATCCTCGTGCGGTTTCGCACAGCACATCATCCATATCGACGTAGATGGTCTTGGTAGCCGCCACTATTTCTTTCTCGCCGAGACCCGCTGCTGCGCTCTCTTCTCGCCCGTTCGATAATGCTCGCCTTTCAGTGCGAGCTCCGCCTCCTCCTCGTCTTCGCTCGACCACAAACCAAGATTGTAGCCGTACCACGGGTCCTGCGGTTTGAGCTTCGGCAGTTCGAGGCGCTCCCAGAGCTGGCGGGCGCGTTCCATAAATTCCTTCTTCGGCAACGAAACCGGCGGGTAATCCCATTTGCGCGTCGCATCGATCAGCATGGCCGAGCAGCCATACATCTCGTCCAACGAGTTTTCCAGTTCCTTGCCCGGAGGCTGCGCCGACGGGTCCATCTGTGGAGTACGATTGCGGATGATTAACACGTCGCGATGCGGCTGCATGCGAAACGCCAGGGCCCAGAAGAGCGAATCCAAGTTGCGCGCGTTGATGTCTTCATCGACGGCGATCACCATTTTGCCGGTGGCGGGATGATAGCCCACCATGCTGTGCAGCGCCTGCCAGACGTGGGCCTGGTTGATCTTCTTCATTCGGATGACGCAAATCTGCCGCACGGCAATACTGTGAAACGCGACCTCGGCGATACCTGGAATGTTGCACTGGTCTCTCAGAAAGCGCAGATAGTTTCCCTCGGCCGCGACCTGGCGCATGACGCTCGACTCGCTCGGCGGCATCTGGCTGATAATGGTGGCAAAGATTGGATTCTTTCTGTGGGTGATGCACTTGACCTCGAAGTAGGGGTTGAGCAGTTTGTCGGCGACATAACCGGTCGACTCACCGAACGGGGCCTCGGGCTCCAGAAACTCCGTCGATATTTCCCCTTCGATGACGATCTCGGCGTTGGCGGGCACGAGCAGATCGCTGGTCTTGCAGCGCACGACCTCAATAGGCGCTCCCGCCAACCCGCCGGCAACGTCGAGCTCGCTGACGCTGAATGGAATGCGCGCGGGCGCGGTGTACGCCACCGGCGGCGGGGCGCCGATCACCAGCGCGGCTTGCAGCGGAATCCCCTTCTCCTGGCATTTGCGCCAGTGATAACCGCCGTGATTGCTGGAGCTTAAGAAAATACCTGTCCTCGTGGGGCTTTTGATTTGCCCGCGGTAGTTGCCAATGTTGATTCTTCCACTTTCAGGATCTTTGGTGAACCAGTGCGACGCGGTCGTAAACGGCGCGCAGTCGTAGCCTGGAGTGGAGATGGGTATCGGAAACTCGCCCAAACCTCCTTTTTCCATCAGCGATGAACCCGTATGGACCTCTTCATGAACCGGGGCATTTTCGACGATCATTGGCGGAATCGGTTGCCTCTGAGCCTGGTCCCAACGCTCAACGATTTCTTCCGGTTTGCATTGAAGACCAAAGCCGTAGATCTGCCGCGACGCGGCCAGAGTGCCCACAACAACGGGGATGTCGTATTTTCTGCCCTTGGCGTCAGTCACATTCGTAAACATGAACGCGCGTCGCTCATCCTCCGCAAGTCCGCGAAACTGCCAGCGCACGAGCGGCATCAACTCCGTATCCTTGTTGATCGACTCATCGATTTTGACCAATAGACCGTTCTTATCCAGTGCCGCGATGTGTTCTCTTAGATCCTTGAAATAACCCATACCCGTCTCCTCAGCGTGCTTACCCTCGCCACTATACCATGAAGCAGAGTTGACTCACTTCAGTGTTGTATCAGAATCCAAGAGCGCAGCCGCCTTTGCGCGGGTCGGAGCCGCCGACGAAGGCTCCAGATTCGGGATGGATCAGAACGGCGTGCGCGCCGCCGAAGCTCTCCGGCGTGCCAGCCACAATCTCGTGTCCCCTTCGCTTCAGCTCTTGAATCGCACCCTCGGGGATACCTGGCTCCAGTCCCACTTTTAATCCTTCCAGATGATTGAAGCGCGGCATGGAGATGGCTTCTTGAACCGTCATGCCGAAGTCGATCAGGTTCACGATCATCTGCGTCTGTACCTGTGGCTGGACATGTCCGCCTTTTAAACCAAGCGCGGCATACGGTTGGCCGTCTCGCATGATCAGACCGGGCATGAGGGTGTGAACACAGCGCTTGTGCGGCCCGATGCAATTCGGATGACCTTCGTCCACAGAAAACAAGTGCCCGCGGTTCTGCAAGATAATGCCAGTCTCGGGCTCGACGACGCCCGAGCCGAAACCCATGAAATTACTCTGAATAAAAGATACGAGGTTGCCCTGGTTGTCAGCGGCCGAAACGTATTCGGTGTCGGCATGGAGCGGTGCGGCCGCAAATTCACCGGCCGCTTGATCTAAACGAATCCTTGCCCGCAATACCTCGACGCGTTCAGGCGAGAAAAGATCATTTACTCGCACTTTCATAAAGTCACGGTCCGCGAGATGCTGATCACGGTCCAGAAAAGCGAGCTTTTTCGCTTCGATCATAAGGTGAAGCGTTTCCGGACCGAATCGTCCCATATCTGCCAGATCAAATCCCTCTAAAATTTTCAGCATCTCCAAAGCGACGAAGCCTTGGGTCGTAGGGGGCAACTCGTAGATATCGTAGCCTCGGTAATTGGCGGCGATGGGCTCGACCCAATCTGACGAATGATCGGCGAAGTCCTTGAGCGAGAACAGTCCGCCGTTTTTCTCCGAACAGCGAACGATTTTTGCCGCGAGGTCGCCCTTGTAGAAGACATCCGCGCCTTCGTCGGCGATTCGTCGCAACGTTTTCGCCATCCGCGGGTTTCTAAAAATTTCGCCCGCGCGAGGAGCCCGGCCGTTGACGAGATAGCTTTGCGCTCCGCCTTCATCGGTTTTCAATCTCGTTTCGGACTCGCGCCACGACTCCGCCGTGAGCTCTCCAACCGGAAAGCCTTCTTCGGCGTGTCGAATTGCGGGCTGCAAAAGCTCGCCCAGTTTCATCGCGCCGTAGTCCTTCAAGAGTATTGACCAACCATGCACGGCGCCCGGCACAGTGACGGAATGAATCCCCCTCTGGGGCATTTCCTGAAACCCGTTCTTGCGGCAAAACTCGAGGCTCGCCCCATACGGCGACCGGCCGCTGGCATCCAAAGCTCTTATTCTCTTCTCTTTGGCGCTGTAGAAGATTGCGAAGGCATCACCGCCGACGCCGATGGACATCGGCTCGATGACTCCCAACACCGCCGCCGTTGCGACCGCCGCATCGATGGCGTTGCCGCCATCCATCAGCGCGCGCACGCCCGCGAGCGTCGCCAGCGGCTGACTCGAAGCAACCATGCCGTTTTTAGCAAGGACAGTAAATTGATTTGCCATGTTGACTTCTTACGTCGCCTTGGCGAGCTTCGCGCCCTTCGCGCGAGTGTCCTCCGATGCGCTCCCTGTTTTTCATCGCGCCAAGACCGCAAAGGTTTTGGAACTCGAAATTGTTCGCAGCAGTTAATGCTACGCGGCCTGAGACTCGGGAATTCTTACCATTGCTGTTGCCAGCGCGCTGCGATAAGCCCGGTCGAGGGCGAGGCTGTCCTGCGCCGCGCGAATTACGGCTTGCGCGGTCGCTTCGTCGATGATGTAACGGTCGTAGATCGGCTCGAACATGTCGGAATGGTCCTCATCAGCGACCATATGTACCCTAGTGTTGATATCGAGGGTCTCAATCGTGCCGCCTAAGTCGGCGACCTTTTTGTGCGCATATCGCTGCGTAAACCCCCCGCCCTTGACGATCGCCGGGTTGTTTTTTCTTTCGGTAATGTGATTCACAGTTAACGCTTCGATCCACGGCCGGGTCGTCGAGAGATACATCCAAGCAAAAATCGCGGCGCGCGAGCCCGGCAGCAAATTGGATTCCGCGGTTGCCGCCGCCATCTGGTCATCGGTCAAGTGGGCTGAGCCCATACGCTCATCGTAGATCAGCTCGTCCTTTTCATGCTCCCAGATCGCGCGCTTAACATCGAGCGGCGCTTTGACGGCCGCTGCGCCCCAGCAATCGCGCCTGCTCTTGATGTAGTGCGGATAGTGAAGATCGAGAATTGCCTGGCGCGCCGGTGTGAGCTTCACTGAAAAAAATTGCTTGTACTCCGGCGTATCGAAATGGCGATTAACGATTGCGTTTAGCTCATCTCTCGTTTTGGGCCATAGACTCATCATGCCCTCCTCTTCTGAAATGAACGGCCCGGACTGCTTATTGAAGTCCAAAAATCTTTCTGTACAGCTTGGCGCCTTCCGCAAGAATTTTAGGATCCTCAGGATGAAGCACAATACGCTTAAACCCTTCGAATAAGCGCGCCGGTTTCGGTTTAACGTCATCTCGGGTAGTTACCCGATGAAAACTCTGCAGCAGAGTTTGTCCTTCTTTGGATAGGATAAAATCGATAAAAAGCTTCCCGGAATTCGGGTGTGCCGCATGAGCGGAAAGCATGACAGGGTTGATTTGTATCACGGCGGGGTCCAAATTGACCCAGTCGACGGGCGCGCCCTGTAACTTGAACCATTCGATGCTATGGGTATAGGCGATCAGCAAGGGAAACTCGCCGGCCGCGACCGCTTGAGCCCGCCGGGTGTTGCCTCGACCGGGAACGAGATCTTGGGTCGCAAGCTTCTCCAGATACTGGATGGCTCGCTCGCGGCCCCAAGCTTGCATCAGACCCATCAAGAGGCTTTCTCCTTCATTGTCAATCGAAATCTTCCAGCCTTTTTTCTTTGTTTTCAACAGCTCGTCGTAGCTCGTCGGAACCTCCTCTTTTTTGACCAGGTTCGTGTTATAACCCAGGCCGATCGGAAGAGCGTAGATCGCCGTCCAGTGGCCGTTATCATCCTTCAAGTCGTCGCTATAGTGTTTGCGCTCAGGCGAATCATACGCGGCGAGGAGATTTTTTTGTCTCAATTCTGTAACGAACTCGGCGCCATAAGTGACAACGTCCCAGGAATGCCGGTTGACTCGCGCTTCCGTTACAATCTTGTTGTGGACGCCGTTCGACCCGCTGCGCCAGTAGTTTGCCTTAATGAAGGGATATTTCTTCATGAAGGCCTCGATAATTTTTTGCGATTGGTCTTGCGCTATCGTCGTCCACCAGACAAGCTCGCCTTCCGTCTTGGCCATCTCCACGCTGGCGGAGTAAGCGGTTCCAATGCAGGCAAACCAGCCTCCGAGAAGGAGACCGGCAAGAGGTTTGTGAGCGTAATGAATCAACCTCCATGCTTTCTTCATACGATGCCCTCCTTTTGCAGGAACTGCACTTCAATTACAGACGAGCTTTTCCTGCGCCTTAGCAATCCCTTCGCGAAAGATCGCGTTCAGATCCAAGGATTCCTTGGCCGCTTGGATCGCCAACGC
>JBOHVS010000061.1:0-6023 GCA_050735975.1 Binatia bacterium | reverse complement strand
AACCAGAGCTTAAGACGAAGCTGGACCAACCGGAACTGCGTCAACTGAGACAACGCATTCCGATTTACTGCCGGCTTGAAAGTCTCAAGGAAAAAGAGGTGGGCCCGTTTATTAATTACCGGCTCAGGGCGGTGGGTTGTAAACGGGACGCGCTATTTTCCCCTGAGGCTATTCGGAAGGTTGCGTTTTATTCACACGGGATTCCCCGGGTCGTCAATGTCATGTGCGACAACGCTCTGCTAATCGCTTATGGCAACTTACAACATGTTGTTTCTGCCGAGGTGATCGACGAAGTTGCCCATGATCTGGAGTCAGGAATGGAACGGAGGCCTATTGAGCTGAAAGAGGCAGCGTTTGAGGCGGAAGCCGAAAAGCGCGCCGATCACGAAATGCATTCAACGGCCGACAACGTTCTTGATGAAAGGCCGATGAGGATCGACGTAAAAGCAACGGGAGCACGAAAACGGGAGCAGGCGATAGCGGTCGCCTCTGTAACCGGGGGCTCCGATAAACTTGCCGATGATTCTCAACCAGGAGCTGAACGCGGGCGCGATCGAGCAATGGAATCACCGGCCGAGGCAACAATCGAAGAAGGCAAAGATGGCGACGTATATTCAGAGCCGGGCAACGGCCTTAACGGCGACGCGAATAGCGGCGCCGTAAACCAAAACGCTGCGGGTGAACTTCTCCACGATGGAAAACCGCGGTCCGCCGAAAGTGAAACGGGCATCGAGCTGATGCCGCCGGAAACGGCGGTTTTTCGGGTGATGGATCTTAAAGCGAACGGTGATAGCCCGATAACGCTTTCGGTTCTCGATTCGCGGTTCCTCAATAAGATTGATGGCTGCCGAGACGTGAAGGGTATCTCCCAGAGCCTGGGTCTTCCTTATCTTTCCACGGCTAAAGTCTTGCTCCGGCTTGACCGGTTAGGGCTGATCGAGAGAGTCTCCAACGATGTCTTGTCGGAGGCCGCGCCAACAGAATTTCTGGATGTTCTGAACAGCGCGCTCACTGACGCCATGGGCCCTATGGCGCGGCTAGTGATCCGAGACGGGCTCGTCGCGCTCGGTTACTCCTCCACAACCCTGCCGAAGCGAAGTCTCGAGCGCCTGGTCGAGCTGGTTGGCAGCGAGATTCTCAATGAGCTATTGAGAACGGGTTTTCAAAGTAGGATGTCCAAAGTCATCGGCGACCTGGATGGCAGTCGCTAAGCGCAGAGGGCGGAGAGCAAAGGGCAGAGAGCAGATGGGGGAGAGCAGAGGTTAAAGGGAAGAGGTCAGAAGTCAGAGGTCAGAGGGAAGAGGTCAGAAGTCAGAAGTCAGAGATCGGAAGTCAGAGATCAGCGTTGGTAAGTAGGGATGGGGCGGACCGCGCTTCGTGAGAGGAGGTTCGAGGAAATCAAATGAGTAGAACTTACGACATTTTTAGGCGAACGGAATCCCAAAAGGAAACGACCAAAAACAATGGTTCCGAAGCGCCACCGATCGAGTCGGCGGCGCAGGGCCAGCCCAACGGAAACGAAGCCCCGCCTATTGAGTTGTCCCCCGGCCCAGACGTCGAAGAAAGATATCAGAAGCTTCGCGGAACTCTTTTTGCCGGGTCCAAGAAAAATAAAATCAAAACTCTCCTGGTGGTAGCGTCTGACCATGGAGAGGGAGCCACGACGACTGCGACCTTTCTGGCATCGGTGTTGGCCAAGACGAATCGCGCCCGGGTAGTCCTGGTCGATGCCAATTTACGTACCCCTTCCCCGTTAAGCACCCACCGGCTCAATCAAGGCTCTAAGGGATTCACCGAGCTCGCATCCGGGAACGCGCGACTGAACGACGTGGTGCAATCAGCCGGGTTCATTAGTCCCAACCTATCGGTCATCAGCGCCGGCCGGTCTCTCCCTTCGCCCTCATATCTGTTTGACGGGGATGCCATAGAAGCAATCCTCGAAACGCTCCGCGAGCGCTACGACTACGTTATCCTTGACGGCGCGCCTATAAAAGACTACTCGGATTCGTGCTTCCTGGGGTCCAAAGTTGACGGGACCATCATTGTGGTGGAGGCCGGTAAGACACGGAAGGAGACAGCGCGCGGAACAAAGCGGCAACTTGAGCGCTACGGCGCAAACGTACTCGGCACGGTTCTCAATAAGAAGAGAAATTATGTGCCGCGCTTTCTGGAGCGCTTTCTGTAGTCTGTCAAGGATAACAGGTCAAGGTGACGCGCAAACATCGCAAATTTCTCGCTGCGCCAGACTGTCTGAAACCCAGCCGATCACCCTTCGACGTTGCTCAGGACGATCGGCTAAGTCTCGAAAATCACAATGAGTAACCGTTCGTGCTGAGCCCGGTCGCGAAGCACGTTTGCAGAGTGTTCACACAGTCTGCCGTAGTGAGGGATCTTTAAATATTCGACGTTCCCGGTTCGATGTTGGAAGTTCCCTACACCCCACACCCTACACCGTAAAAAGGGCTGAGGTTGGTCGGGGTCTAAGCCTCAACTTCTCAAGTGACGGCAAAAAAACAAACGTTCACCTTTGAACGGTTCCTTCCCGTATTGCCTCTAGCGTTACTGTCGGGAACCCTGGTGTTCCTTACGATACGAGGCAACGAGATCTTCGGGCTGTTGGCAATCCTTTTGGCCCTGGGCGCGATTGCTATTTTTGTGCGACCGGAAATCGGAATCCTGCTATTTCTGACAAGTTTTTTCGCCACGTATGGAGACTCGATACCCACGTCAGGTCGGTTAACTCCGAATAACCTGCTTGGGCTTTTCTTTTCGGTGCTCCTGGTTATCAAGGTTTATCAGGAAAGGAATCTGTCGTTTTTAAAGGATAGGATTTTTCAGATCTTTTTGGTCATCGTTCTGTTCTTTCATTTCTCCTCCCCCATTGTGGAGCGCCAGTTATTCAATCCATTCCCTCAATTTGATGCTACCGGGCGGATGCTGCACGATGTTACCGCGCGTTTTGTGTTTTTAGTCTTTTTTATTAATTTTATCCGTACCCTTCGCGACGTCAAATTGGTTTTGTGGACCGTTCTTGGGATCATCTTCTTGAGCGGCGTCAGCGGTGTCGTGAACGCATTCACAGGAGCCGGTTTCGGTATCGGCGGCTACCGGGCTGCGGCGGATTGGGGCATTAGCTCGGCCGGTAACGCGAACCGCCTGGCTTTCTATTGCGTGCTTGGGATTGCGCTCAGTTGGTACTATAAGCGGGTGGTTCGCAACAGAATCCTGAGCTTGTTTTTGACCGCTGCGATTCCCGGGCTGGCCATCGCGGCTCTGACGACGGCGTCTCGGAGCGGCTTGCTGAACCTGTTCGTGGTTTGCGGTCTGCTCGCGATGGAGGGACGATTCAGCGTCAAAAGGCAACTGAATCTCGTTATCATCACCGGGCTGGTCGTTTTTCTCGCCAGCGACTTCCTGTCCGAGACTCATATAGAGCGCTTGGGCAATATACCTTTGTGGAGCTCGAGCGAGACGAAAGGAACGAGTTCCACAGAAAAGCGTTTAAAAACCCTAAGCGATGGATCGAAAATCATTGTTGATAATCCAATTCTCGGCGCCGGTATTGGCAATTTTCGTTGGGTTCGACTCGAGCGGTTTGGCGCTGCCGGCCCGCCGCATAATTCCTACCTCTGGGCCGCCGCTGAGGGCGGTGTCCCGATCTTGCTCTTGTATTTGCTGCTTTTCGGACTCGCTTTGAAAAATCTCTTGCGGGCGGAAAGCAAATCGACAAGCCTCGAGGCGCGCTTTATCGCCCGGGGTTTGCGAACCGGCCTGATGTCTTTCCTGTTTTTTAGTCTTTTCGCCGATTTTTGGCTCAACATCATGACTTATGTCCTCGTCGGTCTTGCCATCGTTCTCGGCAGGCTACAGGCGGAGGAATTAAACGGTAACTTCGCTGTAAGGGCGAATTACCAAGCGCTCCGGGCGTAAGCATGTCGCGCGCGACGAACAACATGGGTCCCCGCTTGGCGGTGATTTTCAGTCGCTTCCCGGTCTGGAATCAGAATTTTGCCGTGGGGGATTTCGTTGAGCTCGACCGTGCCGGCTTCCACATCGAGATTTTCACCTTGCAGGGACAGCAAGGGTCATTTCAGCAACCGGAAATAGACATATTCAACAATCGCGTCCACCGAGCCTATTTCCTCTCGCCTTCGCTACTGTGGGAAAACATCAAAGCGCTTTGCAAGCCGATTACCTGGCGCCTGTTTTTCGCCAGCATCTTGGGGACGCTCGATCACCCCACGGAACTTCTCAAGACCTGCGTTTTGTTCCCGCAGGCCATTTATTTCGCTCGCCTTATAAAGGCCAAAGAGATCCAACATATCCACGCGGCATGGGCCAGCTATCCGGCTACCGCGGCCTGGATCGCCTCCGAATTGACGGGAATACCGTTCAGTTTCAGCTCGCATGCATACGACATCTACATGGTCCGATCTCTGTTGCGCGAGAAAATCGAGCACTCGCGATTCGTCATAACCTGCGCCGAGACCAATCACCGGGCGCTTCTCGACGCCGGCGGCGAAAGCGCGCGCTCGAAGATTTTCGTTCATCGACACGGCACGGATTTGGAACGTTTCCGGCCCGTCGCGCCCTCACTTGATAGAGCGGAACCGGTCTGGCGGATTCTCGCCTGTGGGTTTTTGGCGAGCTACAAAGGCTTTGTCCATCTCGTCGGCGCTTGCGCGGCGCTGCGGGACCAAGGCTACGAATTTGAATGTTTGATAATCGGCGAGGGGCCTCAGCGGAAGCTCTTGATTCGGCAGATTGAAGAAAACGGTCTCGCTCAACGGGTGCGTATCGCCCCTCCGATGCCCCAGGCCGAACTGGCCGAGCACTATCATCAGGCCGATGTGTTCGTTCACCCTTCGGTCATCACAAGGAAAGGGAACCGTGACGTGATTCCCAACGTTTTGGTCGAGGCCATGGCTTCAGGCACTCCCGTCGTCTCTACCCGTCTTGCAGGCATCCAAGAACTTATCGACGACGGGAAGAACGGTCTTCTCGTCTCACCCGGAGACCCGAAGGCCCTCGCGGAAGCGATCGCATCTCTCATGCAAGACAGCGCAAAGAGAGAACGGCTAGTCGAAGCGGCTCAGCATACGGTAGCCAAAGCTTTTGATAGGCGGAAAAACGCCAAGGGACTCATACAGACTTTCGTAGCCCAAGTTTCACCCGGAGGAAGCAGCCTTTCACCGAAAATGGTCTATCGTTAGTTTATGGTGATAAGGCGCACATCTTTCACACCGCATAGTTCTTTCACTTCTTAGCACGCGCTTCAAACGGCCTGCGAAAGCTATGGTCGCGCATCTGCTTTTGGTGAGACGTGGACTTTAGGCGATCGGAGAGGAATGGCCATGAAACGTGGAATGCTGAGAGCAACAGGACGGCGCTTGAGTAAGCGCGATCTGGGAATTCTCCGTGCTGTGGAATCGCTGATTGCGGGAGACGCTCCGGGAGAGATTCAGATGCCCCTGCTGGTCGTGTGCGGGGCGCCCCGGTCAGGCCATACTCTGACCCATCAGGTGATCGCCCACAGTCTTCAAGTTTTCGTCGTAAACAACTTCCACTATGCTTTTTCTCGAACGCCGTTGATCGGCTATTTCCTGTCTAAGATCTTCTGCCGGCCCTATGTCTCCGATTTCGGCTCTACCGGGGGGTATATTCCGGGGTTGAATGGGCCTCACGAGGGCGCATTGATTTGGGAGTACTGGTGCGACATGTGTCTCAAAGAGCGCCGCCCTCGACCGGATCCCGCTCGCATGCGCAAGTTCGGCCAGCTGCTGAATCAGATTTACTCGATCGATGGCCGCCCTTATTGCGACAGCTGGCTCGGGCACACGCTGTATTTGCAGGAGTTGCAGGAGATTTTTCCGCGCAATATCGTCGCCGCCTCCCGTCGAGACCTCCTCTCAACCGCGTTTTCGATCGCGGAGTATACACGAACGCTCGGCCAAAATGGTTCCTACTGGTCGGTGCAGCCGCGCGAATGCCAGGATGCCGAACTGATATCGCAAAGCTCACCC
>JBOHVS010000060.1:0-1621 GCA_050735975.1 Binatia bacterium | reverse complement strand
GATGAGAACGCGTTCGGCCCTATTGTCGCAGTTCTGAATCGTCCGACACGCCCCTTTGTCGCACGTCTGAACAGGCCCAGGCGCAACCGAAGGCTAGCGATTGCCGAGCGCTTCCCCTACAGCGGTCTGACTACGGTTTAAGCGAACCAAGAATAGACAGCACAACACCCATGAGTCGAACAGCGGCCCGGTTTGGTTGCGGCACTTAAATTGCTACGAAAACCCAGTAAAGATCTCGATAGAAACCCGCAAGGAGGCATTTACAATGTTTATTGAGAATTATTACCGTGAAAGCGCCGAATCGATACTGGCAGGAGGCGAAGCAAAGCCGATCCCGTATCCAAAAATTTCCGGCGATGACTGGCGCGTATGGAGCACGATTCTTCCATTCCGTGCACAACAATTCGACAGGTTCGCGGCTGCGGGACTGGCGTCGGACAGGATGCGTCCGTTTTACGGAATTCCATACGCAATCGGGTCCGAAATCGAGCGGGCCAGCGCGTACTTCGATAAGGTCGAAATTTGGGGCAAGCAGGATCCAACTAAAGACCCGATAGCAGTCGGTCTGTGCGGAACCGACCGATATCTGATCGCCCGTTGGGGAATGGACAAGCTGATCCCGTTCCAACAGATCAAACGAAGCATGCCGCTAGTGCTTGCTTGGAAATACATGATGGGCCCTATGGGAGTCGGTTTGGCCGGACTGTCTATTTTGGGCCTAATTTTGCTATCGTAAGCAAGTCTTCCGGCGCAGCGTACTGTAAGGAATAGCCCAAACCGAGCTCCTGCACTTCGTTCAGGACAAGCCTTTGCGCTGCTCAGGATGACTCACTATGGGTGACCGACCTTCTCGGCTTCCAGCCAGCCTGCTGGGAGGCTTGACTCTTTTTGTTTGTGCTCTCGCATTGGCCGCTCAAGGTGAGCCGCAGCCGTTCGTCAACCACATCATCATAGACGGCACGATCAACCCGGCGGTGGGGGAGTTCATCCACGAGAGCATTCAAAGGTCAGACGAAGGCGGCGCCCGAGCGCTTGTAATTCAACTCGATACTCCAGGCGGCCTGCTCAGCTCTACCCGCGAAATCGTCAAAGATATCCTGGGCGCTCCGGTGCCGGTTATCGTCTATGTAGCTCCGAGCGGAGCAGGAGCAGCCTCAGCAGGCACGTTCATCACGCTTTCGGCCCATGTAGCGGCGATGGCCCCGGGAACCAACATCGGCGCGGCGCATCCAGTAGCTGTCGGTGGAGGCGAAGTTAAAGGTGTTATGGGTGAGAAGCTGGAAAACTTCGTCGCCTCCTACGGCGAGACAATAGCGCGCCAGCGCGGCCGCAATGTGGAGTGGGCGATCAAAGCCGTGCGGGAGAGCGTAGCGACCGGCGCTTCGGAAGCTCTCAAGCTGAACGTCGTCGATCTGCTGGCAGGAAACTTGAATGAGCTCCTCAAAAAGGCCACCGGAATGACGGTTGAAGTAAAGGGCAAGAAAACCACTCTTGTTCTCGCTGAGGCCGAAGTGCGCTTGCTGGAGATGAGCCTCAGCCAGAAGTTCATCAACTTCATTGCCAACCCTAACATCGCGTACTTCCTGTTGATGGTTGGAATCTTAGGTCTTTATCTTGAGTT
>JBOHVS010000059.1:0-15733 GCA_050735975.1 Binatia bacterium | reverse complement strand
AAACCCCGCTTCACTTCATCAAATCATGACCAACCTGGAAATTGGCAGACCGCCCAAGAGGTTCAACGCGGCGAAGCCCATCCTCTTCATTCTCCTGGTGGTAGCGCTTGTCGCCGGCGGTTATTTCATGATTCCGAAATTCGAATGGAGCGCGCCACGGATCAAAGTCACCCCGGAAACCGACACGGTCGGCCTCGCTCCTATCGAAATCGAAATAACGGAGCAAGGCACCGGGCTTAAATCGCTCACGGTAAGTTTGGCGTCAAGCGGAACCGAACACTCTTTGGCGGCTGAACAATACGACTCACCGCTGATGCAGAAAACACTTACCGTGGCGTTATCCTCGAAACTAACGGGCCTCAAGGAAGGGCCCGCTGTGCTCCGGATTACCGCGCAGGATGGATCCTTATGGAGCTTTTTCAAAGGCAACGAGACAATCGTAGAGAAGAATCTAACGATTGACCTCACGCCGCCCACATTGGAACTCATCGCCGATGATCCTTATGTCAGTTTCGGCGGCTCCGGGCTGATCGTTTACAAACCTTCACCGGACACGATCCGCAGCGGCGTCAAGATTGGCAAATACTTCTTCCCGGGTTACAAAGGGCACACGAACGACGCAAATGCTAGCGTGGCATTTTTCGCGCATCCCTATGACGTCCCGGAGACCGAGAAAGCCGCATTGGTCGCAAGCGACAAGGCAGGCAATGAGAGACAAATGACGCTTCCTTATACGCTCAAAGACGTGCGCTACAAGAAGAGCACTATTCCTGTTTCCGATAATTTTATCCACGCCAAAGTCGCGCCGCTCCTGAACGACGTGGGGTCGCGCCAGGGAAACGCGAAAGATATTTTTATCAAAGTCAACCGTGAGCTGCGAAAGGAAAACGACGACCGGATCAGAGCCTTAAGCGAGAAATCGGCTAGCACGATACTTTGGAGCGGCGCCTTTGGCCAGCTCACCAATTCCAAAGTGGAGGCCAACTTCGCTGACGCAAGAACTTACGTTTACCAGGACGAGAAGATCGACAACGCCTATCATCTCGGGTTCGACCTCTCTGTCACAAAGAGATATCCGGTGGAAGCAGCCAACGATGGCATCGTTTCTTTCGTCGGCGATCTGGGCATCTACGGAAACACCATAATCGTCGATCATGGACTCGGCCTTGCTACGCTCTACTCTCACCTTAGCTCAATCGACGTAAAAGCCGGCGACCAGATCAAGAAACAGCAGATCCTCGGGAAGACCGGAGAGACCGGGCTTGCGGCAGGCGATCATCTGCACTTCGGCGTGTATCTCCATGGCGTCCCGGTGCTGCCCCTGGAATGGTGGGACGCGAAGTGGATCAAAGACAACGTCCAGGCCAAGTTGGACCCGTCCATGGGAAGCGACCCGGAGGCAAAACCTCAGCCAAAATCTGTTCGCAGACGGCGTGGTTAACACCTCGCCCGCATTGGGCGGCCGTCCTTTGGATTCACCCTCGCCGGCAAACGACTTTCAACCCTCTGCATTACACCTCCTGGCATGCGCAAGAACTCGAGGTCACTGGACAATCTAGCCGTGGAGATCGCGGCATTTGCCGCCGGCACGAGCCTCAAGGGTATTCGCGGCACAGTCGTGGAAACGGCCAAATTGCACGCATTCGATGGTTTCGCCACCATGCTGGCTGGGTCCGTCGAAGCGGCAGCAAGGAAAATGCGGCGGCAGTTGCTTTCGATGGGACACAGGCCGGAAGCGACGGTTATAGGCACAAAGCTCAAATTGCCGGCTCAACAGGCGGCTCTTGCAAATGGACTCCAGGCCCATGTTTTGGACTATGATGATGCGCAGTATGCAACGCTCCCGTCGCGCCCGTTCGGTCAACAAACCCACCCCACGGCGCCCGTGCTTGCGGCGAGTCTCGCGCTGGCGGAAAAGCTCAAGTCTCGCGGTTCGGAGTTCCTGGCTGCCTACATCGTTGGCGTTGAAGTGGCGTGCCGGTTGGGAGACGCCATTGACCCAAGCCACTACTTGAATGGTTTTCACCCGACCGGAACCATGGGCACCTTCGGCGCCACAGCGGCCTGTTGCCACTTATTGAAACTGCGCCCGGAAGAAATCCGGCGGGCTCTGGGCATCGCCGGGAGCCTTGCATCCGGCGTGCGCGCGAACCGGGGCACGATGGCGAAGGCCCTGAACGCCGGACGCGCGGCTGAGAACGGCGTATTGGCGGCGACCCTGGCGGAACGTGGCTTCACCGCGTCGGCCAAAATATTCGACGACCCGATGGGATATTTTAGCGCTGCCTGCGGAAAAAAAGTCGATAAACGACTGTTGAGATTCGGCGATCCCTTTTTTTTCGAAAAACCCGGGGTTGCCATCAAGCTCTACCCGTGTCCTGTAGTGATGCATCCCATGGTCGATGGCTTGCTGTATCTGACGAAACGATACGACATACGGCCGGAACAGGTCGCGAAGATAAACATCGCTATGTCCAGCGAGGCCGCTTTACCATTAGTCTACGACCGGCCCAAAGACGGCCTGCAGGGAAAGTTCAGTTTGCCGTTCACGGCGGCCGTAGCGATAACTCAACGTCAAGCCGGCTTGGACGAGTTTACGGATGAAAAACTTCGAGATCCTCGGGTTCGGAGCCTTATGAGGCGAGTTGAGATCGTTCGGCGTTCCGCCCGAAGAAGCGGAAAAAATGAGCCCGGAACCGAGGTTGAAATTCTATCGAAAGATGGGGAGAGCTACCGGCGAAAGGCGGCCGGCCTGCGCGGTCGTCCGTTGGCGCCAACGTCGCGCCGCGACGCCGAAGACAAATTTCGCCAATGTGCCGGGCGCGCATTGAAACCCACAGCGACGGCCGCATTCGTCGAAAGGTTCTGGTCGATGGAGCGGGTTTCGTCGATTTCAACATGGCTCCGTCCCCTTCGTACGCCCCGCCGTTGACTTTTCCGAATGCCAAAAGGATATATAAGAATCAGCTCCCGTCTTTGGAGGAACGAAACTCATGCGCATCGTTGATCTCAGTATGACCGTCGAAGAGTGTGATTCGGCGCCGTTCGCGCCGGGTGAAAGCTATTTCAAGCTCAAGCCCATTATCAACTGGGAAGACAAGGGTTTCGTCTCCAACCTCGTCCAGATGACGGTGCATGCCGGCACGCACATCGACTCGCCGCACCATTTTTTTCGCGACAAACCTTCTATCGAACAGTTGCCGCTCGAAGCGATGATCGGCAAAGCGATCGTTCTCGATCTGACGTTCAAGGGCAGCCCGCATGCGCGCATTACGCCGGAGGACCTGGATAGAGCCCAGCAGGCTTTAAAAGCCAGAGGCGTCGAGATCCAGGAACGCGGCATTCTCTTCTTGAGAACCGATTGGCCCAAAGGCAACGACACAACGGATCCGAAATGGTGGAACGAGTCGCCTTGTCTCACTCAACAGGCAGCGCAGTGGATCGTGGCCAGGAAACCGTCGGTCGTCGGCTTCGATTTCGCCCAGGAAGAAAAGGGCTCGGACTATCAGCAGGCGGATGAGATTCTGGACAGCGCTATGCGCGTCCACCGGACGATTCTTCCGAACATCATTTTCCAAATCGAGAATCTCATCAACCTGGATCAAATCGGCCCGACCGCGCAGATCGTTGCGCTTCCGGCAAAATGGAAGAGCGAGTCGGCCCCAGCGCGGGTCATTGCGATTCTGGATGGATGAATCAGGATCATGAATGAAAGCAGTTCGCGTGCATGAGGTCGGAGGACCGGACGTGCTCCGTTATGAAGACGTTTCGGACCCAAGCCCCCGGGCCAATGAAGCCCTGGTCAAAATCGAAGCCGCCGGCGTAAATTATCTCGATGTCTACTATCGCTCCGGCTTTCACTGGGGCGGCCATCACCAACGATCCCTGCCCTATATACCCGGCGCCGAGGCAGCCGGAACGGTCATAGCAATGGGCGCCGAGGTCGCCGGGCTCAGCGCCGGGGACCGGGTCGCCTACGGAATTTCCAACGGCCAGGGATCCTACGCCGAGCTGTGCGCCGTCCCTGCCTGGCATCTCTTCAAAATACCCGAGTCAACAGGGATGCCGATTGGCGCCGCGGCCATGCTCCAGGGCATGACTGCCCACTATCTCACTCACAGCACCTATCCGGTTAAGCCCCGCGACTCGGTCCTGGTTCATGCCGCCGCCGGAGGGACCGGCTTGTTGCTGACACAGATGGCGAAGATGCGCGGCGCAACGGTGTTCGGAACAGTGTCTTCAAAGGAGAAGGCCCGTTTCGCCAGAGACGCGGGCGCCGACGTAATCATCAACTACACGACTGACGATTTCCCCGCGGAAATAAAAAACCTCACGGGCGGCCGCGGAGTGAACGTCGTGTACGATTCGGTTGGAAAAGCCACATTTGAGAAGAGTCTCGACTGTTTGGCGCCGCTCGGCGCGCTCGTGATTTTCGGCCAAGCCAGCGGTCCGGTTCCGCCCTTCGATACCGCCGTTCTCAATGTCAAAGGCTCGCTTACGCTCGCGCGCCCGAGTCTGACGCACAATGTGGCCAACCGCGCTGACGTGCTCAGCCGGGCCGGAGACTTGTTCAGATGGATCGAAGCCGGCAAGCTGACGGTCAATATCGGCGGGTCCTTCCGCTTGTCGGAAGCCGCGCGAGCGCACCGAGAGCTCGAATCGCGACGAACGACGGGCAAGATCCTCCTGATCCCATGATCGGGAGCGGGGCGGGTCCAAGATTCCGCCGCGCGGTAGGAGAAGAGGTTCAATGTACGGCTGGCGCGCAAAGATTGGTCGCATCTCGCCTTCGCCGGAGACCGTTGGCGCTGAAGAGTGGCGCCGCGCGATGCCCGACGGCGTTTGCCTCGTCGAGACACGCACGCTCATTCACGCCGTGACCGTCGAAGGGCTCGCCGAAATGGTCACTCAAGTCGAGCGGGCGGCTCGGGAGCTGGCGTCGGCTGAAGTTGACGTCATTCTTCAGGCCGGCACCGCCGCCGCATTCTTCCGCGGCATCGGGCACGACCTGGAGCTAATCCAACGCATCACCGCCGCCGCAGGGATCAAAGCCAACGACGACGTTGACGGCTGTGATGGAAGCACTCCACGCGCTCGGCATTAAGCACCCTGCGATCGCCACCTCCTATATTGCCGACATCGATGCGCGGCTCGTCGACGTACTGGAAAAGTCCGGCTTTCAAGTCGCCGCGATCCGCGGGATGGGGCTGGAAAAAAGCATCGACATGGGTAAAGTGGAGCCGGAGTCAACTTACCGGCTGGCGCGGGAAGCCGTACGCTCCGCGCCGGACGCAGATGGCATTCTGATCTCCTGCGGCAATCTTCGAACCTTTGAAGCGATCGAGCCTCTGGAGATAGACACAAGGCTCTCCGTAGTCACCAGCAATCAGGCGGGTCTTTGGCAAGCGCTTCGCATCGCGGGCGTCGGGGATCATCTCTCCGGTTTCGGCCGGTTATTGAGAGAATACTGAGCGACCGTTCGCCTAGGAATGGACATCCTGGGCGAACCACTCGGTTGGAAGCTCTCGTCCGAGCCCCTTCTTCTTCGCCAACTCGTAGATCCTGGCGCCGGCCGCCGAGAACTGCAGACCAAGACCGATGTAGTTGAGCATGCAAGTCACGTCGGATTCTTTGTGTCTGCCCTTCGCCTTGCCCGCCATAATCTCGCCGAGCTCAGGCTTATCTTGCCAGTCGGCCCGGGTGCCTTTGAGTTCCGCCCGGACGTAATCACCCTTCCCGAACTCCGGGATATTTTTCTCCTCTCCGGGCAAAGTGAAGAGCCGCGCCGCTTCTCGACTCGAAACGGCGATGACATCGCAGCGTAGCAAGGCGCCGAGCGTCATCTCGCTCGGCCGGACCGTCGTCACATGCATTCCCTCACCGAGCCAACCCGCCGGAAAAAACGGATCGAGAGCATTGGTGGCAAGCGCCACAATGTCCGCCCCTCTGGACGCTTTTTCCGGATCGGGGACCGCGAAGATTTTGGCCGCCACTTTCTGACTCATTTCTTTCGCGAAGCTCTCACGGTTTCCCTGAGTCGGGCTATAAACTCGGATCTCTTGGATCGGTAAGACCTTGCACATGGCCAATAGCGCGGGCCTCGCCTGCCAGCCAGAGCCATAAACCGCCAGGACCGAAGAGTCGGACCGGCCCATGTATTTCGCCGACAGGGCGTTGGTAACTCCTACGCGAATGGCTTGGACGAAGCCGTCGGGGAGAATCGCCAGAAGCTCCCCGGTCGTTGTGCTGAATACGAACACCAAACCAACGAACTTGCTCCCCATGGCCAGCGGCACCTTGACCCGTCGCTGTTCGCCAGCTACCTCCGGCCACTTGATAACGTCCGACGTGACGCGAACCGTGGTCACATGATCTCGCGGCATGGAACCGCAGGATAATTTTAGCCCGTGATAGCTACCCTCCAGAGGGCCGGGCACAAGTAAATCCTGCCGCGGCATGTTGACGGCCTTGCCATCGCCCAAATCGGTCAAGGCCGGTTCCAGCACGTTGAAGCATTCTTCCAGCGTGAAAACAGTTTCGATCTCTTCGTTGCTGAGCACAAGTGTCATGGGTATCCCTGCCTGAGGCGCGCGAGCGACTAGCCTCGCCGGAGCCGCGCGACAAATAGCATCAACGCGACAACGCATGCCGCGAACGGAAAGAGCGCAATCGAGATCAAAGCCGCGGGCAGCCCGTGCGCGTCAGCCACAAGTCCGGCCATGATCGGCGCAATGAATGAAACTCCCATATTGACCGTGAAAATGAAGGAAACGATGCTGCCGCCGAGATTCTGCGGCGCGGCTTCCATTGCGGCGGTGATAACCACCGGGCGCAACGCCCACAAGGCGACGAAATCGCACAGACCCTCCTTGCCGGATAGGACACACAATCTAAGCAATTTTTGCCTCCACCTGTGTAATGAAGGCCTCTTCACGGAGCCGTTGGTTGATTTCTTCTGCCGAAGCGGACTCGAAAAAAATTTCCAGGGCTCCATGCAAATCATCCCGCGCGGATTCGATGGTGTCGCCTTGGCTTGCGATATCCAATTCAGGGCAGCATATCCATCGCCCTCGCGTTCCATCCCGTTCGATCCTCGTATATCAGGGACGGGGCGCACCGGCAAATTCGAGGAGGGAGAGGAGAAGTTCCGCGCGGCTTTGTCACGCCGGGACGTAGCAAGCTACTTTTCGGTTGCCTGGCGTAGCGCCGCCGTTTTAGAAGCGTTTGTGCCGAGAATTCCTTGTGGACAACGCTTGCGCGGCTCCGAGTTCGCGTCTCGGGTTTCGCGTTAGATTTACCGACCGCACCATCAAGCAAATTTTTAATATTTCTAAGCAGGACGGCCTCGTCGAGCACGCACCTGTCGATGGTACCCCATTCCTCTCTCCCTGACACAAACTTTTATACATCACCACAGAGCCCCTTCTCCTTGACATGTGTCCCAAGAGGATATAGTGGTTGACGCGTGTCCCAAAAGGATATAGCAGTCCCAAAAAAACATGACAACGAGACAACCGGCCTCGGACTGCGCCTTCGAAATACAAGACGTCAACGCGGCATGAGCCTTGACACCTTGGCTGCCAAGACCAGCCTGACTAAGAGCTATCTTTCAAAGATTGAGCGAGGGGAGAAGGCTCCTTCTCTAGCGAGCATCCTTAAGATCACGAGGGCCTTTGACATTCAGGTCAGTCATCTCTTTGGAGAAGCGACCGACAAAGACGCGATCTGCGTGGTGCGAAGAGGGGAGCGCAAGCCGGTCGCCCGCATCGGTGCCAAAAAGGGGTACAAATACGAGGCCATCGCCTACAAGCGGAGAAGCAAGTGCATGGAAGCTTTCATCATGTATCCGCCTAGACGGTTCGAAGACGACACTCTCTTCGAGCATGAGGGCGAGGAGTTGATATTTGTGCTCAAGGGAAAAGTGGAAGTCGTACTCGTAGACAAAAAGGTAGTCCTAGGACCGGGTGACACCATCTATTTCGATGGCTGCCATCTCCACCGCTCCCGGTCCTTAAGCAAATCTGCGGTAACCTTGGTGGTGGTCGCACGGGAACAGGCCGAACACAGGAGGCCCCTGTAGGAAAAGTTACCACGTAAAAAAAATCATCGAATGTCCCAAACAGAATCCAATAAGGAGGGAAAGATGGAGGGTAAACAGGGAAAAGTCACGAGAGAAGACAGTCTGCTGGAACGGCAGAAGGCGTACTCGACCAAGATCCACGACCTTCACATAACCGAGGGCTGGTGGTGGGATGTGCCTGGGTTCAAGCCCCGGCCCGACCAGCCGGTGGAGCCCACGAGTCCGGTCGTGCCGCACATCTGGAGGTGGTCGGAAGTGAGACCGCTCTTGCTGGAGTCTGGGGAGCTAGTGGGCCTGGGCCAGGGCGCGAGAAAGGCCGAGAGGCGAGTTTTGGTATTGCAGAACCCGGGCATGGGCAGCCAGTACGCGATCACTAACACCTATTTTGGTGACCTCCAGCTCATCAAACCCGGAGAGGCTGCTCCGAGCCACCGCCATACCACGACAGCAGCGCGGTTCGTATTCGACGGCTCCCGGGGCTGGACGACAGTGGAGGGAGAGCGGGTCTATCTGTCTCCGGGCGATATTGTTCTCAATCCCCAGTGGGCTTGGCATGACCACGGGAATGACGGGCCGGATGACTTCCTCTTCTTTGATGTGCTCGACATCCCGCTTCTCACTGCGCTCGCCACAGCCACCTGGGACTTCGATTATGTCCAGGTAACCGGCGATGCCAAGAAAACCATCCAGGATCTCACGGTGCCGGATAACTATTCCCGCAACTTTTACACAACAGGAGGGATCGTCCCCAGGTTCGTCCATAACCAGAGAAAGGATCAATCACCTCTAATTGCATACCGCTGGCAGGAGATTCGCGAGACGCTGAACCGGCTAAGATCGGAGAAGGGCAGCCCCTACGATGGCATCCTCGTGGAGTTTACCAATCCTGAAAATGGAGGTCCCATTGGGCCCACGATGTCGGCGTGTGCGCAACTCCTTCCCCCGGGCGGGAGGACGCTTTCCCACCGGCACAATACGAGCACGGTTTACATCGTGGCCGAGGGGCAGGGTTGCACAGAGGTCAACGGGGCTCGGATCGAATGGGCAAAAAATGACATTTTCGCGGTGCCAAGCTGGCATTGGCACGAGCATGTCAACGACGGCGGTCAGGATGCCTATCTCTATTCCGTAACTGACTCCCCTGTGGTGGAGAGCCTCGGGCTTTACCGGGAGCAGCGAAAAACGCCTTCCGGAGAGATCGACCTCATCGGCTGGGTGGCGAACAAATATGTGGAAAGGTAAGAGATCGTTCAAGAGAAAGTTAAGCCCGCACAAAAACTTAGGTATGGAAAATGGAGGGGCAATATGAAATCACACGAATGGAAAAGGTATGTCTCGTTGGCGGCGTTTTTTGGATTACTGGCCGTCTCTATTGGTCATGTTGAAGCCGCATACCCGGAAAAGCCCATCACCATCATCGTCCCGTATCCGGCAGGCGGCTTATCCGACATCCAGGCAAGAACTCTCGCCAACCCGCTTTCGGAGGATCTCAAACAGCCGGTAGTCGTCGTGAATAAAGCCGGTGCCGCAGGTGTGATCGGCAGTCTGGAGCTCGAGAAGGCGAAGCCCGATGGATATACCATCGCCACCTATGCCATCAGCCAGGTGCTTACCCAATACACGAGTCCCAACCCCACCAACATGGCGAATATCGTGCCCATCTCGCATGTCCTTTACGGTCCGGCGACGATTACGATCAACGCCAATCAGCCCTGGCGGGACTTAAAGGAGTTTATCAAGCATGCCAAGGCAAACCCCAACAAGATCAGAAGTGCCAATTCGGGGAACGGTGGTTCGGCCCATATCTTCGCCGCCGCTTTCGAGGGAGAGGCTGGAATAAAGCTGATTCATGTCCCGTTTAAGGGGTTCGCCCCGGCCGTGGCCGCCATCGCCGGAGGGCACGTAGAAGCCACATCGATCCCAGTGGGAGACGTCGCTGCGATGGTCAAAGCGGGGAAGCTCAGGATCCTCGCCATCGCCGCGGAGAAGCGTCATTACCTCTTTCCAGAGGTTCCCACGATGAAAGAGCTAAACGTCAATCTCGTGATCGGTTCCTGGCAGGGATTTGTCGCTCCCCGGAAAACCCCCTTGGAGATCATCCGGATCCTGGATCGCTCAATCGAAAAAGCTCTGAAGCGCCCGGAGGTGGTGAAGACCTTCCGCGATCAGGGATACGATGTCGTGTACAAAAACCATAGCGCTTTCTGGAAATGGCTGAAGGCCCATGATGCTTACATCCGCAACTTGGTAGATAGTTTTGGGCTGCGGGTCCAGACAACGAAGAAATAGCCGAGAAACTTTCTACCGTAGACGGCCTTCGACCCCAAGACGCGAAGAAAAGGTCCCTCGTGCAGGATAGGATTGTCAGCGCACTTTTCTTTATTTTTGCGCTCATCGTCATGCGTGAATCGGTCTTTCTCTCTCTCGGCGAAGTTCGCAACCCCGGGCCCGGCCTTGTGCCCTTCGTCCTCGGTCTCTCCATAGCGGCGCTCTCGATTCTCTGTTTTCTTCTGCCGGACAGGGAGGCCGAGGGATGGTTTCGATGGGATTGCTGGGAGGGAGAAAAGACGATCTTTTCTATTTTCGGCGGGTTCATCCTTTACCTTCTGTTGTTGCAGGTTTTGGGGTTTTTTATCGATACTTTTCTTTTGCTGGTCTATCTTATGAAGCTCGCGGGCGAGAAGGGTTACAAAAGAAACCTCGCAGTCTCAGGTCTAACTGTCATCACCCTCTATGTGGTTTTCTATAAACTGTTGAAGATCCCGTTTCCGCTGGGCATGCTCAGGATGTAGCGGCGTATTTTGACCAAGGGACCGGGTGGAAATGTTTGAGAGCGTCATCCATGGGTTTGAGGTTACTCTTGCTCCCATCAAGCTCTTTACCTGCTTTCTCGGGGTCCTGATCGGAACGGCGGTTGGCGTCTTGCCGGGCATCGGCCCTTCCGGCGCCATTGCCCTGCTCCTTCCCCTTACCTACTACATGGATTCGGTGTCGGCCATCATCATGCTGGCCGGCATCTACTACGGCTCCATGTATGGCGGCTCCACCACCTCCATCCTCTTCAATGTCCCGGGCGAAGCACAGTCGGTGATCACGTGCCTCGATGGCCACCAGATGGCGAAGCACGGGCGCGCCGGTCCCGCTCTGGGCATAACAGCCTTCGGCTCCTTCATTGCTGGAACGCTCGGCATCATCGGGCTAATGCTTATCGCGCCTCCCCTTGCGGAGTTCGCTCTTCAATTCGGCCCCGCGGAGGTGTTCGCCCTGGTGGTTTTAGCCTTTGCCATGGTTGGCTACCTCGCCAATGGCCCGGTCGTAAAAGCGCTCCTGATGGCAGCTCTGGGGGTATTGCTGGCGACCGTGGGGCAGGAGCCAATTACCGCAGTACCTCGATTCACCTTTGGCAACATAAACCTCCAATCGGGCATCGAGATAGTTCCGCTCGTCATGGGGCTTTTCGGCATCAGCGAGGTCCTCTTGGTGCTTGAAAGGAGGAGAGTTCAAAATGTAGAAGCCATGAGCCCGCTGCCCAAGTTCTGGGCTCTCTTTCCCACCAGAGAGGATTGGCGGCTCTCGCTCGGTCCCATCGCAAGAGGAAGCTTGATTGGCTTTCTCATCGGCCTTCTCCCCGGAGGTACGGGAATCGTCGCTTCGTTTTCTTCCTATGCTGTCGAGCGGAAGGTATCTAAGCATCCGGAGCGGTTTGGCCACGGTGCCATTGAAGGAGTCGCGGGGCCCGAGGCCGCAAATAACGCGGCGGCCCAGGGCGCTTTTATCCCGCTACTTACCCTGGGGATTCCTGGAAACGCCGCCATGGCACTTACGCTCGCAGCGCTGAAGATCCACGGCGTCATCCCGGGACCCCTCATGATCAAGGAGCATCCTGACGTCTTCTGGGGCGTGATAGCGAGTATGTACCTGGGAAACGTCATTCTCCTCATCCTCAATCTGCCGCTGATCGGAATGTGGGTCAGGCTCCTTTCCGTGCCAACCCCGATTCTCTATCCCATGCTCATCCTCTTCTCCATCGTCGGGTCCTACAGCGTCAACAATAATGTCTTTGATGTCGGTGCCTTGTTCTTCTTCGGATTCCTGGGATATGCGCTGAAGCGGCTGAATTTCGAGCTCGCGCCATTGATCCTGGGCTTCATCCTGGGACCGATCATGGAAAACACGGCCAGGCAAGCCTTGATTATATCCGGAGGTCGGTTTGGCATTTTTTTCTCCAGCGTCATCTCGATGGTTCTTATGGGGCTCGCACTCTTTGTTCTCGCGTCGGCTTCCCTATCCAATCTCAGGCGCAGCCCCCGCCAGATGTTAAAGACCGGTGACAGTTGAGATGTTAAAACAACGTCATTAAATGACTTGATGGGAGCGAACAAAGAAGCTATCAGACGCTCGTGGGCCGAACCGAAAAAAAATAGGTCACCTAAACGTCAGTGAGGCAAAGGAGGAAAAGGAATGAAGACCCTGCGCTCGTTCATGGAAGAGGTCAAGACTACGTTTCCTGGAGAGTACATGGAGCACCGCGAGGAGGTGGATCCGTGTTTTGAGGTCACAGCCATCGTCGAGGAGCTCATCCGCGTCAACCGCTATCCTGTGATCTTTTTTCCCCGCGTTCGAGGCTCTCGCTACCCTATCTTAGTCGGCGTGACAGCGAGCCGAAAGCTCATGGCCTTCGCTATGGGCGTGTCCACCCCCGATCTAGTGCCGGAATTTCGCAGGCGCGAGAAGCGGCCCATTCGGCCGGAGATGGTAAGCTCCGGTCCGGTTCAGGAAGTCATCAAAAAAGGCCGGGATCTCGACATTACCGAGCTCCCCCACATCACCGCCCATGAAGCGGACGCCGGGCCCTACATCACAGCGGGACTCATGGTGGCCAAAGATCCCGAGACCGGCGTGAGGAATTCGGCCTTCATCCGGTGCCAGATCGTGGACCGGGAGACGGCCTATATCCACATCCATCCAGGAAAACACCTCGACGTCTATCATAAGAAGGCCGAGCGCATGAACAAACCGCTCCCTGTGGCCGTCGTCCTGGGGAGCCACCCGCTCTGGATGCTGGGCTCTCTTTCGTTGGTGCCGATCGACGTCGACGAGTTGGATGTGGTCGGAGGGCTGATGGGGGAGCCGCTTCGGCTCGTGCGCTGCATGACGTGCGACCTCGAGGCAATGGCGGATGCGGAGATCGTGCTGGAGGGGGAAGTCCTGCCCCACGTGCAAGCGGAAGAGGGCCCGTTTGGCGAATTCACGGGATATGCAGTGGGAAAGAGACCGCGGCCGGTGGTTAAATTCAAGGCCATGACACACCGCAGAGACCCCATCTATCAAACGATCTCCTCGAGCGCCACCGAACACTGCCTGATGCCGGCGGTGGCAAAGGAATCTTATGTCTTCGACATCGCCAAAGGCGCGTGCCCTACGATCCAAAACATCCACTGCGCCTACACGGGGCGCGGCCGGTTCCATTACTTCGTTTCCATAGACAAGCAGGCGCAGGGCCAGCCGCGCAATATGGCCATGGCTATCTTCGGCGCCGATCTGCTCGCGAAACATGTGGTGGTCGTGGACAAAGATATCGATATCTTTGATGAGAAACAGGTTTTTTGGGCTATCGCAACGCGCCTCCAGGGCGATACCGACATCATCAACGTTCCAGGCTGCCTGGGATCGGATCTCGATCCCTCGAACCACGGCGAAGGCATCCAGTGCAAGACGATCTTTGACGCTACGGCCAAACCGAGCCTGAAGCAGTTCGCCGTGAGAAACAGCGTCCCCGAAGAGGTCGTTCAAAAAGTCCGGTCGAAGCTGGGACTTGAGGCCGGCGCCGGGTGACGCGGGGCCGTGCGGCGTTTACTCGAATAGCTTCACTCGACGTCTTCCGTCGTTCCGTCGTTTTATGAACCTTATCGGCAAAAGCGTTTCCCGTCTGGAGGGAGAGGTGAAGGTGACCGGCAGAGCTATCTATACCGCCGATATGGAGCTCCCCGCAATGGCCTGCGGAAAGATTTTAAGAAGCCCTTATCCTCACGCGAGGCTTGTAAAGATCGACGCCACAAAAGCGCGGGTCCTGCCGGGCGTGCTTGCGGTTCTCACCCGAGAGGACCTGAGCGAGTTCAGCCCATACTATGGCGCTGCGTACAAGGACCAGCCCATCGTAGCCTTGGAAAAGGTCCGCTATGCCGGAGACCCTGTCGCCGCGGTGGCAGCAGTAGACGAATGCGCGGCGGAAGAAGCGCTGGCCCTGATTGAAGTAGAGTACGAGGAGGTTCCGGGGGTTATGACGCTGGAAGAAGCGCTGGCTCCCAACGCCCCTCTGGTTCACGAGGAGGCTTTCGAGCAGGGCGAGCTCCAGGGATTTCATTATCGAGCCCCTGATGAGTTCAGAGGGACCAATATCTGCTACAGGTTCAGCTTTAAAAAAGGCGATGTCAGCGAAGGGTTTCGCTGGGCGGATTACATCTTCGAAGATACCTTTACGCTGCCGCCCGTCCACCACTACTCGATGGAAGCTCATTCTACCGTGGCCCACTTCGACCGCGAGAGGATCACGCTTTGGACTTCTACCCAGGACCCTTTCATCCTGCAAAATCATTTGGAGGAGGTATTTCGCCTGCCGGCCAACCGCATACGCATCATCGTTCCCTATCTGGGCGGCGGCTATGGGGGAAAGCTTTCCGTTAAGACGGAACCATTGGCTGTCGCCTTGTCCGGAAAGGCCCGCCGTCCGGTTAAAATCGTCCATTCAGTCGAAGAAAGCTTCAAAACGATAACGCGCCACGGTGCGCGCTGCCGCATCAAGAGCGGGGTTACGCGGGACGGCCGGCTCATTGCGCGGGAGTGCGAGATTTATATGAACACGGGGGCTTACGCTGATGCCGGCCCGAGGGTAACGCAAAAGGCCGGCTATCGGGCGCCGGGCCCTTACCGCATCCCTCATATAAGGACAGAGGCCTATACGGTTTACACGAACAGCGTCCCCGCAGGTGCATTCCGCGGCTTCGGCACGCCGCAGGTCTCCTGGGCCTACGAGTCACAGATGGATATCATCGCCGAGGGGCTGGGGATCGACCCACTGGAATTCCGGCTAAAAAATCTTCTTGATAAGGGAGAGGATTTTACGCCCGGAGACAGGCCCGTGGACTGCGATTTAAGCGAGGGGCTCCTCCGGGTTGCCGAAGCCATTGAATGGCATCTGCCGCCGGAGAAGCCCAATCGGGGCAAGGGGCTTAGCTGCTCCATGCGAGACGGAGGAGGTGCTTACAAGCTCGCGTCGGCAACTGTAAAGTTGAACACGGACGGGAGCGTCGTGCTATTTACCGGCACGGTCGAGATGGGGCAGGGGGCACATACCGCTTTGAGCCAGATCGTGGCGGAAGAGTTGAGCGTGCCGCTGGATCGGGTCGTGGTGGCGCAACTCGATACCGATGTGACTCCTTACGACGCGGGAACGAATGCCAGCAGTTCCACGGTGGTGATGGGCCTGTGCGTACAGCGGGCGGCACAGGACCTCAAAAGACAGCTTCTCGGGCGGGCGGCCAAGAAACTCAAGTGCAGGATCGAAGATCTGACTCTGAGAGACGGACAGATCCACGCCGGGGAAGGTCCAGGGATCTCTTTTGAGCAGATCCTGATGCAATGGTTTGGATCTAG
>JBOHVS010000058.1:0-9342 GCA_050735975.1 Binatia bacterium | reverse complement strand
GCCGAGCCGTCTTTTGCTCGAAGAACGGCTTCGCTCTGCGCTAGAGGAAATTCGCGGCGAGCTTTCCCGCAAACAGGCGAGCATTCGCTGGAAGGGGAACGGCAACCGTCGCGAGATTCTCTCCGATCCGGGACATCTGAAGTATGTTTTTAAAAACGTCTTACTGGCGGTTGTCGCTCAAACGAAAGTCGGAGGCGAGATTGAGTTCGATCTCGAGCAGCAAGGCGCGGTTGCAATTTCTCACTTTCGCGAGGGCGCGCGCATCATGCCGATTACACACTACCTCACCGCGGCTCTTGGAGACGCCCCGATCGAAGTCTTGCCGCTGCGCCTGCTGCTGGCTAAACAGTTGCTCGAGAGAAATGGCGGCAAGATGACCATCGATCATTCGAGCGATGAGCAGGATATTTTGAAGATGGAGTTTCCTCTTGCTTAGCAGCGAAAAGAAAAGAGATATGAATCAACCGTCGTTGCTGGTCGTCGATGACGAGCCGGGAGTGAGACAGTCCCTGCAGCTGGTCTTTAACAAGAGTTTTCGTGTCTTTGAAGCGAGCTCCGCGGAAGAGGCAATTCAACGAGTTACGGAAGATAAACCGGACCTCGTATTGTTGGATATCGTCATGCCGGGCGCTGACGGGCTTGCCGTCTTAAAACAGATGAAGTCTTTTCATCCGGACTGTCAGGTGATCATGTTGACCGCGCTGAACACGGCGCGCACCGCGTTTACCGCCAAGGGGACCGGCGCATTCGATTACGTGACAAAGCCATTCGACGTTGAGGAGCTGCGCCTGCGAGTCGATCATGCGTTGGAAAAAATACAGCTGTCAAGAGAATTGGAGCGCTTGAAAGAAGAGGTCGGGCGCAAATACGGGATTGACAACATCGTCGGAAAATCCAAACAAATCGTCGATGTTTTCAAAGCCGTGAGCATGGTCGCCGCGAAGAAAAGCACCGTCCTGATACAGGGTGAAAGCGGCACCGGAAAGGAGTTGATCGCCCGAGCGATCCACTTTAACAGCGACCGGCGCGCCAAGCCCTTCGTCGTGGTGAATTGCGCGGCTTTGCCCGACACTCTGATCGAAAGCGAGCTCTTTGGGTATGAGAAGGGCGCGTTTACAAACGCCTCGCAGAAGAAAGTCGGCCGTTTCGAGCTTGGCCACGGGGGAACTCTCTTCCTGGACGAGATTGGAGAGCTCAATCTGGGCACGCAGGCGAAGTTTTTACGCGCCGTCGAGCAGGAGACCTTCACTCGTCTCGGCGGCACGGACGAAATCAAGGTCGATGTGCGCGTGATCGCCGCCAGCAATCGAGACCTGGAAATCATGGCCAAGGCTGGCGAGTTTCGGCCTGATCTTTTTTATCGTTTGAACGTGGTATCGTTGTTGCTGGCCCCGCTCAGAGAAAGACGCGACGATATCCCGCTGCTTCTCGACTACTTTTTGAGACTGAAGGGGAAAGAACATTCGGTCCCGCCCAAAGGGCTGTCTCCCGAGGTCGTTGATTTCTTTACCGCGTACTACTGGCCGGGGAACATCCGCGAACTGGAGAATCTAATCGAGCGGCTAACGATCTTGACGCCGCACGAAACTATCATGCTGCGCGACCTGCCGGAAAGCATGCGCGCGACCGATCAGACCGCGACTCTCAAGGAAGACGTTTTAAGCGGCTCTCGCCCGCTGAGCGACGCGGTGGATGAGTTCGAGCGGGAACTGATCGTCAAAGCTCTGCAAAGAACCGGATTCAATCAGACCAAGGCTGCTTCCTTACTGGGAACGAGTCGGCGGATTCTAAAATATCGAATCGAAAAACTTAAAATCAACGAGTCCACCGTCGAGGAAGCGAAATTATAGACCTCCCTGGACAAAAATGTCCCGATAGCTCTCATTGGTTACCCCCCAGCGGTTAAAATTCCATTTATAAATTAAACGGTTGGGTTGCGCCTGAGCGTGGCATGTTCCTTGCTGATTTCGCGCAGCATGGATGCCAACAAAGCTCATATTCTCGTGGTCGATGATGAAATGGGGCCGCGAGAATCGCTCAAGATGATCCTTCACCCCTACTACAATGTCCATGTGGCTGATCGCGGGGGACGCGCTTTCGAGATTCTTAATCAGCACCCCGTCGACCTGGTAACTCTTGATCTCAAGATGCCCGGTCTCACGGGCATTAACGTGCTGGAAAAAGTAAAGCAGCACGATCCCGATATCGAGGCGATCATTATTACGGGTTACGGCTCGCTGGATAGCGCCATCGAAGGGCTGCGCCTCGGAGCGTTCGACTACATCTCCAAACCCTTTGATGTGAATCACGTCTTGTCACTGGTCCGACGCGGCTTGGAACGCCGAAGCGCCAAGAGCAGACTACGCCAGGTAAAGGCCGATTTTCTATCGAATGTCTCACACGAGCTCCGCACTCCGCTCAGCGTGGTCGTGGGGTTCGTTTACCTGCTGCTGAATCAAGTTATCGGCAAGCTCACGGATGAGCAGCAAAAGGTGCTGGAAACCGTGTATCGGAATTCGGAAGAGCTCCTGGAACTGATCGATAACGTTTTGTGGATGACGTCTCTGAACGCAGGCGACGCTGACGCCATCATTGCGCGATTCGACGTCCGTGGAGTCATCGAAGAGACGATCAAGCGCTACGAACGGATTTTGAGTGAAAAGGGTCTGAAGCTCACCGTTGAATGGCCGGATTCGGAGATATCTCTCGTCAACGATCGCTCGAAGATAGAGAGAATCTTTCAAAACGTGTTTAATAATGCCGTCAAATTTACATCCCAGGGGGAGATCCAGGTTAGGGCCAATCTAACGGCGGATCATAATGGTATCGAGCTGGAAGTGACGGATACCGGACCGGGCATCGAAAAGAACAAACTGGATTCGATTTTTGAGCCTTTCCATCAAGTTGATAGTTCGATCACCCGGTCGTTCTCCGGTCTCGGACTCGGTCTGACGGTGGCCCGCCGCATGGCGGAACTGATCGGCGGCACGATTGAAATCAGCAGTGAACCGGGTGTAGGAACGCGCGTTCTCTTGAAATTCCCGTCGCAGGCCAATGCTGCGGCCGCACGCATACCCGTGCAGCGCAGGTATGGCTAGCAGGCTGCTGAAAAAGACCGGCTTGCTCGTCCCGCCCCGGTAAATCGCGCATGGAATCTTCATAGAGTTCTCCGTTAGGCTGCTGAAGCTGCGCTCGTCCGACTCGCTCCACCGTACGAATTCGCAAAGCGCAAGGACCTCTGACCGCCGAGTCTAACCTATAAGCTTTTTACGGGCCTTTCAAATTTTCCCCTCACCCTAACCCTCTGCCTCAGGAGACTGTGACGCAATAACGCGCTCACCCTTCGACAAAGCTCAGGGCGAGCGGCTAAATACTTGAATTCGCGTATAGCCCAGCCCGTTCGTGGTGCTTGTCGAACCATGAACGGGATTATGACTCAGTCTCCAGGGAGGGCAGGGTGAGGGAAACCCGCGGCTCTAGCCGCCGATGACGACTTCGTCCACTTTATCCACTTCCCTTAGCCGTACCTGCACGTCTGCCTGAGCGGAAAGCGTGATCTTCTTCCCGACGTAGTTGGCGGCAATGGGAAGTTCCCGGCCTCCCCGGTCGACAATGACAGCGAGGTGGATCATTCGCGGGCGGCCAAGGTCTATCAAGTGATCGACTGCGGCGCGGACCGATCTACCCGTATTCAAAACATCGTCGACAAGAACGATGATCTTGTTGGCGATATCGAACGGAATACGGGTGTGATCGATCGTTCCTCCCGGCAGCAGCGCGTTCAAATCGTCCCGGTAAAGCGTGATATCCATCTCGCCCACCGGGATCTCCTTCCCTATACGTGTTTTGATCATCGCGGAAAGCCGCTTGGCAACATAGGGACCGCGGGTTCGGACGCCTATGAAGACGACCTGCTCCAGGCTGCCGTAGCGTCGCAGCATCTCGCGGGTGAAGCGTTCGAGAATGGACTTGAGTTGAGCCGCATTCAAGATGCGTGTCGTTTTCGCTTTAGAGGTCTTCATTGGCCACTCTGACGATGGTTTCCATGAGCAATTGGCTGCCCAGGCAGATATCATCGGGATCGGTCCACTCCAAGGGATTGTGGCTGATGCCTCTCTTGCTGGGTACGAAGATCATGGCCGCTGGAGTAATTTTCGCCATCTGCATGGCGTCATGCCCCGCGCCTGAAGGCATGATCTCGTAGACGATTCCTTTTTGGTCGCAGATTTCCTGGGTTATCTGCAGCAGGCGCTTGTCCAGCGGCACAGGATTTTCTTCACGGATTGGCAGGATCTCCACCTTGACGCCACGGTTTCGGGCGATAGCGTTAGCCTCGTTTTTGACCATCCGTGTTACCTTCTCTTTCGCCTGGGCGGTGATGCTGCGAATGTCGACCGAAAGCTCCGCCTTGCCCGGAACGGCATTGATCACACCCGGCTCGATCTTCATCGCCCCCACAGTGCCGACCACTCGCCCTCTATCCATCGATGAGAATTTCCTGCAGGCCTGTTCCACGTAGGCGATCAACCGTGCCGCGGCGACCAGGGCGTCTTTGCGCATCTCCATCGGGGTAGTGCCGGAATGGTCGGCCTGGCCAATAAAAATCAGCTTAAATCGGCTCGGCGCCGCGATCGAAGTAACCAGTCCGATGCGCTTCCTCTTTGTTTCCAGAATAGGTCCCTGCTCGATGTGGAGTTCAAAATAAGCCTTGAGACTTTTCGAGTCCCGCTTCAAAGACGCCAGATTTCGCCGCGTGATTCCCAGGCTCGAAAGCACATCCTCGAGTTTCGTCCCCTGGGGATCCACGGCGTTAGCCAGGTCCTTCGGCTGAACCTGGCCGGCGACAAGGCTGCTGCCCAACGTCGAGAAGCCAAAACGGCTTGATTCCTCCCCGACGAAGCAGACCACTTCAAGAGGCGAGCGAAGCGCGATGTTGTTTTCGTTGATTGTCCGCGCCGCTTCCAGAGCGCCGATGACGCCCACGGGCCCGTCATATTTTCCGCCGTGGATCACCGTGTCCAGGTGCGATCCCGCGACCACCGCGGGCGCCTTAGGATTGCTTCCGTTCAGGCGCCCGAAGATGTTGCCGATAGCGTCTATGTGAATTTTCAGCCCGGCCTGCCGCATGAGGTGAATGAGAAGTTGCCGGCTACGGAGCTCCTTGACGGAAAAAACCAGCCGCGTCACAGCGCCATGGCTGCCGATGCCGATGCGTGAAACGGCGTTAAGATCGCGCATGAGCCGGCGCTTATTGACAATGACATTGGGCGGAACGACGGCTTCCACCAGCCGAGAGCGTTTCACGGTACGCATTCTACCAGCTTCGCCCGCGCCTGAAAAACTGCTTTCCTGATCGGTCGATAAGGGGCGCTTGCGTCGTTGTCGTGGCCGGATCGCATCCTCACGTACTGCCGATGTACGCTCCGGTGCGAGCCCTTGCTCCGCCTTGCACCCGCCGCCTTCTCGACCGATCAGGATTTTCGAAAACATGGGGCGGCTTACTATATTGGCAACGCGTATGCGCTGTGTTATATGCGACTCAATTCAGTCGGAAAGGGTTTATTATGACCGAAGTTGCCCAAAGAATCGCCGAAATGTTGCTCCGGACCGAAGCCATTCAGGTTTACAAAGACCAACCATTTGTCTTCGTTTCCGGCCGCATCTCGCCGGTGTATATCGATTGTCGAAAGATCCTGTCATTTCCGGAAGAGCGTCAATACATCGTAACTCAACTCGCTATAAAGGCCGAGACGGAGATCGGTGTGGACAATATAGATGTAGTCGCGGGGGGAGAAACCGCCGGCATTCCCTACGCATCCTTTGTTTCGCACCTTATAAAGAAGCCGATGATCTATATCCGGAAACAGCCCAAAGGTTACGGCGGGACGAAGCAAATCGAGGGAATCCTCGAGGCCGGAAAAAGAGTGTTGTTGGTCGAGGACCTGATCACGGACGGATTGAGCAAACTGCGCTTCAATATCGGCATCCGAGCGGCCGGGGCGAAGATGACCCACTGTCTGTGCGTATTTGACTACGCTTCAGACAGGTTGAAACAGCATGAGGGACGAGACAACCTGGCCAAGAACGATATTGGATTGCATGTGCTCGCCAACTGGGATGACGTTTTGGACACCGGCTTGAGCAAGAGTTATTTCAGCGAAGAATCGAGCCGGCATATTGTGGAATTTTTAAAAGATCCCGAGAATTGGGGCCGGAAGATGGGATTTGTATAGAAAACCAAGACTACCGTTTTGTGTTTTCTGTGTGAAAAAATTACCCACGAATTTCGACTTGCAGCATTGATATTGTTGTAGAAACCCTTGTGTGCGTTTTGGCTCGAAGGTCTGCGATGTTCCCCGTGTAAGAATAGTGCACAATTTACTGAATCGTTTGTGACATGTGTGGCTTACATGCACATCTGATTCAGAATGCGCTAATCGGATGAAATTTTCCCCCGCTTTAACTTTGCGTTTTTCCAGGGTTATTCTTAATCTCTCCCGAACTGGCATTCGAGTTGCTCAATAGTCTTTGCGACATTAAAGCGCTAGTTCGACAACGTCAGAAAGATCCGATTCGCCGCATTTCGTCCCCCACGACTCGCAGGGTTGCCGATAGCGACTTTGGGCAAAAGAGTTTGTCATCGTTAACGGATCGACAAACAAAGGAGGGCAGTGATGAATCAAATTGACCGGCGGACGTTCTTGAAGGAATTAGGGATCATAGGCGGCACTGCGCTGGGACTGAGCGCGCTTAAGCCTGTTTGGGTGCACGCGGCGGGAGGGACGTTACGCTACGGGGTTAATGCCAGAGATATTCGCAGGCTCGACCCCATGGCCGGGCCCAATTCCAACGACAAGACGGTGCTGGCGGCTATCTTCAACGGACTAGTTCGTACGACGCCGGGAGAGGTCAATGCCGAAAGGCTCGAAGCGGACTTGGCGGAGAGTTGGGAGTCGTCGAAGGATCTCAAGACCTGGACGTTTAAGCTTCGCAAAGGTGTTGAGTACCACCAAGGCTACGGTGAGTTCACTTCTGCCGACGTGGTCTTCTCTTTGGAAAGGGCTAAGGACAAGAAAACCAACGTTTACTACAAGAGCTATCAGCCCTTCGGCAAAATCGAAGCGTTGGATAAGCATACCGTGCGTGTCAATCTTAAAAGTCCGCAAACGGCATTGTTCCTGCTGCCCACGGTGCTCGACTGGCAGGCGGGTATGGTGTTGAGCAAGAAGGCCGCTGAAAAGCTGGGCGATAAGCTCAAGACGACGCCGATAGGAACCGGGCCTTACATGTTCAACGAGTACATTCCGCAAGAACGGCTCGTTCTCGTGCGCAATGAGAATCATTTTCGCGGCAAGCCGGGGTTCGAAAAAGTAGTGTTCCGCATGCTCCCCGATCCCAGTAGCCGCACCCTCGCATTCAAAGCCGGAGAGTTGGATATTATGGACGTAGATCGCGAACAGCGCGCCATCGATCAGGTGAAAGGCGCCGGAGTCGTGATCGAATCATTTGGACCGGCCAGCGTACACAAGCTGCACATCGATCGCACCAGGAAACCATTAAACGATCTCAAGGTGCGCCAAGCCATCGCGTACGCACTCAACCGAGACGACATCATTCGCTTTATCGGCAAAGACGTCGCCGAGCCTCTCTATTCGGTCATCCCGGCGCAGTTCGTCGGCGGCTTGGACCCGGTGCCGGAAAAACTCAAGTACAACCATGATTCCGCCAAGGCGAAAAAACTTTTGGCCGAAGCCGGTCTGGCCAATGGTTTTAGCATCGACCCGGTGTTCATCAGCGAACGGCCGCAGTTTCGCCGCCCCATGGAAATCATTCAAAATCAATTGGCGCAGGTCGGCATCAAGATCAATCTGAGCGTCATCGCCCATCCCGCGTGGCATACGAAGAACGATGAGGGCAGCAATCCGCTGGTTCTGCGCGCCGCAACCCGCTTCCCGACAGCAAATTTTATTCTCGAAGAGTTTTTCCTCGGCGGCGGCAAACGCAATTTTTCTCACTTCTCCGGTGCCGATGCTGAGTTGAAGCGCGCTCAAGCGGAAACCGATTTGCAGGTGCAGAAAAAACTCTGGCGCGAGGCGCAGATCAAGATTCTCGAAGATGTCGCCGCCGTTCCGACACACATTCTCAACACCGTGGTCGCGCGCAAGGCTAAAGTGGACCTCGGCTTCGCCAAACTCGAGTCTTCACTGAGCGGCGGATTGCCGATCGAATGGAACGCCCGCCTGACTTAGCCGACCGAGTTTCGCGGTCAGGCTGAAGGATTATCCATCGGGTGGAACCAGACCATGCTGGCATACTGCATCCGGCGCTGTCTCTGGGCGTTGCCCACGATGTTCGCCGTCTTGCTGTTCATCTTCGTGGTGATGCGAATATTGCCGGGCGACCCGGCGTACGCGATCCTCGGAGATGAAGCGCCTCCCGAGGCCTTAGAACAGTTTCGCCGAAACTGGGGTTTGGATCGACCGCTCCTCCATCAATTCGGCGCCTATCTCGGCGGACTTTTGACTGGTGATCTCGGGCTGTCAATGGCGAATCGGCAGCCGATCTTGCCGCAAATTCTGCGCGCCATTCCGTACACCTTGGACTTGACCATTGCCGGATCGGCGATCGGCGTGTTGTTCGGAATTCCGCTTGGAGTATTCACGGCGCGCTACCGCAATAGTTCGGTTGACTATGTCGGCCGCATGCTTTCGCTGGCGGGTTTATCGGTGCCGTCGTTTTATCTCGGCATTCTTCTAATCTTCTTTCTCTCGTTCAAATTTCAATGGTTTCCCGTGATCGGCGGAGGGAACCTGAGCGACCCATGGAGCCGCTTTTATCACCTCATCCTGCCCGCCTTGAGCGTAGGCTTGTCGCAAACCGCCTACATCACACGAGTCACTCGATCTTCATTCCTGGAGGTGATCAACGCCGACTTCGTGCAGACGGCGCGCGCCAAGGGCGTCAAAGAACGTCCGGTGATGTTCAAACACGCGCTGCGCAACGCTCTGGTTCCGGTCGTTTCGGTGGTCGGGATTTACGTGGGAATCTTGATCGGCAGCTCCATTCTGGTGACCATCGTTTTTAACCGGCCCGGCTTAGGCAAATTGATGGTCGGCGCGATCAGCACGCACGACTACACGATGCTGCAATCCATCATGGCGATTTACGCCGGCATCATCGTGATGGTGAATCTCTTGACCGATCTCGCCTACGGACTCGTCGATCCGCGCATACGCTACGGATGATATTAATCGGGTAACGGCTATGGCTGATTCAGCTCGAGAACGAAAGAGAATTGCGCGCGCCATCAGGAAAAACAAGACGACGATGACGGGGATCGTT
>JBOHVS010000057.1:0-6840 GCA_050735975.1 Binatia bacterium | reverse complement strand
CCGGGCACGTAGTCCTTGCCGTAATGCGCGCCGATGTACTGCCGGACCGCGTTGAGCGCGTCCGTGGAAACCCGGGTTGAATCGGTCCGCATGTAGGTAATGAGTCCGACCGAGCCTTCATCGCCGAGTTCAACGCCCTCGTAGAGATGCTGCGCGATCTGCATCGCGCGCTTCGGCTGGAAGCCGAGCTTGCGCGCCGCCTCTTGCTGAAGTTTGCTGGTGACAAACGGCGGGGTCGGGTAACGGCGTCGCTCTTTTTTCTCGACATTGCCGATGACCCACGAGGCTCCTTCAAGCGACTCGAGGATCGCTTTGACCTGGGGCTCGGTTTCGAGCCGGAACTTCTTGTTGTCGAGCTTCTGTCCCCGCCACTGGGCCAACCGGGCCTTGAAAGAGGGCGAAAGCCGTCCTTCCAAGAGGGCCGTGAGCGACCAGTACTCCTGCGCCTCGAACGCACGAATCTCCTTCTCTCGCTCGCATACCAACCGGACAGCGACCGACTGCACGCGGCCGGCGCTCAGCCCGCGGCGGACCTTGTTCCAGAGCAGCGGACTGATTTTGTAGCCGACCAGACGATCGAGGACGCGGCGCGCAACCTGCGCGTCGAATTTATTGCGGTCCAACTGCGCCGGATTGGCGATCGCTTCCTGCACCGCTTTCCGCGTGATCTCATTGATCAGCACCCGATAAACCCGCTTGCGGTTCTTGGCGACCTGATCGGCAATATGCCAGGCGATCGCTTCTCCTTCCCTGTCGGGATCGGAGGCCAGGTAAATGTTTTCTTTGCCTTTCGCCGCCTTTTTTAGCTCGTCTACGACTCTCTTCTTGGCCTGGATAACGTGGAAATCCGGCGCAAAGTTTTTTTTGATATCGACGCCCAGTTTGCTCTTGGGCAGATCGACGACGTGACCCACGGAGGCTTTGACTTGAAAATCCCTGCCCAGATATTTTCCCAAGGTCTTGGCCTTGGCCGGTGATTCAACGATGACTAGATTTTTCGCTGCCATAAGCTCATTCTTCCCGTTGCCAAATTCAATTTCGTAAGTTTGTCAATCGACTACGTACCTTTTCCCCGGCAGTTGCCTGAGAAATCCTCCCAACTCCAGCTCCAGCAAAATTTCCGCTGCCCGCGCCGGCGAAAGACCGCTGGTTTGAATGATCTCGTCGATCTGCAGCGGCCGTTCCGTTAGCAAGCCAAAGATCCTCCGCGCCTCGCCGGTCGCATGCGGCGGCAGCGCTCGTTCCGGCGGCTTAGCGGCGAACCCCTCGCTCCCGATAAGCTGCGGCGCGATCTCTTCGACTATGTCTTCGACCCGCTCGATCAGCTTGGCGCCCTGCCGAATCAGCCGGTGCGCCCCACGACTGCGGCTCGAGCCGACCTCGCCGGGAACGGCAAAAACTTCGCGCCCTTGTTCGGCGGCCAGCGCGGCGGTAATCAAGGAGCCGCTTTTCTCAGTAGCTTCGACCACGACCACGCCCAACGAAAGACCGGCGATCAGCCGATTACGCGCGGGGAAATTGAACGCTACCGGTCGTGTGCCAAGCGGAAATTCCGAGACCACCGCGCCCTGCTCGCAGATCCGGTGATAAAGTCTCTCGTGCTCCGGCGGATAGGCGCGATCCACCCCCGAGCCCAACACCGCGATCGTTCTTCCGCCGGCGTCGAGCGCGGTTTCATGCGCCGTACCGTCGATACCGCGGGCCATGCCGCTCACCACCGTAAATCCCAGAGCAACCAGGCCCCGTGAGAGATCGCGGGCGATCCTTCGACCGTATTCACTCGCGCTGCGCGAGCCGACAACCGCGACGGCCTTTTCCTCCTCGGTCCGGAAACTCCCCTTGAGGTACAGAATCGGCGGTGGATCGGCGATCGCGCGCAAGCGGGCCGGATAAAGCGGATCCGTAAACGGAACGATCGTGACACCCGCTTGGCGAACTCGCCCAACCTCCTCCCTTGCCTCGTTCCATCCGGAAAAACTCGCAAGACTTGCGATTATGTCTTTGTCCAGCCCCTCGATTCTTGCCAATTCACTGGCCGAGGCCGAAAAAGCATCCGTCGGGGTTGCAAAATGGCTTGCCAGCCTCTTGAAGCTGACACATCCGAGCCCCTTTACTCGACTCAGAGCGACCCAGGAGGCAAAATCCGTGTCAAGCTTCGCGGACAACAGAGATCCTCATTCGGCCTGCAAAGAGTTTTTCAACACTCTGTGGATTTATACTACCCGAGGCTCGAGAGACCTGAACACAAGCTGCAAATAATAAGGTAAAATCTTCCCGAACGCCATAAGGGCACCCCGAGAGCGGCGCCCGGTACAACGAAAGAAACTGATTTTACAAAGCTTTTTTCATTCCAGGAGGATTCCCTTCCACCCGGAACCGAGCGCCAGGCCGCCGATTGAACCGCCCGCGCGGAGTCGCACCCGGGTTAGCCCTTTTTTCGCGGCGGAGATTGCCAGTCTCGGCGCCATGCCCTTTTTCCCTTCTGCTCTTCGCGTCGAGCGCGCAAGACGAGACGAACGGGCGCGAATTCGAGGCCGAGATCCTCGCGCAAGTGATGGCTCAAATATCGCCTGTAACCTTCCGGTACGCCCCCGGGCGAGTTCACGAACAAAGTGAACGTCGGCGGAGCGGCGCCCGTCTGCGTGCCGTAATAGAATTTTATTGCTCGTCCCCGGCTCAACGGCGGCGCATGCGCTCTAACGATCCGCTGCAGGGTCTGATTCAACGCGGATGTCGAAATCTTACGATGATAGCCCTTCAACACCCGGACCGCCGTCTCCAGCATCTTTCGAACGCCAAAGCCCGTGGCCGCGGCGATGAAGACCACCGGAACAAAATCAAGGAAGCTCAGTCTGTGATAGACCTCCCGTCGATAAGCCTCCGTCTCCCCGCCGGCTTTTGCGACCACGTCCCATTTATTGACCGCCAACAGCAGCGCTTTGCCGCGCTGGACGGCGTAACTGAGAATTTGCGCATCCTGGTCGGTCACCCCCTCCGGGCCGTCCAGAATGTGAATCACAAGATCGCCACGATCGACGGAACGGAGCGAGCGATTGACGCTGAAATACTCCAAGCGGCCGGTGACTCTCGCCTTGCGGCGGATTCCGGCCGTATCGACGAGCATGCACGGCTTGCCGTTCAGAACGAACGGCGCGTCCAGCGCGTCGCGCGTCGTCCCGGGGGTTGCATCGACAACCGAGCGCTCGAATCCGAGCAGTCGATTGATCAAGGTCGATTTGCCGACGTTCGGGCGCCCGACGACGGCGATTCGGAAAGGCGAGCTTTCGCGCTCCCCAGCTTCTTCCTCGGCTTTGTTTTCACCCGGAAACTGCTGGACGACTTCATCCATGAGATCGGCAAATCCGAGACCGTGCTCGGCGGAGATCGCAAACAACCGATCCAGCCCCAGGCGGTAGAATTCATAAAGGTTGTCTTCCCGCCGCTTCGAATCGATCTTGTTGACGGCAAAAAAAACCGGCTTGCCGACCTTGCGCAATAGATCGACCGCTTCCCTATCGACCGGATTAAGCCCATCCTTGCCGTCGAAAAGAAACAGAATCACATCGGCTTCGGCCAATGCCAGCCGGCTCTGTTTTTGGACGCTCTCCTGCAGATTGCCGCCGGCGCTCGAATCGAAGCCGCCGGTATCTATAAGGCGGAATTTTCTTCCGCCCCACTCCGCACGGCCATAGTTGCGGTCCCGGGTCACGCCCGGGAAATCATCGACGATCGCCTTGCGTTCGCCGATCAGCTTGTTAAAGAAGGTCGATTTCCCCACGTTCGGCCGGCCGACGATGGCCAGCACCGGCAACTTGCGCGCTTCCTGAATTTTTGCGGGCGAGGCCTGATTCATGTCACAAACCCATTTCCGTCAACGCATGCGGGTTTTCGGTCCAACCTCTGTCAACTCTGATAAACAGCTCCAAAAAGATCTTGCAACCAAGAAGCGACTCCAACTCTTCTCTGGCTTGCTTGCCGATCTCTTTGAGCATCGAACCTTTCTTGCCGATCAGTATCGGTCTGTGGGAATCCCGCTCGGTGTGGATCGTCGCCTGGATGACGACCATGTTCTTCTCGTGTTTTTCGGTAAACTCATCGATGGTGACGGCGATGCCGTAAGGAATTTCCTCGCGCGTCAAGAGAAAAACTTTCTCGCGGACGATTTCGGAGGCAATGAAACGTTCGGTTTGATCCGTGAACTCTCCCTCGGAAAAATAGCGCGGCCCTTCGGGGAGCCACTTTTCGACCATGGCCAAAAGAAGCGGCAGGTTCTCCCCGGTGAGGGCGCTGATGGGCACGATCTCTTTGCCGGGCAGCAATTCCGCGCAGCGTTGCATGAGCGGCAAGAGCTTTCCTTTGGAAACCGCATCGATTTTATTCAATAAAATCAACGCCGGCGCTTCCAATGCGGCCAACCTTTCGGCGATTCTCTCCTCTTCGATGCCGATGCGGCCGCGAGCGTCCAGCAGCCACAGCACGCCATCGACTTCGTGCAGGGTCTGCAAGGCGGCCTCCACCATGCGCCGATTCAGTAACGAACGCGACGGGTGTATGCCCGGGGTGTCGATAAAAATGATTTGCGAATCGGCGCGCGTCAGGATGCCGGTGATGCGGTTGCGCGTCGTTTGCGGTTTGGGGGTGACGATGGCGACTTTCTCCCCCAGCAGCCGATTGAGCAAGGTCGATTTGCCCACGTTTGGCCGCCCCACAATCGCGACGTAGCCCGAATGAAACGCTTTCTGGCTGTCCTTTACTTTATCCTCTGACATACAGGTCACGCAAACAACAAATTATTATGACACGGCGTCCTTCTCGCGCAAGGTTGCAATCCAGGCTCAACGCTGGCATTTAGGCACCAATGCCTGTGAGCTTCACGCCGCTCATGAAAAAAAAGCTCACTCGCCGAGCCTCCGAGATGATCGAGCGCTCTCTTGGCCATTTTCCCGAACTGAACGGCAAAATGATCACGGTGGGCTACACGCGCGCTCATCTCGGCAGCGCCAGCGTCGCCTATCGCGCCGGCGCCGTATCGCGTTTGATCATCCGCTTGAAGGTCAGAAAGCTGACCTATCAAACGATCGGCCACGAGTTGACCCACCTGATTCAAGGATTATCGCGGGGCGAGCGGATGAAGTCGCCGTCAAAAGACGATCGCATACCGTCCGGCGAGAAACAGTGCGATATCTGGGCCCTGGCGCGGCATGATTTGTTCTGCGACGATCCGCCGACTTATGTCAAAATGCCGCGTGTGATGCGCGAACGCTGGGCCGATTATGCCGAGGACGTGCGCAAGCTTTGCGTCGCGGCGATCGAGAAACGAAAAAAGAACCGGCTCTACATTCGCTGGCTCGAGTCAGAGCTCCGCCGGCTGGGCCGCTAAATACAGTTTAGGGTGTACTCTCATTCCTCAACCATTCACTCTCAACTACAGTTTAGGGTGTAGAGTTGAGAGTTTAGAGTTCGGATTCTCCAACCTCGAACTTCAACTTCGAACCTCGAACTTACACAACACTCAACCCTCAACCATTCACTCTCAACTATAGTTTAGGGTGTAGAGTTGAGAGTTTAGAGTTCAGATTCTCCAACCTCGAACCTCGAACTTACACAACACTCAACCCTCAACCCTTCACTCTCGGCGACTTTTAGACCCGCGATAGAGCTTCAGCGGCAGGAGCAGTAAGGCGCCTATGATCGTGAGGCCGCCCGCCAGGAAAAACGACGAGCGAATTCCGTACGCGCTGATAAGCCAGCCCGCCAAAACGGGCATCGGAGCAGTAGCGACTTGTATCATCAAGGATGAAAGGCCGTATGAAGTCGCCTGCAGCTTCGAACCCGCGACGTCCATCGCGGCGGCAAAAGTAACATTAAGCAAGGTGTAAATGAAAAGACCGGCCGCCCCGACGACAAAGGCCAACCAAATCCCGGGGGCTGCAAGGCCCAACAGCGCGAATAATAACCCGAGAATCATAAACGAAGGAAACAAGACCGCTTTGCGCCCGAAGCGGTCCGATAGATGCCCCAAGATCGGTTGAGAAATTATCCCCATCGCATGGAGGAGCGCGATATAAGCACCAAGAGCGAACGGCGAGTAGCCGAGATGCTCCTGCAGGTAGATGGGCAAAAAGGTCAGGACCACCACCCGCCCCATCTGCATGAAGCCGGTGGCCATGGTAATGCCAATGAATGTCGAATTCTTTCCCAGCGCGAACATTTCGTGCAGGTGGGTTGCCAAAGCCGCCACCGGTTGCTCCGCTTGACCGAACCGGCGCGCCAAGGCGCCCCAGAGCGCCAGCGCGATGATGAATGCGGGCGCTAGTTGCACCGTCAGGAATGGCTTCCATGAGAAGCTCACCAGTAAGAGGCCGGCCGCCAGCGGGGTGAGGGTGTCGCTGATGGTCGCTCCCATGCCGTGGATCGACAACGCCGTAGCGCGCCGCTCAGGAAAACTGTTGGATAGTGAAGCGGCGGCAGCCGGATGCCAAAGGGCCGTCCCCAAGCCGACCAAGCCGGAGCCGATCAATAGCCAGGCAAACGCGGGAATCATTCCCATGAGAGAGTAGCCGGCGCCCATGGAGAGGAGCGCCGAGGCCAAAAGCGGAGCACGATGGCGCGCCAGAGAATCCGCCAGGATCCCGCAGGGCAGATCCATTCCGCCGTTGACCAGTTGGCGCGCTGAGCTCAAGGCGCCGACCTGAATATCGCTGAGCCCCAGGTCGGCTTTGAGCGACGGCAGAACGACGGGAAAAAGCTGCTGGAACCAGTGAATGCCGAAATGGCCGCCGGTGATGATAGCCAGGAGCTTGACTCGGCCGGCGCCAAGCTCCCGGATCGATGCCATTG
>JBOHVS010000056.1:0-20630 GCA_050735975.1 Binatia bacterium | reverse complement strand
GCGTCCGCCGTCGCGCCCCCTTCCGCCACTGGCTCCCAGAATCTCTTCCATTTTTCCGTAGCGCTGGGCGTTTTGGTTGCGGAAGTTGTGCGACTCATCGATCAAGACGAGATCGGCATCGCCCCACCGAGACGCATCAAACTCTTCGCGTCCCAACTCTTCTTGGGATAGGAGGCTACCGGCGATATTGGCCTCAGAAAGTTCCCGTTCCCACATGTCGCGCAGGCTCGCGGGATAGATTATCAGCGCTTTTTGGCGCATGTGATAAGCGAAATCCTCCAGGAGTTTCTTGCCTATCCAAGTCTTCCCCAAGCCGACCGAGTCAGCGACCATCACGCCGTCATAGCGGGAAAGTATCTTACGCGCCTTTTTCACCGCGTCTTCCTGGAACTCAGCAAGGTTGATGGCCGAGCGCGTCCCGGTTGGAACTTCCCCTCCAAGCTCGTCTTTGAAGTATTCGTAGAGAGCCTTCATATAGACCTGGAAAGGTGTGTATTCCTTCCGCCCGAACTTCGAAGCATCGAGCAAAGCGATAAGCTCTTGCTTGAAATCAATTGCGTCGCCCCATTGCCTCTCGTACCAGCTTTCCAAATCGATGATGGCGCGGGCTCCGACCTCGCTCTTGAGCAATTGCCGGTTCTCGACCGTGATGCGTTCGCTTGGCTTGGCGTCAGTTAGCCAGGAGACGGCATACGCCGCGTCACGGTCTTCTACTTCCGCCGCATCCAAAAGAACCTTGTGCGCCAGGTTGAGCTCTCGGTTTGATGTCAGGCCAGGGAAAGTAAAGTTCGAAGAGCCGACAATAGCGAGAATGGGCCGGAACCGATCGAAGAGCATCTGCTGGCCGGGACGGTCGGAATAGAAAAGCCAGCATTTCGCATGCAAAAAACCCTTGTCGTGCAGACGGACCTGAACCGAGTCACGTTGCAGGTAAGCGATCAGATCCTCGACGAGCCGCAGGGTGCTTTCATCGAAGGGCAAATCTTCCAGATCCTTTCTTATCAGCCACCTCACAACTCCAGCATCCGGCCTCAGCCCAATCTGTTCCCCAGTTCTGGGCTCAGCGCCAAGCAGCAGTCGGAAATTCCCGAGATCCGACAGGCCCCCCTTGACGAGTCCGAAGCCGCCGACCGTGAAGTAAGCTGTAGCTACATCTAACGACCGGCCTTTGTGCTCTGTCAGTAACCTCTTCAGGATGTCAGCCAGAACGTGGGTCTGGTTATCGATAACGTAGGGAAGCTTCATTGAGGAAGGTCGTTGGAAGGACAAAAAAGGCGGAAAACTATTATGCTTTGCTATTCCGGCACAGCTATCTCGTGCTTCTCATCACCTTGAGCTTTATTTTGTCGCTGGCTTAATTTTCGGGAGCGCTCTTTCCAAAAGGCTATCTCCTCTTTCTTAGTCATGCGCCGGATTGTGTTTTGAACTTTTTCCGCTCCTCGGTGCATCATCTCAACACAGTCGAATTTTTTAGCTTTCATACCTAATGACCTCCAATGGGGAAAATATCCCAATGGCTCCATAGCCATTCACAGTGTTGATCGCATTATATAAGGGAATTTTCTCGAAATGAACGATGTGTTTGAAATTCCAGCTAACAATCAACGAGCAACCGGCAACCGTAGCAACAGCGACATGCAGCGCATCATCGGCCCATTGCTGGGTAACAATCCCTGCTTCCAGGTAGGCGGTCCTCAAATTAAGAGCCTCCTCAGAAACTTCGACGACATCAACGAGGTGGAGAAGCTCATTGAAAAGCTCACGAACTTTGGTGGGCGCAGGCTCGACCTCCTCTTGCACCAGCGCCGAAGTGATTAACTTGAAGCGCCCGCTTCTCACCTGGTCGAAAAATGTCCTGCTGACAGTCTGGAACTCCTCGTCGAAAGGTCCCCCAAACACCGATGTATCCGCGTACACACGAATGATGCTCATTATGATTTAGCGAACCGCCCTCTCGCGCGGTTACGGCAAAGTGCTTTTACAGTCGCCGCTCAGTCCCGCTCAAGCTCACGGTTCAGATTGTTGAAGTCCACGACAAAGGCGTTAGCTTTCTCACGAGCCAACGCCGCAAGAAAGTCGGCTCGATTCAATCCCGCGACGCGGGCTGCCTTCTCCTGCGAGATCTGTCCTCGCTCATACCAATGTATGGCCGCCGCAAGCCGCATCTCGCACGCAAACTCCTCCGGCGAGCGTCGCAAAGCTGAAAAGACCTCCTCGGGCAACTCCAATGTCACTTTTGCCATGCCGCCCTCCTAACGAGAACGTAAACGTCCCTGCTCACAAGCGTTCCGCCGAAACCAAATTGCCGTTCTTATAGCGCAACGCCTTCCCTCTCAACGTTGCGATAGAAAGGCGTCCCATACTCCTTATTTTGCCGGTACTCGTCGGCGCGTCTTTTCTTTTCGAGTCAGCGCTTTCTTCATCGGCTTGTACCTCCGTCGTTGCTTCGTCACGGTTACGCTACCCTCTGGCAACTTTCGGCTCCAAATATAACAGGGATGGCCGATTGAAACCACCCGACCACTGCTGCCGAAACCGCGGTTCTTAGGATTGAGAGTGTTCAGTCAATCCCATGTTCACTGAAGGTGAACGGGAGAAATTAGTGAACGCAATGGTTATATTTTGATCGCCATTTGTAGGCTCTACAGCCTACTTCCGGCACACCAAATTTATAACCGTTCGCGGATTCGTATGTCCGGTTTCCAGACGAATGTTGTCAAGAAAATAAAGCCAGGCTCAGCGAAGTCACCAATCTTCACCAGAAGCAACTTACCACTTTTCCCTATTGCGTTTTGGAAAACGTTTCATATGCGGAGACAAACACTATGGAAACCCTCATAGCTGGCCGAGCAAGTTGGCCATGCCGTATCACTCTCGTTTGGACAGAAAAGGCTCCGCGTTGATTTCCGTGCTTTTCGTACAACGGGCCGATCACCGAAACTGGTAGCACTGCCAAATTTGCGACTCGCAGGCCTCAGGATTCCGCAAGATCTGGCGTCCCCAGAAAGTCAGTACCGCCCAGCCCATAGATTGAAGAATATTCCGTTTGCGGGCGTCGCTTTCCAGCGTCTCTCGATTGCCGTGATAAGCGAAACCGTCACAGTAAATTGCGATTCGCTGATCTGGATAAGCGAAATCCGGAACAGTTAGTTGCTTGCCGTTCTGATCGGGAATCTCGTATTGGGGGGTCGGCTCCGGCAATCGCCCGCCGTCTCGGATTGCTTCGAGCAAAGCTGTCTCGATGGCAGTATCCGAGGTTGATGTTTTAGTTCGCTCAACATTCAATCGGTCCAACCAATTGACCGTTGCAGCTCTTCCATCGCCGGCGCGACCGGAACGTGGCGGCTCGGTTGCCTGAGCTTCGGCAAGTTGGAACAAAATGCTACGGACTCGCTCCTTATCAAGCAGGGCGTGGTCAAATTGATTGCGAGCCGACTTCAAGCAGCGGTAGCAGGCCCGCTCGCAGTCGTGGTTGAACAAGCGATCTTGCGCCGCTTTGGCCCACAAGCCGAGGTCGCTGGCTAGCTGTTCCAGATAGCCTGCCCCGCCGGGCGCAGTTTCATAGAAGACGAGAGTCCAACCTCCAGCACCGTCTTCATGCTGGAAGTAAGCGATTTCGTCTTGCTCGATCTCCAGTCGTTCCTGTGCGCCGACCACAAGAGCTTTGCCGAGGGTACGGCAAAACGCTCTTGCATCATCTTTGGCCGCAGGAACGATCGCTGGCGCTAGAGGCAATACCAGCACATCGGCAAAGAATTCATACCCCAGAATGAATTGTCTCGGTTCCCCCGTGCAAATGGCGCGGTGAGATTCATTCCATCGCTCCAGCGTTTTTTGAGTCAGACCATGGGGTCGGTGCCGGCCGCAATTCGGGCAGAGATCGAAAGATTCCGCCTGATCACCCCTCCGGCTCTGCCGTCCCCAATTGGTCACCATCAGGTCGGCGTGGCTGCGGAACTCCAACGACACAAACTCATAGGAGTAAAGTTGCGCCTCGCCTTGGCCGCCGTGCAAGAGGTGCTCCTCGCGTTTGAACGTCAAGCGCTGGCGGCTGTCTTCGGCTGAGGTGATCTGGGTGTTTTCTTCCGCCTCGAAGGAATCGATTAACGCAACCTCGGCTTGTTTCGTGATTCGCGAGCCGCAGTGGGGACAGTTGTTCAGTATTTCTTTCGCAGCGAAGCCGCACTGACCACAAAAACAAAATCGTTCCACACGGCCAGTCTGATCGGCGCCACGGTCTCCCGGACGTGAACGCCGGCCGCCTTCGAAGAACGCGCGGATGCTCTTGAGTTTGTGTCCGTTGGCATAAACCATGTTGCCCGGCGCGAATTCGAAAAGCGCAATCCATGCCGGGCGCCGCAATGTCGGCGTATCAGCTACGCCAGGATCGAGCGAAAAAGTATCGGTCGGGAACTGGTAGGAGGGAAGAATCCCCTCTTCTGCAAGATACGAGAGGACAAACGCCTTTTCGCGATCCGTGGTTAATTCCCGATAGGCGCGCTCGCGCGCGCGGCGTTTCTGTTCGGATTCTCGGGTGGACACGATACGAGCGTACTCATGAAACTCGCGGTGCAGCCGTTTCACCTCTTCATGCCAGCGCAGCACTGTGCTTTCAAAATCTTCCGGAAAGGCCTTCACGACCTCTGTGACCGCGTCTGTGCCGAAGATATCCCGTGCCCTTAAGCCGATGTCGTCGCTGCGCGCCCGCAAGGCTTCCAGTAATTGGGCGTATCGATCTCGTCTTAGCACAGCCGGGTCCTGGAGATCTTCGAGCAAATCGCCCATGAGCCACGAGAAATCCTCGTTCAGCTCTTCCAGCGCGAAAGAACGCACGTGACGCGCAACAATTTTGTCGTTGGTCAGACGCACGATGGGCGGGAAGAACTCCCCGCGCACAAGCCACGCCGGATCCTCGAAGCAATGCCGGTCATGGGAACCGGTGCCACAGAACGTGGTCACAAATCCGATGCGAAGACTCCGGCCCGCGCGACCCGCGCGCTGAACATAATTTGCGGGGGCATGAGGCGCGTTGCGTAAAAGGACGCTGTAGAGGCTACCGATATCGACACCCAGTTCTAGCGTCGGACTGCACACCAGCGCCTCGATCTTGCCCTCCTTGAATTCCTGTTCGCGTTTGGCCCTGGTGTCCTGGTCAATTTGGGCGGTGTGTTCCAGAGCTCGGAGCCGGCGCGGCCGGTCGGCGGTATAGAGTTGGACATAATAAGCATCGCTTTCGGCGATACTCGGCTGAATATCCGCATCATGGCCGGAACAGGCCGTGGAGGCTAGGCAGACATCAGCGCGGTATGGCCGCCAGATCGAACACTTGCGGCAACGCCAACCGTTCTCAGCCTTCAGGAGCCGAACGACTCGTTTGGCGATTTGCAGCGGCCGCTGGCCCCGCAAATGCTTGCGTACTTTTTCCGGCAAAACCGGCGGAGATTCCACTATCTCGTATTCGCGCAGCAACTCGACCACGCGCCGTATCCATTCTTCGCCGATGACTGAGCCGAGTGCCGCTTTGTCGCAAATAAGTCTGGCGATTCCCCCCGTGACGCCGCGCTCCGTGTCCTTCACCAGCGGCTCAAGCTTAATTCCGGACACCGCCTTACTTCGGAGCGCCTCGGGCCGATCCATCATGAAACAGATCGCGCCCCGCTCATGTTCCGCAATAGAAAGGTTGTAAGGCTCGCCCGTAAGCCAACTCCACGGTGTCTTCTTCGGATCGAGGAAAGACTGGTAGAAATCGAAAGACACCGCGCGCCTGCGGCGCATAAAATCGAGCATCGCGCGCATAAGCAACCTGCCTTTGTCGACATTGAAACCGGCTCGGCGGCAGCACTTAACGAATCGGGTATCCGCGACGAGTCGGTCGAGAAACTCGTATTGAACCTCGACCAGCGCGAGGTTTTCGAGCGCAATCCGCTGCTGGGTTGCCCGGCAGAATTCGGCGGCGATTTCATATTCAAGAGTGCGCCGCCAGGATGCCTCTTCATCACGGGTAAGATTGCGTTTCACGAGGCCGATTTTTTGAAAGATCTCGCGCACGCGATTGGGCAAATCCTGCAGCGCGATCCCGATGGGACCGGCTTCGCTGACCGCCGCCTCGATGGCGTGGCGAAGCGCGAACTGGCGGTGCCGATCGCTCATGTAGCCGGCCTGGTGCGCTGCGTCCTGTCGGTTGTCGGCAAAGATGAGAAGCTTCCGTTCGTCTTCAGGGACTCGGTCCAGATGATGGGTGCCGAGCACTGAAACACTCGACGCCACGCCGGTACGCAGTAACGTAAGCACGTCGCCGCGCGTATAGCGACTGTTGCAAACGGGACAGGTCGTGCCGCGCCCGCGCAGCACATGCTGTAGGCTTAGATTCTCCTTGGGCACGCCGTCCGGTTCTGTTTCGAACACCCGCCCCCGCACATGGTCCACGTGCTCTTGTTTCAACCTTTTTTCCGCAGCGGTCTGCCGACGCCGGATTCGCGGCGGCTCATTTTCTTCTGCATCATTGTCGTCGTCGTTTTCGTCTGTGTCGGCGCGTTCGCCGAGGAGGACCGGCGTGATGAAGGCTGAATTTTCATCACTCAAAAAGTCATCGTTGGCTTCGGTTTGCTCCGAATGATCGGGGTCGAAGCGAACTTTGACAAAGTCCTGGCCACAGGTGCGACACAAAACTGCCGGGCGCACGGCGCTGCCGCAGTGCCGGCACGAGTCGGACCCGTCGGTTGCGAGCTTGCGGCAGGCGGGATTCATGCAGAGACCAACGTCGTAGACACCGTGAAAAAAGGTGTGCAATTTTGGCCGAAGCAGCGGCGGCTCTTTGTCGTCTCCGTAGCTGCCGAGGAGCAGATAAGCTTCCACCAGCCGCGTGATCGTTTCCGTCGAGGCATCCCGGCAATAGGGAAGCCTGTCGCAAAGCGCCGCGGCGATTTCTTCCAGCGTGCGCGGGAACTCCGTTGCCGATAGTACGGCGCTAACGAACAGGTTGCCGGGCAAAAGCGTCTGCAACTTCTCGTGCGTCGAGAGACTGTCTGATGCTTTGCGTCCGCAGAGCTTCTCCGCAAGCCGCACCAAGCTCGCTTCGTCCATTTGCGTAAAATATCGGAACTCCGCTTCCGAAAGGTCGATGAGCGGTGGTTCATAGGTGGACCTGGGAGCGGGCTTCTCGCGGTAGCGCTCGCCGATTATATCGCCAATGTCGAACGGCTCGTCGAAGAGATCCGTTGCAAATCGCGCAAGCGCAGCATCACCGCCGGCGTCTTGCGAGACCGTGGCAGAGGTTCCGATCGCTCGCATGAAGCCTTTCTCAACGCCGCACCGCGCCTTGAGGCGCCGCAACAGGCATGCAAGCTCGGTGGCAAGCGCGCCGCGATAGCTGTGGATCTCGTCGAGCACCACGTAGCGAAGCGCCGGAGTGAAAAGGGCCCGGTCGGCCTTCCGCACCAGAAGGAACTCGAGCTGCTTATAATTAGTGAGGATCACATCCGGCGGATTCCGCCGGATCTCCTCGCGCCGGGTCAGCTCATGACCTGCAAGAGGTTCGCCGAGAGCCTGAGCCACGGTTTCGCTCTCGCCCGTATAGAGAGAAAAGGTAATGCCCGTTTGCGAGTCGCGAAACAGTTCGCGCAGGCGAAGCAGCTGGTCATTTGCCAGTGCGTTCATTGGATAAAGCAGGATCGCCTTGGTCCCCTGAACGCCCTGCTCCTTTAAGCGCAGCACACCAGAAAGAACAGAAAGGAGAAATGCTTCGGTCTTGCCGCTGCCCGTGCCGGTTTTGACGATTACGTTGCGCCCCGCCTCGACGCCGCGCAGCGCGTCTTCCTGGTGAGCATATAAAGACGCATTTCTGAACGGCCAATTTAAGCCCGCCAGCTCGGGGTGCCCACATCCCGACGCGAGAATCTCCGAGAGCGTTTGCCCTTCGGCAAAATCGCGGGCGAGCGTTACATAAGGTCCCTTGACGAGAACCTCGGCGCGATCCACGTGCCCTTCGAACTGCGCGCGCAACGCCGGATCAGCGAGACGATAGGAGCTTTTGATAAAGCTCCGGTACTGCTCGATCAGGTGCCGCACGCTTTCGTTGACGGAAAAGCGCGTCATCTGAGGCCTCGGTCGAGCTTATAAGTAGTCCGGACCTCGCTTAACCACGGGTCCGTGAAATGGTACTTGAGCGCAGGCCTTGCTCCCGCCGCGCGTGCCAGCGCGCCGAGAGAAACGAACCGTTCTTCCAGACCGATTTCCAGAGCAGTGTTGACCGCAGCCCGGTCGGCGCAGCTCGCGAGCCAGTCATCAGAACGTCCGACAGCATGCGCAAGCAGATCACGTTCACCCGCATCGAGTGTATCCGGGTCGGCAAGGCGGGCGATGAGAGCTGCGCGCTGGCCGGTAGATACGCCGTGCCGCTCACGGAGGCCCTTGTTGAGTTGGGCTGCATCAACGGTCACATAACCCGGCCGCAGCGGATCGCCTGTCAGTGCCTCCTCACAACATGTCGCGACAGTCTGGATCGAGAAATGGGTTGTTATGGCGTTCCAGCAACGGGTACGGAAGGCTTCAATGATGACATTTGTATCCACCAGAATCACCTGTCCGCGCTGCACGCTGTGGCCTCACAGATCGAACGGAACGGGGAGTTGATAACCACGGAAAAGCTGCTCCAGGCCTTCGATGGTGAGTTCGAGAAGTCTCGCTGCGCGCCGGACCGACAATTGGCCCTTCGCCAGCGCAACGTGCAGACGTCGCACAAATGTTTCCCCAAAGAGGCGCGGTGTCTGTTGCTCTTCCCTGGGACGACCGTTTGCGGTCAACTTCGCTTCGCTGATGTCGAGGAGATCCGCTTTCGTTAGCCACCCGAGGTTGATGAGCCGCCATTTGAGCGCCTTCGCGCTCACCAGGAATTCGGACGCAGTCCGGTTCAGCCAGACATGGATGTCCTGCTCGTTTCGGGCCCTCCACAGAGGCACAAGCGCGCGTTCAGGCATGAGCAGCGCGGCCGCGAAGTTATCGGCAAGCTGTTCTACACGCTTATGTCGTCCCTTTCCTCGGTGATTGGTTTCAGTCAGCTCTTTGTGTTCGGGCGGCATCTGCTCCCAGGTGAGCAAGTGAAAAGCCTCATGCGCTAGATCGTAATTGCGCCGGCCCTCCAGCTCTAGGCGATTGATCAGGATAGTGTTCAAACCCGGAAGTTGGCACGCAGCGCCCGAGATTCCTTTCGGAGCATCGACGTAGAGCACGAGCGCTCCCATGTTGGTCTCGATGGCGCGCTCGAGCGCAAGCGCCGGTTTATCGCCAAGGTTCCATTCCATGCCGAGAGCTTCGCCTGCCATTGCGGCTTCCTCGAACGAGCTGCGCTCGGTAAGTGCGAGATGTGGCTGAAGAACGGTGGTCTTGACGCCCTGGATCTCGCCGAGCCGGCGATAAGTAGCAACCCACCGCCCGGCACGCTCCTCGAACTCGGTGAGAAGATTCTCTGTCGTCTCTCTTGCCGCCCGCCAGGAGAATTGTCCTTCGCCTATTAAGCGAAACCCGTCTGTGAAAAACTCTAGGTCAACTTTCAGCACCTCAACGGCGCGCACTAACTCCTCCGCTGTCACCTTCCGCTGGCCCGCCTCGATTGCCGCCAGAGTCTGGCGATCCTTAAAACCGAGGCGCCGAGAGAACTCGGCCTGCGTAAGCCCAAGCTTTTCACGGGCGTACTTCAGTCGCCGTCCGATAAGTTCGTTTAGACTATTCATGGAACCTTCCCGTGCTTTAAGCTGACCTCCATTTACTCCGAGGCCAGAGCGACACCGCGCATTTGTTCTAGGACCGCTTCGAGTAGGTCCTTGCGTTGCGCCATTGAAAAGATTTCCGACGCAGCGAGTAGCGCTATGGCAGTTGAAGAATTGATTACCTCCAGAATCTCTCCTTCCGTATAGTTAGGTCGTATCTCATCCGGGATCACTCGGCGTACAGCTTGGAGGTAGCCCCCGTGAGCATAGCTGCACATTGCACTCCAAGCCTCCTTTTTGACCTTCGAGAGTACTCCGACATCCCAACCGGGTTTGGCCTCAATTTCCTCAATAATGGTGCCAAAGGACTTTCCACCTATATTGTCTCTTGCAAAGCTCACGACTTCACCGTCCGACGCGCAACGCCAGAGCCACACTCCGCGGACGAAGGTTTCTAGCGTTGGGCGAACAAGTGAAAAAGCTGACCCCACAAATAAATTTTTGAGGAGCAACAGGATCGCCTTATGGTGCTCGTGAACCTGATCGAATAGTGCACCGGCCATGGCCTCACGGTCGCCGGAAGGAATCTCAATGCCGTGGATAGAACTGTCGATCCAGTTCGAAATTTCGGAGGCTCGTGCCAATGGGTTTTGCATTGTCATGCGCTTTGACCTGGTCATAACTACTTGCGGCAATCGCGGCTAGGCCGCAGCGATTCTACGTATAACATTGCAAAGCTATAAATGCAAGATAGTCTTGCGAATGAGCTAACGCAAGCGTTTGAGCTGCTCAACTTTAGCAACAAGAAAAGCGTGGAATTTCTTTCGCTTATGGGCGAAGCCCGGGAAGGTATTAAGAATGTGTGCGAGGTCAGCCTGGCTAAGTCCGTATGCTCCAGCAACAGCCTTATTGGCTTCCCATAGCGCGGGCCATAGGGATTCGTTGTCGGCAACGTGATCAATGGACTCCGACCACGTGAAGCGTGTATCAATCACAGGTAGGCGATTTACGACGTCGGCCGGCGGTACGGCCATAGGGAGAATATAGGTGAAGCTCACGTGGGTGCCAGCGGTTCGTAACCGCAGACCGTAGTCGAAACAGAACGAATTGAGAACCACAGCGGCCTTCTCAGAATCTACGTGCTCAGTCAGGACTCCAGTTAGCGTGTGAGCGCCGACTGATTGCACCGGAAGCACAGCGGCAATGCAGGTTCGCTCGTTTGTATTGCTAGCCGTTTCACGGAACACGAGTGTAGGCTCGGTGCGCGGCTCTTTTCCGTACTTCTGTTTCGCCTGCTCTATCGAAATCCACCAGCGGATTGGCTTAAGGCCAACCACGTACTGCTCCACATGCTTGCCTTCGAAGACGGGCCAAAATCCCTTTTTGCGCATTAACTCTATGGCTTCGCCGTAATTTGCTGGCTCGAACGCGAGAACAGATTCGGGCGTGTATAGCTTTCCATTCCGGGGATCAGTAAAAAGGTCTTTGTCTTCAGCCGCGTTGTAGATTGCTTCGTGCGCCCGCCAACTCAATAGACGGGTTCCCCAGTTTCCCGGACCGGTATCTCCCAGCGTTGGCCTTCCCGCGTACATTTTGCGCACGATCTCCTGATCACGCCGAGTTCGGTACTCGAGAAATGCGAGCGTCTCAGGTGAGAGGCGGACGATCTCTTCACGAGTCATCTGAACTTCCCATGGCTTTGCGTCCAGATTTTCCAGCTCATCGAGGTCATGTCGCATGAAGGCGGCTTTGAAAGCTCCTTTGTTCGCCCCATCTTTTCGTGCAACCAAGCAGACAAATTTGTAGCTGGAGTGAATATTGAAAATCTTTTTCCGGTTTTCGAAGCCGTAAAATCTTTCGATCGTCGCTTCATTCACAAGGTAGCGGCGAATTCCGACCCAGCCGTCGCCATTGTAAAACACAGAAGGCACAAGAAATCCCACAGCGCCGCCTTTTTTCACGAGTGAAATCGCTCTATCTAGAAAGTATTTGGCCACCTCCTCATGAGCCGCCTGTGAACGCGCTTCGGCTAACGGAAAGTCACCGCCATTACGCAATATCTGAGCGACTGTTGTCGCGCGCTCACGGTACGCCGCGAACTCGTGAGCTAAACTTGGATATTGCGCGTGCAGCTCGTCAATTCGGCGATCAAGCTCGTTGCCCTTGTACGCGCGGATCAGGACGTCGTGTTGACCGTAGAACTCGATTTTTGACGGCAGGACCTTATCCCAGGGAGGATTGCCGAGGACGCAGTCGAAGCCACCGTCAGCGAAGACTTCGGGATACTCCAGCTCCCAGTGGAAGAATCGCTCGCGGTTGCGCACTCGATCGAATTCTTCCCACCAAGCTTGGGAGCGAGCGTCCGATTTCAGATCAGTCGAGGACATGAGGCTCGGAAAAGCAGCCCAGATCGAGGGCAGGAAAGCTGCCGCCGAGCGCAGATCAAGAAGCAGACGGGCGGTCTCGGTCGCGGCTTCGGCACGGCGCAGCCGGTCTTCCTTGTAGGCATACTCATCTGGTGTGTCGGCTCGCACTTCAGGCGGCAGCGGTGCATCGATTAGCTTGCGCTCCTCCAGCGCAGCTTCGAGGCGTTTCTTTAGCTCGGCTTCGAAGAGGCCGATGGTGCGGCGATCGGAGGCTTTGCCGAGCTTCGGATGCGGCGGGCGGTCGTAGTTGGATAGCGAGCTGCCAAGAAGCGAATTGCCGCAGCGGATGTGATGGGCGAAGAACGAAAGCGGCCGGTCACCGGCGAGCGATTCGACCCAGAGCGCGACTTGCGCAAGCTGTACCGCCGCGGGATTGAGATCTACGCCGTAGAGGCAGTGCTCGACGATGCGCCGCTTGCACCAGGCGGGACCTTCTTCTTCCCAGCGCGCACGGACCTCTACCGAGAGCTTTCGGTCGGGATAGAAAGCAGCAGGCAGATCGCCGTTGGCTTCGCGTCGGTAGGCCTCGAAGAGATGCCCGCCCAAGAAGCGCGCGGCGCCGACCAGGAAGTGCGCCGAACCGCAGGCAAGATCGATTACGCGCAAGCGCTCGATCTCGGCGGCTGATTTGTCTTTAACCAGCGGGGCTAGAGCTTCGCGCACCAGGTAGTTTACAATTTCGGTTGGCGTATAATAGGAACCGCTGGCCTTGCGCGCCGAACCGGGCTTGAAGAAAAAATCGCCCGCTTCAAGCCTGCGTGTGAGCTTCAAAGTGGCGCCTTTTTTGACTCCCTTCTCCGCCTCTTCCTCGTCGTCGCCGTTCTCCTCGTCTGTATCTTCCTCTTCATCATCTTCGTTCACCGCATCGTCCAGCGCCGCATCGGGATGGATGGCTGCGGCTTCTGTCCCTTCCACGATAGCGGCGTCCCCCGCGACTCCTAGCGATTTGCTCTCCGCCAGCCGCACAAGCTCAGGCGGACTGAGGACGAACTCGCGGCCGGCGACGCGACAGCCGATGAGCGTTTCGCGGGCCTCTTCCGGCTCGTATTCGAGGAGCCCCTGATAGACGTTCCCGAGATGTTCGATGTCGAGCTCACGGAACGAGACCCGCTCGCGCCCGACTCCGCGTCGGGGGTGAGCCGTCGCAAGCGCAAGGAGCACGGCCGCGGTTGTGCGGTCATCGAGCTGAAGCCGGTTAAGCAACCGGCCTTCCGGCGTCTCCTCGCTGAAGAGCCGGCCCCCGCGCGGCGGGATATTTTCCAGCTCCGGCAAGTGCGGCGCGATGCCTTCGTTGAAAATTCGGAAAAGCGCCAGCAGATGCGCCCAGATGCCATGGCGATTTGCCGGAAGATTTTCGATGGGCGCGCGCAGCAGGCGCCAAACGATTCCGTCGAGGGAATAGTTTTTCTGATAGAACTGGTGGCGTATTAATCGCTCGTCGCGGGCTTCTGCGTAAAGAATGAAGAGTACCCGGTAGAGAGCCAGAAATCCGGCATCGCGCAATTGCGCAACCGTGGGTGGCGACGAGAACACCTCTGGACGGGACCTGACGTCGTTAAGAAATCCGCCGACGATCCGCTCCGCCGCCTCGAATACCGCTTGCTTCAGATCTTCCGAAACTTTGGCGCTGTGCCGGCGACTTTCGGACTCCAGCAAATCAATAGGCCGCTTACCATCCTCGCGGGGAACGAAGTTCTGCGCCAAAAGCAGGCGGTGCAAAACTAGCAGTGATTCCGTATCCTCGTGTTCCGCCAAGACCGCTAAATTAACGTCTAACGCCGCACCGCGCGCACCGAGGCCAGGACGACGCACGAGCCTTAGCACTTCGGGTGTCAGCACAAAGCCGTAATCCACGCGCCACGTCTCCAGCGCCCCTTCGAGGGCGCGGCGCGTCCGTGATGCGTCCAGCGCTTCGTTTTCGGGGACTAGATGGACTCCCGCGACGAAAATTCCATCCGTCGCATTACCCGTTGTGAGCGGCCGCAGGCGCGGTTCTTGGGCGTTTTCGCGCAGGCTAAAGCCCAGAATCTCTTCCATTACTGGTCGCGCGAAACGCTCGCGAAAATGGGTAAGATCGGGCGTATCCACGCCGCCGACGGCATCAAGCATCCGGCGTAACCGGTCGATTGTCCTCCTCGCCTGCGCGGGCGTGACACGCGCACCGTCTCGCCCGCGCCCGGAGAGCAGGGTGCCGAGCCAATAGTCAGAGAAAAAGCCCCGGCGATTGTGGATCGATGCGAGCGCCATGGCTACACCGTTGGAAAAACAAGGAGCACGCCAAGAGGTTGCGCTTCGACAGGTTTTGACAAAGTGGCAAAGCGGTCAATATCTTCGAGCCGGCGTTGGTAATAGGTTTCGACGGCGGCCCGGCGCGCCTTCCAATTCGTGGCCGTCTCACGGAAAAGCTCCGTCTGCTCGCGCGCCCCCGCGCGCTCAATCTTTTCTTGCTCGTCAATTTCGCCGAGCCGATCGATCCTGTAGCGCTCAGCTTCGTCCCGGACCACCTCGGCGAGTTTCGTGCGGCGGGAACGCTGTCGCTCTAATTCCTCGCGCAAGCGATTGCCGGCGGCGTCCGCTGCTCGTTCCTGTATCGCAGCGAAGCGCTTGGCAAAGACGCGCTCACATTCGCTCCATGAGACCTCACCGGGGGCGTCGGCGTCGCTTTCCAGCAGTGCGCGCGCGGTGTCGCGATCCAGCACTTCGCCCGCAGGTGTAACGGCAATACCGAAGATCGCTCCTTTTGGATGGCTCTGATTTTCAAGGAAGGTAAAAAGAGCTATGGACTGCTTTACGTCTGGGTGACGGCGCACAGCAATTCGCGCGGCAAACTGATTGCGCGCGGGCTCCAGGGTTAGCTCACGCAACGCGTGCTCGCCGATTGCCTGCGTTAGCGGATGCAACCGGTGAATAAACTCGACCTGATCTGCCGGATATTGGATGGCTACCGAGCGGCGAAAGGTTGCGCACTCATATCGGGACGCGACGCCGGCTCCCTGAAAATGGCGCGGAACGTCGATGCGCCAGGTCTCGGGAATCTTCGCGGGGCGAAGAGCGCTTTGCAAGACTTCACACATGAGCAGTTCGAAAGCGAGATCGTTCGTCATAAGGGGATCAGCCGAAACCGCCCGGGCATAAGGGAGCGGCGAGTCTTCCTCGGCCGCGTCAAATAAAAGCGGCGCGATTTGTTCGGAGAATTCCTGCCGGCGCGTTTCGAAGAGCCGCATCAGGCTTTCGCCTTTCTTCTCCCCGTCCTCGACCGATTCGATTTTACCGAGGACTTCTTCCAGGCGGCTGCCTTCCATAATGCCGAGAATGTCAGGCGTCGAAACGCGGTCATCGTGCATGGCCGCAATCCGTTGCACCAATCGATCCAGCACACGATCTTCGGGGGAGTCCGGATAAAACAAATAGCGGATGATGGGCGGCCTTGTCTGGCCGTGCCGGTCGATGCGGCCATTTCTCTGCTCCAGCCGGTTGGGATTCCATGGCAACTCGAAATGGTACAGGCGACGGCAGTGCTCTTGCAGATTCAAGCCTTCGCTCGCGGCGTCGGTGGCGAGAAGAACGCGACAGGTCGGTTCGTTAAAACGTGCAATACGGCTTCGGCGCTGTCGCGCGGTTAACCCTCCTGTAAGTTCAACGAAGGCCTCGCGCAATTGTGGATGTGCGGCAAAGGCGTCGCGTAGCGCGGCAAGAGTATCGCGATACTCCGTGAAAACGATCGCTTTTTCGCCCGCAATCGAAAGCACGTCGCGTTCGAGGTCGGCGATAAGCGCGCTGATCTTGGGATCGGGCCGGCTCTCGACTTGTTCGAGCAGTTTCTTGATCGTTGCGAGCTGCTTCTTTTCCGCTGCGCGCCGTCGGGCATCCCGGGAGATTGCCGAGCGCAGGACACGTAGCGCAGCACGCTCGGCCTGGTTTTCGCCAAGGGGAAGGTCTGCTTGCAATTCCCGGACTTCGGAGCGCTTCGGTGGTTCCTCAGGTCTCTTTGATGCCAGCGCATCGAGCCGGTTCTCCACCGTGCGATGAAGCGCGGCGCGGCTTGACAGCATGCGCTTTTTCACGATCTGCATCGCGAAAGAAACGAGGTCTTCTTCTTCCGACCCCGCCGCAGATTTGATCGTCTTGGCGCAGTAATCAGTCACGAGCCGGAAGATTTCCCGTTCCTCGACGGTCAACTCCTTCACTTCGATCCGCTCAACCGGCAACCTCACTGGAAAAGCGGGCACTGTCATGCCGCCGGCACCGGTCTTTACAATCTGGGACTTAAGGCGCCGGATCATGGTTCGGCCGATGCGCTTTCGCACATCCTCGACAGTCCCGTGGAGCGTCGCCTCGGCTGGTTCGACAAGCTCCAGCAGCGAACGAAAGCTGTGCCGGTAACCATTGTGCGGCGTGGCCGTGAGAAGCAGCAGCGTCCGCGCATGCTCCCTCAGCTTGGGACCGAGACGATTTCGGGCGGTGGAATAGGGATTCGCCGGTGTTCCTGATTCCGCAAGGTAGTGCGCTTCGTCAACGACGATCACATCCCATGGATGCGCGAGGGCGGCGGCGTGCACATCGCGGCGCTTGAGATACTCAATGGAGGTAATAACACGGTCGAAATAGGCCCAGGGCTGCAGGCCTTCCGAGACCGCGGTCTGGGCGCGGTCGAGCGCCGCGGAATTTTCGATGGGCTGGAATTCGAGCCCGAATTTCTCCCACATTTCGTCAAGCCATTGCGGGATGAGACCCGGCGGGACGACGATCAAAATGCGCCGCCCGACGCCGCGGGCAATCAACTCCAACAGGCAGATACCTGCCTCGATCGTCTTGCCAAGCCCAACGTCGTCGGCAATGAGCAGTCCGCGGCGTGGCCCGCTAAGCAATCGCGCGAGCGGCGCGAATTGATAGGGCTCGGGGGAAATCCGTCCGGCAACGAATGCTGAATACTGCCCTACGGGTGGAGTCTGGAGACGCAACGCTTCGTGGAGCGTACGCCAGTGGCTAAATGGCGTGAGCGAACGTCGATCGAGAGTGGGCGCTGGCTCGGCGAGCGGCTCGAATTCATCCGGCGGACAAAGCGCCTCGATTGTGTCGCCGGTAAGTGGATCTTCCAGCCGGAGAGCGATTCGACTCCCGAGTGTGGTGTTGTCTCGGACAAGCCACGTGGAACCGCGAAGAAGAACGTGTCTCATTGAATATAGGCTCTTAAAGCTTGACTACATTAGTTTCGTCGATCTTGGATTCCCGCGCGATTGCGGAAACGCCCGCGCGAGCGCACGCGTATGGGCCACGGTGACGCTTTGAAGCTCGAAAAGGTAGACCTGAAGCAAACCCTCTTGATCGGCAATCAGCTCGATTTTTTTGATGGGCCGGACTGTGCTATCTGCGGTAATCCCAAGATTCCCAGCCGTTTGCGCCGTACGGGCATCGGTGTTGTAGCCAAGCTTGGCAAAGAAAGCTGTGATCGCATCGGGACTGCTGAGTCCCTGGACGTCTTGGGGGTTCAAATCGATATCCAGAACGCTTGTCAGCTTATCATTCATAATGATTCAGAAGACTGAACCTATCTATAACGATAAACAGGGAGACGTAGATTTTTGCGGATTCTACGTGATCCAGAGGCACTGTGACAAGCCGACGGGAAAGCCCAGCTTAAGGGTCGAACGCAGAAAATTTGGAGCTGCTATCAATCGGGCAGCGGCCTTGGCAGCCTTACTCCCACTCGATGGTCGCGGGCGGCTTTGATGAGATATCGTAAACAACCCGGTTGACACCGCGCACTTCATTGCTGATGCGGTTGGAAATTCTCGCCAGCAAATCGGGCGGCAGCGCGACCCAATTCGCCGTCATTCCGTCAAGGCTCTCGACGACCCGAAGCGCGATGACATTTTCGTAACTTCTTTCGTCGCCCATGACGCCCACAGTCCGTATCGGCAACAAGACCGCAAAGGACTGCCAAACCTTATCGTACAACTCCGCTGCGCGGATTTCTTGCAGAACTATAGCGTCGGCATTGCGCACCACGATGAGGCGGTCTTCGGTTACCTCGCCGAGCACCCGTATCGCCAATCCGGGTCCCGGAAAGGGTTGGCGCTGGATAAGCTCGTTCGGCAAACCCAATTCTCGACCCAGTTCCCGTACTTCATCTTTAAAAAGTTCCCGCAGCGGCTCGACCAACTTCATCCGCATCGTCTCGGGCAATCCGCCGACGTTGTGATGGCTCTTGATCGTAACCGAAGGACCGACAAAAGAGATCGACTCGATTACATCGGGATACAACGTGCCCTGGGCGAGGAAATCAATATCGCCCAGCTGGTTCGCTTCTTCCTCGAAGACTTCGATGAACATTTGGCCGATAAGCTTGCGTTTTTCCTCCGGATCCTCCACTCCCACCAGCGCCGAGAGGAACCGGGCGCTCGCATCAACGTAGCGGAAACTAGATCCGAAACGCTCGCTGAAAAGGCCGCAGACGCGTTCCGCCTCATTGAAACGCAAAAGACCATTATTGACGAAGACGCATAGGAGCCGGTCGCCGATCGCGCGGTGCACCAGAGTCGCCGCGACGGCCGAATCGACTCCCCCGCTGAGCGCGCAGATCACGCGTCCGGGCCCCACCTGCTCGCGAATCTTTCGCACCGAGGATTCGATGAAGCGCTCCATCGTCCAGGCAGGCCGGCAGCCGCAGATTCGGAAGATAAAATTGTCCAGGATTTCTTTTCCGCGCGGGGTGTGCGCCACCTCGGGATGGAATTGGACGCCGAAAAAACGCCGCGTTGGGTCGGCAAACGCCGCGATCGGTGAATTTTCGCTATGGGCGAGCGCACTCCATTCTTTCGGCATTGAAATCATTCTGTCGCCGTGGCTCATCCAGACGCGCGCCCGGTCGTTCTTGACAAAACCATGGAACAGATCCGCGTCGTTATCGATGATCAGCTCCGCCGGCCCGTACTCGCGTTGATCCGAGCGCGCCACGTCGCCGCCCGAGGCGAGATTGATCACCCCCATGCCGTAGCAGATTCCGAGAAACGGAATCCGCAGCTTGAATATTTCTTGCTTAAGTTTAGGCGCGTTTTCATGATAAACGCTGGCCGGCCCGCCCGACAGAATAAAACCTTCGGGCTTCAGCGCTTCGATTCTATCGAGGGAGGAATTGAAAGGATGGATCTCGCAGTAGACTTTGGATTCGCGGATGCGTCGCGCGATGAGTTGGGTGTACTGCGAGCCGAAATCGAGAACGACGATCATTCTAGCCTGTAGTTCGGCGCCTCTTTCGTGATGAAGACGTCGTGGACGTGTCCTTCTCGTAACCCGGCGGCTGTGATCTGCATGAACTTGGCCTTGGCGCGAAGCGTCATCACGTCGCGGCACCCGAGATAGCCCATGCCGGCCCGCAGCCCGCCGACCAGTTGATGGATATTGAAGGAGAGCGAACCTTTGTGCGACACCCGCCCCTCGATGCCTTCGGGGACGAGTTTTTTAGCATCTTCCACGTCGGCCTGGCCGTAACGGTCCCGGCTCCCTTGCCCCATGGCACCCATGGAACCCATTCCCCGGTAGGCCTTATAGGTCCGCCCCTGGTATAGTATCGTCTCTCCGGGACTCTCCTCGGTTCCCGCGAAGAGGCTCCCGATCATTACCGAATCAGCGCCAGCGGCTAGCGCCTTGGTGATGTCGCCTGAGAATTTGATCCCGCCGTCCGCGATAATTGGCACATTGTATCGAGCCGCCGCCTTGGCGCAACTTCCGATGGCGGTGATCTGGGGGACTCCGACGCCTGAGACCACGCGCGTGGTACAGATCGACCCCGGCCCGACGCCCACCTTGACCACGTTGACTCCGGCCTGGATCAGGGCGACGGCGCCCTCTTCTGTCGCTACGTTCCCGCCCGCCAGGTCGATCTCCGGATAGCGCCGCCGGATCTGCTGCACCGTATCGAGAACATTTTTCGAATGACCATGGGCCGTATCGACCGCGATAAGGTCCGCGCCGGCGCGAACCAGGGCATCGACCCGTTCTTCCCAGTCGGCCCCGACGCCCACCGCCGCGCCGACGCGCAGCCTTCCTCTGTCATCCTTGCAGGCGCTTGGGTACTGAATTTTCTTTTCGATATCCTTAACGGTAATCAAACCCTTAAGCTGAAATTGATCATCGACTACTAGAAGCTTTTCGATGCGATGCTGGTGCAAAATCTCCTTTGCTTCATCCAGACCGACGCCGGCTTTCACTGTCACCAAATTATCCTTCGTCATGACGTCGGAGACCGGGCGGTCCAGTTGCTTCTCAAACCGCAAATCCCTGTTTGTAAGAATTCCCACCAACCGGCCGTTTTCGGTGACCGGCAGTCCGGAGATTCGGTACTGCTGCATGATTTCACGCGCTTCGGATATTTTCTGCTGGGGCGCCACGGTAATCGGATCGGAGATCATCCCGCTCTCGAATTTCTTAACCTTTTCAACTTCGCCGGCCTGGATCGATACCGTTAGATTGCGATGAACGATTCCGATGCCGCCCTCTT
>JBOHVS010000055.1:0-15714 GCA_050735975.1 Binatia bacterium | reverse complement strand
CTGGTAAAAGTAAACTGCGCCGCCCTCCCCGCTTCGCTTATTGAGAGCGAACTATTCGGTCACGAAAGAGGCGCGTTCACCGGCGCCGCCAGCAGGCGGGCGGGGCGCTTCGAGCTGGCCGACGGCGCGACGATTTTTCTCGACGAGATCGGCGAGCTGCCGCTGGAGCTGCAAGTAAAGCTGTTGCGCGTGCTCCAGGACGGCGAGCTATCGCGGCTGGGCAGCTCTCATACCATCACGGTCGATGTTCGGGTGATCGCGGCCAGCAATCGCGACTTGACCCGCGCGGTGCAGGAAGGGAAATTCCGTAGCGATCTCTTTTACCGGTTGAACGTCTACCCGATCAACCTGCCACCGCTGCGTGAGCGCAAGCAAGACATTGGGCCGCTGGCGGCGGCCATTCTGACCGAGTGCGGGCGCCGGCTTGGAAGGTCATTTACCGGCTTGCCACAGGGAGTACTGGATGCCTTTCAACGCTACGGCTGGCCGGGAAATGTTCGCGAGCTACAAAACGTGATCGAACGCGCCGCGGTAATATCGCCCGGACGCACTCTACGGCTTCCCGAAGGATGGGAAGCGATCAGCATGGAGGATACTCCGCCGAGTACGCTAACCGGATCGACGGACGACGTCCTGAAGGTTTTGGCGGGGCAGCACAATGACGCTACACTCGAGCAGCTCGAGCGTATTCATATTTTGAACGTACTCGAGCATGCTCACTGGCGCATCGAAGGCATGCGCGGCGCGGCGGCGGTGCTGGGCTTGAAGGCGAGTACTCTGCGCTCCCGGATGAACAGGCTGGGGATAAGGCGCAGATCGGGTATTGAGAATCACGCAAAGCCGGCCCGTCAGACGAGCAATTGACTCCCATCCATCGGCTTTGTTCCAACTATCGTGCCCACGAGATTTCGTGCTTTCCGTGCTATTTCGAAGTTTCGTTCTAACGTCTCTCCTAGTCTGTTGATAAGTGTCTGTTAAAAATCTGCAGTATTGTTGTTGGAGTCCGTTTCTTTTTTAGCAAATCCATAGTGTTGGGCAGACTTTTGCAATAACATTCCGCTAGCGCTGCATACGTATGTCGTGTTAATAACCTTGTTGATAAATGGCCTTATGAACAGCCGTCAAGCGTTGGCCATCCGAATCGCCGCCTATCGAGGAAAAACAAACATTCCCGATTGGGTCTCGCCGTTGGCGTGGCAAGTTATATTGGTCTGCGCCGGCTACTATCTCGGCGGTTTGTTCGGCAAGAGCCTTAGATTTCCCTCCTCCAATCTTTCATTGATATGGCCGCCCACTGCAATTCTGCTGGCGGCGCTGCTCGTGGCACCGACGCGGGTGTGGTGGGTTTACCTGGCTGCACTTACCCCGGTGCACGTGATTTTGCAGCTACTCGATGGGGTGCCGATTGGGGGAATAGCAAGCCAACTCTTCGGTAATTTCAGCCAGGCAGTGATCGCCGCGGCAGCCGTGCGCCATTTCAGCGACGGACAGCCACAATTCAATAATTTCTACGGGGTGGTTGTATTTGCACTCTGGGCGGCACTGTTCAGTCCGATTCTTGTCTCCAGCCTGGCTGCCTATCTTTACGTGCTTAGTGGATGGGAAGACGATTATACGTATGCTTTTCGGGCACGGGTTTTTTCTAATGTGCTCTCGACTCTGGCGATTGTGCCGGCCTTGTTTTCCAGCGCCGGCTTGATCACGAGGGTTCGGAAGGCCAGCGGGTGGCGGCTGGCCGAGGGAGGATTACTTGCCGCTAGCCTCATTCTGATCGGTACCATCGCTTTTCGAACTGATCTGGCCATGCCGATTTTGTACTATTCCCCATTCCCCTTGCTTATCTGGGCCGCGCTACGTTTCCGTGTCGCAGGACTGTCTTTCGCGATTTTGATCACCGCATACATGGCCTTCCGCACCGCCGCAAGCGGCCAGGGACCATTCGCCATGGATTCGCCGGCGGAAAACGTGCTTTCGCTGCAACTTTTCCTCATTACACTCTCCCTGCCGTTACTTTTCCTCGCCGCTCTCACCGAGGAGAGGAAGGATAAAGAGAAAGCGATGCGCGAAAGTGAGGCGCGCTACCGGGCGCTGGTAATGGCGAGCGCCGACACCGTCTGGCGGGCGGATCGAGGCGGAAAGTGCTTCTTTGCGCCACAGGGCTGGCAACCTTTCGAGGGCGAGAACGGGGAACCGAATGAACCGCATTGGCTCGTAGCGGTTCATCCTGATGACCGCGACCGGTGCAAGCGACTGTGGGAGCAAGCGTATGCCGCGAAGCGCGCCTATGAAGACGAATTGCGGATCCGGATGTATGACGGCAGTTATCGGTATTTTCACGTCAACGCCGTGCCCGTTCTCGCCTCTGACGGAAACGTGCGCGAGTGGGTGGGCGCGAACGTCGACATCACCGATCGCAAATTAGCCGAGGAGGCGCTGCGCAGCAGCGAGGAGCAACTTCGATTGGCTCTCGAAGCGGGGCGGATGGGGGTGTGGGCCTGGAACCCGCAAACGAATACCGGCGTGTGGTCGAGGGAGCATTACACGATCATGGGAATGGAGCCGTTCAGCGTCAAGCCCTCCTACGAAGTGTGGTCCGAGCGCGTTCATCCGGATGACCTCCCGAAAATCTGGAGCATATTTGAAGAAGCTTCTACTCGTAAGTCTGAGTTTCAATGCGAGTACCGAATTATCAGACCCGATGGCACGATTCGCTGGGTAGAGTCGCTCGCCAAACCCATGTTCGATGAGAACGATCAGTGTGTCAGAATCGTCGGTATCGTGGTTGATATTACCGAGCGGAAAAACGGCGAAGAGGCGCTGTGCGCGGCGCTGGAAGAAGTGCATCGGCTCAAGGAGCAGATGGAAGCCGAGAACGTTTATCTTCGGGAAGAAGTGTCGCGGGTGCACCGTTTTGGGGAGATCGTCGGTCATAGCGAAGCGATGCTTGGGGTATTGAAGCAAGCGGAGCAGGTAGCGCCGACGGACACGGCGGTGCTGCTTTTGGGGGAGACGGGGACGGGAAGGAGCTGCTGGCGCGGGCGGTTCATGCGCGAAGCAAGCGGAGCGAGCGGCCGTTGGTGACGGTGAACTGCGCGGCGCTGCCGGCTACACTGATCGAGAGCGAGCTATTCGGGCACGAGAGAGGGGCGTTTACGGGAGCGGGGGCGAGGCGGGTGGGGCGCTTCGAGCTGGCGGACGGGGCGACGATTTTTTTGGATGAGATCGGGGATTTGCCGCTGGAGCTGCAGGCGAAGTTATTGCGGGTGCTGCAGGAGGGGGAGTTTGAGCGGTTGGGGAGCTCCAAGACACTGAAGGTAAACGCGCGGGTGATAGCGGCGACGAACCGTGACCTGTGGCGGGCGGTTCAAGAGGGGAAGTTTCGGGAAGATCTTTATTACCGGCTTAACGTGTATCCGATCAATTTGCCGCCGCTGCGGGAGCGCAGGGAGGACATTGTGCCGCTGGCGCTGGATTTTCTGCGGGAGTCGAGCCGCCGCCTTGGGAAGTCGTTCAGCGGCATACAGCCGCTGGCGCTGGAGAGGCTGCAGGATTATGAATGGCCCGGAAACGTGCGCGAGCTACAGAACGTCATCGAACGCGCCGCCCTCGTTTCAGTCGGCCGGACCTTGCGCTTACCCGAAGGATGGGCGCTGTCGTTGTACGAAGAAGCCGCGGAAAACGGCTCGGCCAGTTTGTTGGAGCGTGAGGCGAATTTGCACGGACTTACCCTGAAAGAGCTCGAGCGGAATCACATGCTTCGGGTGCTCAAGCAGGCCAAGTGGCGGGTCGAAGGAAGGGAAGGGGCGGCCACAGTCCTCGGTCTTAACCCGAGCACGCTACGCTCTCGCATGAACAAGCTGGGCATCCGGAGGTGAGAGGGAACGGGACGTTACAGTTGCTCAGCCTTAGCCTCTGCCAGTTGCCCGCGACATTCAGTGGTTCCCACCGGATTTCAAGCCCGCAATCATCTCATAACACCGCGTAATTCCCCGCTCGCTGCTTTGCAGACATTTAACGATTCCAATTAAGTCCTCGATTTTTTTGCACTTGGCAGCTTGGGCACTTGTGGTTCGTTGTCCGAGTGTTCGTGTCGGCATTCGTCTTGCGTTAGTTAGTGCAAGCGCAGCAGCACCGGTCGCGCAAAGTTGGGCGAAGCAACCGATGGGCGGAGCTATGGATCAAATTTCAAATCCAAGCGACCCGACAAGCGTCTCTGTAAAGCGAGGAAGAAATCTCTTGAGTGTAAAGAATAGTAGGGTGACCGTGAGAAACAAGGACGAAAAGTGGCGCGAGAACGAGCATCTCGTTGCAATGGGTGCGTCCGCGGCCGTGCTGGCGCATGAAATGAGCAATCAGCTGAATACGGTTTCCTTCGCAACTCAGCTGATAGAGCAGCACCTTACAAAACAGCAAGGGTGTGAAGACAAGGCCGTACTGTCGCTGCTGCCCTGTCTGAAGAGAGGGCTGGACCAACTTGGCTGCTTGCTTGAGGAATTCCGCAGCCTGGGACGGCCCCAAAGATTGAGTTTACAGCCGACCAATCTGGTCAGGTTAATAACTGAATTAATAAGCAGCTTACAGGCGCAATACGCTACGCATGGGGTCTGCGTTCAGTTGGACGCGCCTCCCCATTTGCCTTCAATTGCGGTTGATCAACAGAAGTTTCGGCAGGCCTTACTCAACCTCTTCAAAAATGCCGTGGAAGCCATGCCGCAGGGCGGGGTGCTGGCGGTTCGGGTGTACAGGTCGCGCCGAATTGTATGTGTGGAAGTTCAGGATAGTGGGATGGGCATCCCTGAGGGAGTAGACATTTTTGAGCCTTTTGCCACGACCAAGTCCGGAGGTACCGGTCTGGGAATGGCCGTCGTTCGGCAAGTCGTCTCCGCGCACGGGGGCGCCGTCACGTACACCAGCCAGCCGGGAAAGGGAACGACGTTCCGCCTTACCCTCCCTATTGACGTTGCGAAGCACAGCGCCAAAGAATTTTCAATTTTCAGTTTGCCTCAACTAAGTTCAATACACCGACAGCAATGGAGAATAGCCAGATGAAGCGAAATAGATTGCTTGGACTCGTTCTCGGGACGGCGATGATTGCCGGGTCCGTGGGGTGTGCTCCCTTGTCAAGGCCAATGACGCAGCGGGAACAGGCGGCCGGGATCGGAGCTCTTGCCGGCGGCACGGGAGGAGCGGTAATCGGCAGCTTCGCCGGAAGCGCTGTGGCTGGAGTCTGTTCGGGATGCCCATAGGAGCTCTCGCCGGCTACTATATCGGAGACCAGTGGGCGCGCCAGAACAAAGCAAACCAGCCCGGATTGGACGAGAGAGAAGCGGAGATCGAGCGCCTGCGAAGAGAGAATGAACGGCTTAGGCAGCAGGTTGAGAAATAGATTCAATTGAAAATGAGAAAGTAAAAATCAAAAAATCACAACTGCAAGGACGATAATATCTTCCTCTCCTTCGATGGGAAAGGATTGCGATGAGGGGTGACGGCGGAAGGTCACCGTGGAGGAGTGTTTGTGGAGATCATCAATCTAGTCATTAGTCTCGTGAGTGGCGCCGTCGGAGGCAACGTTGCCGGAGCGGCTCTGAAAGAGAATAGCCTTGGGCCATTGGTTAATTCCCTTCTTGGTATCGTCGGCGGCGGGCTTGGCGCCGGAATGCTGCAAACTCTGGGAATCTCCCCAGGCGGGGAAGCGCTCGGATTCGAATCCTTGCTCGGAAGTATCGCCAGCGGCGGCGTGGGCGGCGCGATCTTGATGGTCATCTTCGGATTCATTAAACGCGCGATGGCGAGAACTTAGTACCGCCCGACCCGGTGCGTGACCAAACTTTCTTTAGAACCATTCATAAAGCCAGGGCCCCGTGCCATGGGCTCGATCTTGTTCCGAGCTGAACCGGACGCCTATTTCGCCGAAGCCGTCATTGCTCTGTCCCGTGAGCTGCATCCGAACCGAATCGTTGACGGCACGGCGACGGTGAAGAGCGGGAAGTGAGTGGCCGGTTAAGGTTTAGGCTGAGCAACGTGAAAGACAAAGAAGAGGGAGAGTGAGCCATGAAAGCCATCAGCGGCGACATTCTGATAGTTATCTTGGGGACCTTGATCATTGCTTTCGTCATTGGTTGCTCGCAGCCGATGACAACGAGAGGGAAAGGTGCCGCTATCGGGGCTCTGGGAGGCGCCGGACTCGGCGCGATCATTGGCAGCGCTACAGGAAGCGCCGGCGCCGGAGAGGTCATTCTGGCGGATCTGGTGAACGTTCTGCTGTAACTTTGCCGTTTATAGTGGCTCGAATCGGCGACGGCTCGCTGAATTGAGACGCCACATTAGCTTGCTATTCGTTTATCCGCTGAATACGTTAGGAGACGTGGGTGATAACGTCGAATGCAGTGTGTCCGCGAAGACTCGTGATGTGGAACCGAGCGCGGGCCCGAATATGCCGGCGGCTTCACGCTTCGGTTCGTGGGTGCGCCGTTATCGCCGTGTGTTTCCCTTCCCGCTTGTATTGGTCATGCTCATTGGCTTGCGGCCAAAATTGTTTGGCAATGAATTTGCCGACGCAGCCATTACCATACTCGGCATTGCTCTCTGCGGCCTTGGGCAATCGCTCCGTTTATGGGCCTGGGGGAGCAACGCGGCCGCTGGAAAGCGAGGCCTTCGTGACCGGGGTGCTTATGCTTTGATGCGACACCCGCTTTATAGCGGGAATTTCCTGATCCTGGCGGGTTTAGTCGTGATCTACAATAACCCCGTTGCTTACCCTCTTTTACTCGGGACGTTTGCTTATGTCTATAACGTGATCACGCGGCCGGAAGAGAAATACATGATCGAAAACTTCGCCGCTGACTATCTGGGATACCGGGACCAGGCATTGCCACGATTCCTGCCAGCGTTGGGCAAACTGGCCACGGCCTTCCGGACGACATTTCCTTTCCATTGGCAGTTCGCCTGGCACAAAGAATACCAGTCGTGTTGCGCTTGGTGGGCGGGAATCGCTGGCTTGGAGCTCTACAAGGACGTGCTGGCGCATGGGTGGTCGCCGTTCTCCCCTGGCATTTTGTTATGGGTCGCTGTAATGGGATTCAGCGCGGCCCTTGTAATCGGTCTGGGCGTTCGGAAATAACCGCAAGATACCGAAGGTACAACGACTCGAAGCGGATTGACGCCTTGTTCAAGGACGGTACGATGCTCGCTGTAGAGGGCAGCAAAGTTCGGTGTCGGTCGAAGGAAATAGATTATCCTCAGTTGAAACAGTTGCTAGTTTGACTCGCGCCGCCTGCAGTTTGCCGCGACATTTAGCGGCTTCCGTTAAATCTCAAGGCTCACGTTATTCGACTCACTCCAAAGCTGTTGAGCGAAACGGGTACGACAGAGCCATCGGGTCTTAGAACCTATTCACCTCTATAGATTTACGGGGCTGTCACTGGCCATCGGCGATCTGCAGCGCCTTTGGCACCAGTCTTGCGCTTCAGAGTTTTGTCTTCCAATAAACCCTAGAGTGAAACGTACTTCGACCCAGAAATAAGAAAACTTGAACACTTCGATCCAGGAGTGAGAAAAAAACAAGAAGGAGGAGACGCGATGAAGATGAACAAAATCGTTTCGCTGCTCTTAGCACTGGCTCTATTAGCAGCTTCGACCGGCTGCGGGATGCTATCGAGACCGCCGACCCAGCGCGAACAAACGGCAGGGATCGGGGCTCTCGCGGGAGGCTTGGGAGGCGCCATTATCGGCAGCTTTGCCGGCAGCGCTGTTACCGGCGGCCTTTTCGGCATGCCTCTAGGAGCGCTTGCAGGCTACTACATCGGCGATCAATGGCTTCGCGACAGGGATACACGCGAAGCGCGCTCTCAGGAGTTAGACAAGGAACTGGCGCGGCTTCGGGAAGAAAACGAGCGGCTACAACGCCAGGCTCGTGCGTCTTCCCGACCGGCGGAAGCGATAGGTAGCGGAACTCTCGCTTCCACTCCGAAACCGAAGGAATCGGCCGGAATGAAGACCACGCAAGTCAGTGTTTCAAACCTGCCGCCGGATAATGTCATGGTCGGCTTCGATTTCGATAAGAGCAGTCTCAATGACAGCGCTCACCAGACCCTGAGTCCTATCATCACATGGCTCAAAGGCGATTCCGGTCGGAATGTCACGGTTGCAGGGTATACCGACAGCATCGGTTCCGAGGCTTACAATGTCAAGTTGTCGCAGCGCCGGGCGCAAGTTGTTAAGGATTTTATGGTCCAGAGCGGGGTCAGCGCTGAGAGAATCATAACCCGAGGAATGGGCAAAGCCAATCCGGTGGCGCCCAACGATACACAAGCGGGACGCGAAAAGAACCGGCGCGTAGAGGTCATTTCAAACGGCGCCGCGCGTACGGCTTCGGCAAAGTAGCAACGATCAACTCGCGGGCAAGGCAGGGACTTCACGGCGGTCCATGAAGGAGACAATAATGGCCACAAAAATGAGGAGTGGGCCGGGCGCTCTACTGGTGGCATATGGCCTCACCGGACTGTCACTGTGGACGATGAACGGTGACATCGTCGCACTGTACTCTGACGAGGTTGGCGCGGGCGCCGTGGGGAGCGCAATAGAAGAAGAGCACGTGCGAATGGCTAGTTTAGAAAAGCATTTGAGTGCCGTTACGCGCCGTCCGATACGAATTGAAAAGCCGTTCAGACAATTCCATAGGCTGGCGGAATTCCTGCAATGGGAAGCGGACAACAACGGGCCTACCGGTATGTCCACAAGCGGACCGAGACTCGCGGCTGGGAAACTGGAAGGGATGAAAGAACTACGGCGCAGAGCGGCGATGGCTTTGATGGTTGTGGCTTTCGTGGAGAGCTCCGGTAGGGGGGGCGGCTAAAAACGGTCGGTTCCTGCGGTTACAGCGAGTACCGCGCTGAGATATCAGGGAGATCGATCATGGAAGCGCAAAAGGTTCAGTGTAAGTCGCTCGTTCTTGCATCCACCATCCGCAACCTTTCTCCCATTGTCGCGTTTCTCAAGGACAATCCGGATCGCAACCTCATTATTGTAGGAGAGTCTATGTACGGCGGCGGTTCAGATCAAGACGGCTTTGATCTTCCCACCCGCCGAACCGAGTCTATACGAGAATTTTTCGTCAACAACGGAATTAGCTCGGAGCGCATTGTTGCATGCTGTCTCGGTGACGATTATCCGCCGGCTGCGGGCAGGAGATTCTTTACTGTTTCTCCCCGCGCGTGAAATTACCTCGTCTCATCACCGGAAGGGTAAAAACGGTCTGACGATTGTCGACGGAAACTCAGCTCAGTTGGTCGGTGTCACCCTTACGTCATGCAAGAGCGCGTAAGGGGGAAAAGGTCTATGGCCACACTTACTGCATTGAAATTCGATAATGCCGACGGCGCTGAAAAGGCGCTTGAAATACTCTTCGTGCTCCAGGGGCAACAGTTCATGCCGGTCGTCGATGCTGCTGTCGTCTCCTGGCCGAAGGGCAAGAGCAGACCGAGCACACGGCAGGCGGTTCCAACGACCGGTCCCAGCATGCTGGATGGAGCGTTCTGGGGGATGCTCTTCGGTCTGATTTTTTTCGTGCCGGTGCTAGGTGCAGGTGTCCGCATGGGAACGGCCGCGCTAGCCGGCGCCTTAACCGACGTAGGTATCGACGACACCTTTGTCTACCAGGTGCGAAGCAAGGTGACCGAGGGAACTTCGGCTCTCTTTATAATCTCGCGTGACGCCGTCATGGATCGGGTCGTCGAAACGTCGGGGAGCAGAAAACCTGAGCTCATTGCTACCAATCTTCCCCGGGATCAGGAAGCGAGACTGCGCTATCTATTCGCGCAGCCGGGTGCCACGGGAACCGGTATCCAATCGTGAGGATGATGGATTGGATCGAGTCAAGCGAGGACGAGCTTCTTGGTGCGCGCTATTACGCTAGGAAACACGGATGGCGACACTGACCGCTCTCAAGTTCGACACCGCCGATGGCGCGGGTTACGCGCTCAACGATTTAGTGCGGCTGCATCAGCAGCAACGCATCACCCTCCTTGATGCCGCGCTGGTCACTTGGCCGAAAGGCAAGAGCAGGCCGGGTACGCGACATGGAATATCCAGCGTCGGAGTCAGCAAAATGGACGGCGCCTTCTGGGGTATGCTCTTTGGGTTGATCTTTTTCACGCCACTCATGGGAGCCTCCGCCGGCGCATTCCGCGACGCCCTGAGTGAGCTCGGGATTCAAGATAAATTCATTCACGAGGTGCGCAATAAAGTCAGGGAGGACACGTCGGCGCTGTTCGTGCTATCGAGCCACGCCCTTGCGAACAGCTTCGCGGACGAATTCAAAAGGACAAAACCGGATCTGATCAGTACGAACCTGCCGCAAGTTGAGGAGAACAGGCTGCTCGAGCTTTTCGCTCAACCCCACCCGGTCAGAGCGGGCATCCGGCTTTAGTGGCAGATTAAGGTTAAGGCTAAGAATAAGGTCAAGGTTGAGGTTAAGGGGATTCGAGGATTGAGATCGTTGGAGGTTCGGGGTACGAGGTCGAAACGCTCCACCTCAACCTGAATCTACACCTGATTTCTAAGGCTAAGGTTAAGATAAGCGGATGTTCGGCGTTCGAAGTTCGAAAGACTCAACCTGACGTCTGATGGGCGCGGTAGTGGTGTCGCTCAATGAAGATCGACTAAAGATTAGCCGCGGTGTTTTGCAAGTCCGAGTCGCCGGGCGTTTAGCCGAGTAACCCAAGGTCACATGCCAACCACTATATCACATGCCATGCCAACCACTATAAAGGTTATCCACGCGAAGGACTTCATCAAGGCAACTCCGGAAGGAGAGCTTGATCTCGAAGAGAGCCGGAGAGTTCTGTCCAGATTGCATCGGCCGGGGGCTCGTTGGCCGATCACGAGGTTATAGTCGATACCCGCAAGGCCCAGTCGAGATTGTCCGTAACCGACCTTTGGTATCTAGCGGCGGAGTGCGGCAACCTCCGTCAGGCTTTTTCCGGCAAGACGGCTGTTCTTTGTCCTTTAGATCGGTTCGATAACGCAAAGTTTTTCGCCCTCTGCGCCGACATTAGAGGCTTTCAAGTCCGCGCGTTTACCTCCTTTGAGGACGCGATGGAGTGGCTGACTTCGGATGACGCCTAGCGGATCCACCAGACAGATCAGCTCGCCCGATGACAGTAGGGGCCGGCAGCTAAGCAAGAAAGTTTAATTGAGAAGGAGGAAAGCACAGATGTCTAAGCAAAAAACAGGAGCTTGCCAAGACCTGGGAAGGGCTGAGCACAGGGCTACCCAAAGTAGTGACGGCGATCCAGAACCGAGTAAACAACCTGTCACAGAGTAAGAAACTTCCTTCCGGCATGACAAAGTGGGGGGGGAGCGGGGTCAGGCAAACGTTCTTGCTATTTAGGTTTGCGAACTATGGTCGCACCGCAATGGCCAGAAAGCCGAGGGTACATTTCGCCGGCGCGCTCTATCACGTCATGTGTCGGGGCAATCAGGGGCAGTCGATCTTCAAAGACGATCGGGACCGTGAGCGTTATTTGGATTTTCTTAAAGAGAGCCAAAAGCGATTTGGCTACCGGCTGTATGCCTACGTCCTGATGGGCAATCACGTGCATCATCTGATCCAGATAGGTAAGACACCGCTTTCGAAGGTGATGCAAAACATCTTGTTTCGTTACACCCGTTACTTTAACCGACGGAATAAGAAGACGGGGCATTTATTTCAGGGCCGATATAAAGCGATTTTGTGTGACAAAGAGAGTTATCTTTTGGAGTTGATAAGATATCTCCATTTTAATCCGGTGCGGAGCAAGATCGTGGGCGATCCCGGCCAATACGCCTGGAGCAGTCATGGAGCGTATTTGAAAGGCGACGCCAAGAGCTGGATTGCGGTGGACGAGGTGCTGCCGCGATGGGGTAAAGGCCGCGCGCAGGCTGTTGCCGGTTATCGCCGTTTTGTACTGGAGGGGATCACGGATGGGCATCGCGATGATTTGTACCAGGTCGTAGACCAGCGTTATTTGGGTGACGATGGGTTCGCCGAACGAATAGAAGAGCTGGAGCCGGAGCGCGAAGAACGGCAGATCGTAGAGATCAGCTGGGCCGAGATAAGAGATCGCGTCTGCAAACAGTTCGGTTTGCCGCCTGCTGCCGTGTTGCACCATGGTCGTGGGAGAGATGTTGTGCGAATAAGGCGGGTGATGGCCTGGTTGGGCAGAGAGGTCGCCGGGTTGACCAATCAAGAGCTGGCGAAAGAGGTTCACCAAGATCCAGCGGTGTTGAGCAGAGGGCTAGGGAAACTAGCAGAGGAGTTGGCGAGGAATTCGGAGCTGCGCGGTGTGGTGGAAATCCTCTGCAATAGCTTGAGGAAGGGCCGGCGGCCAAAAAGATCGATAAGGTTTGCCTGACCCCATGATTCTGACCCCATGATTCAAGTCTCGACAGACATCGATATACACGACGCGTTGGGCGGTGGCTCTTCGCGCCGTTTTTATTTCTAAAGGCTATACTTACTGTAAGTTACTGTAACGGATCTCACGCCTGGATAAATCAATCGCCGGGCGTGCCGGCGCGAGCGGGCGAGGGAACGGCAGGCCCGGAAGCGGTTTCGCCAACCTTTGCGTTTGCCGTGAGCAGGGCATCGGGGACGCTCGTCAGATCCGCAGCCGCGTCCTTTAAGGCGCGATGCTCCACGGAACGTGACAGTATCTCGTTGGGAGTCGGCCCCTGCTTTTTCCCCAGGAACGGCTTGACGATGAGGTAGAAGACATCGCGAAGCGGCATGTAGCGTATGAACCGACGTAAGAGCCGGAGAGTCTGCAGGGGATAACGTGTCACTTTGTACCGGAACAACCGCTGCAAACCTGCGGCGCGCTCGGCGTTAATCACCGGACCCGGCAGACAGGTAGGATCGATCTCCGAGCACTTGAAATACTTGTACCAATCCGCCGCATCGTCGACCAAACCACGCTCCACATACTCCTTCCAAAGCGGCGTGCCCCGATAGACGCATAAGCGGTTGAAACCGAAGGTGTCGAGCCGAAGCCTGGCTGCAAAGTCAAACGTCGCGCGCATGTCCTCAACCGTCTCGTCCGGATTGCCGACCACAAAAAAACCGTGCACGATTTCGATGCCGGCTCGCTTGGCGGTCGTAACCGCGCTCTCCACTTGCGCTAACGTCTGCTCTTTCTTCAGCCTGTCCAGTATTTTTTGGCTGCCGCTTTCTACTCCAAACATGATCGTGCGGCAGTGGGCCTTCGCCATCGCTGGGAAAAGATGCTGTGCTGTCGAATCCACTCGGCCTTCACAGCCCCAATCGATGGTAACGCCCGCATCGTTGATGCCCTTACAGATTGCTTCAATGCGCTTTGGTTGTAGCAGAAAGTGGTCATCGACGAAGTAGACGGAGCCGTAGCCGAGCGCCTGCAAGTGCTTGAACTCGTCGACCACGTGCTGCGGGCTGCGCGAGCGCCACTTGCCTTCGTTGAAGATGGGAATGTCGCAGAACACGCACGGCCACGGACAACCGCGCGAGGTCTGCATGGTGGTGAATCGCTCCATGGATAGAACTGCCGGCACGTCGAGAGGCATCGACTCGACGAAATCCAACGGCAGGCTCTCGCGGTCCGGAAACGGCCATTGATCGAGATTGCGGTCAAGCGTTCGGTTGGGGTTATGAAGCACGCGACCGTCTTTTGCCCAGGTGAGGCCCGCCACGTCCGCAGGATCGTCGAACCGCTCCAGCAGGTCGAGGATAAGCTGTTCGCCGTCGCCGCGGCAGACGAAGTCTACCTCGGGGCACTGAAGCTTGACGAGTTGGGCATTCAATGTGGCGAATACGCCACCGAAGGCCAGGCGTACGCGGGCATCTGCGGCCCGGATCTGCCGCGCGAGGATCTTGGCATACGGATAACTCGTCGTGCTCAAGAAGCTCAATCCGACGAGGTGTGGTTGCTGCCTGCGAATCTCCTCAATGATGACGGTATTCGGAGTTTCCGGATTGGCCTGATCGAACATGACGCAATCGTGGCCAGCGCGTTTCAGGACGGCGGAGATCGACATAATGCCGATCGGCGGAAAGCCCATGATCCGGATGTTGCCGTTAGTGGCGCGCGTCGTCGCCGGCAAGGCGTAGAACTGTGGATCCCGTATGTGAATCAAAAATATGCGCATTGAATTTCCGGCCCCGTGGTTTCAATTGTTCTTGCCGCAATCAGGCGCCTTAAGCAAGCAAGATTTCCACTTCGACTGTGGTCGCACATCAAACCGCGGGTTTTCTCGCAGAATGGTAAGAGCCTGCCCATTCGCTGCCGTTGTCTATCAGTGTCTTTGGAGCGCACCCACTAAAACATGGTCCCGGCCGGGGCGATTGCAAGACTATTCAGCAACTAATAGCAGAAAAAAGCGATAAGTGCACTGTTTACTCGCTAATTAATAGTCGTAGGGAAACGGGCCAAATTGCCTTAGCGCTCGCAGAGAGCCTCTGAATCGAGGCATTTCGACCCACTGCAAATCGAAGCCATAGAAGATTCTCGCGCCAAACTCGGTAGTTTCGCTCCCTTTTGTCAAATGGTATCTGCGTTGCTCTAGGGGCGATAGATATATGAACGCTTCAGAGAAAAGACCCCTACCCTCAGGGTTTCCCCCTCCGGAGCAGGAAACCGAAAAGGTACTGCTTGAGCGGCTTCGCGCCAGCACGTCTGAGGACGACTATTTCCGCTGGCTCCTGTTTGCCGTTGGCTTTTACCGCGGCATGCAAAGGATTGAGTCGGCCAAGGCGCTGCTTCAACTGTTCCTTCAATCGAGCACGAATTCAGAGCAGAACGCGCAATGTCATCTTGCGCTAGGCCAGATCGCGACTGATGAACAGCGTCTTGAAATCGCGGTGAGCCACTTCGCCGCCGCTTTGGAACTCAAACCGATTAAAGGGAAGATAACCTACGTGCTGCTCAACAATATGGGCTACTGCCTCAATGGGCTCGGACGCTATCTGGAAGCCGAGAGATATTGCCGCCAGGCGCTGCAGATCGACTGGACGCGCTCGAGCGCTTATAGAAACCTCGGCCTCAGCCTTGAAGGGCAAGCCAACCTCCAAGGGGCGGCGTGGGCTTTGGTTGAGGCAATGAAAGTGGATCCAACAGATGACCGGGCGCGTGACTCGTTGAAAAAGCTTATTGCTATCCATCCCTCGCTGGTTGTTCAATGCCCCTGGAGCCTGGACGCTCTGATAACAACCGTAGCCACGGACACAAACCAAAACTACATGTGACGCAGGTTAGCTTAGCTTAAGGTTAAGCTTCGGACCTTCGCACGTCCAACTTCGAACTCTCTTGCCTAAACCTTACCCCTCAGCCTCAACCTTCCGTGAGCCTCCGCGCTAAGCTACCCGTGGTTAACTGGTGATATATTTTTCCAGCTGTTCAATGATGAATTTCTGTTCGACGATGATCGACTTCACCAGATCGCCGATTGAGATCACACCGATCAACCCGCCGTCATCCATCACCGGCAGATGCCGAATGCGTTTTTCGGTCATGAGGGCCATGCATTCCTCGACGTTCTGTTCAGGGCGAGCGTAAATCACCCGCGAGGTCATAATATCGCTGACCGGAGTGGTTTTAGACAAACGCCCCTGGAGGATAACTTTGCGCGCGTAATCTCTTTCGGAAATGATGCCTACCAATTGCCGGTCTTTAATCACCAGCAGCGCGCCCACACCCTTCTCAGCCA
>JBOHVS010000054.1:0-7570 GCA_050735975.1 Binatia bacterium | reverse complement strand
CCTCCGATCTTCAAATTCGGATTTACCGTCTTCTTACTGTACGGATACTCCTTTTGCGTCAAACCTTGACCCAAAGGATTTCTGAATCGGTCAAACATCCGCGGGAAATTGTGCAAAGAATATCATTGAAGGCGGCTGCGCTACAAAGTGTCATAGCTCCCCGCGTGAAGCAGTGGCTTCACGCGGCGCGCCAGGCAATGGAAGCATCACGGCCTAGCGAGCTCGTAAAACGCACGGCGCTTGCGATCGGGGTTGCGGGCGTCTTCGTGACACCCATAACATTCTGCCTCGGCGTCGCCGAACAGTCGCTCAGCGGCACGAAGGAAGAATCGTTTCATCTCCTGAATAACATCTCTGCAACACCACTGAACGGGGCTCACCGGATCGACCGCGATTGGCAAACAACTTCTAGTGAGCGGATCATTGCGACTTCGCCGGATTCCGGCACGGCCTTGGACGCTGAACAAGCCGTGTCTGATGCCGGGCCGGATAGCGCAATACACATCTCTCCCAAAAAGCCGCGCAATCGTAAACCGGTAATGGAACTCCAGACCGTTTACAGAACCAGGGGTTCGCTTTCATTACGGGAAGAACCGCGCTTTGCTTCCGCCAGCCTGCAGCAAATAGCCGGAGGAACCAACATCCGTGTGCTCGGAGTCAGCGGCAAGTGGTTAAAAGTGAAACCAAGTCATTCGAGCGCCGTCGGTTATCTCAGGAAAGAATTCCTTATTGCAGCCAATACAGCCCCCTAATTATCAACAGTTGAGGCGCAGGGGCGTTCGACGTTCGTCCGGGGGCAATATCTATTCCTCTTCCGAGCTTCCGTTGTCAAGGCTCACTCTCCTTCTAGTTGAATCATTCAAACCGTTCAATCGCTTCGCTCAGTTGAATCCGTCGGTTTGAACCGCTTGAACGGCTGAAACAGCTTGAACCGTTCAAACCGCCGGCGGCAATCCCGAAGGATTCCGGATTGGTGGTTTCGCCAGGAACATACAGAAAATTGACGCGAGGCTCACCCCGGCAAAGATAGTAAAGGGTATCGTGTAGCTTTGAGTGAGATCATAAAAAAATCCCGCGATGATCGGGCCCATGAAAGTTCCCACCGTGGTCACCGAGCGGCTCATGCCGTGAATAGTCGCAAAAGAACGGGTGCCGAAGTAGTCGGCGCGGATCGGTTCTTGAAGAGACGCCAGTCCGCCGTATGCCAGAGAATAAAGCACCATGAAAGTCGTGAAAACGTACGGCTGTGAAGTCCGGCCCATGAGAAGCACCGACACGCTGAGCACGATGAGCAAACCGATAATCAACCGCCGCTTGTCAAAGAGATCTCCTAACCAGGCCATGCCGATGCGGGCGGGAGCGCCGATGAACGCAGAAAGACCGAGAAGACCGCTGGCAGCCGCTGTCGTCCATCCCCGATCCACGAGCAGGATTACGAAATGGACCGACACGCCTTCCGTCACCAGATGGCGGAGAGCCATGGCGACCGAAAGCGTCCAGAAGGACTGTGTGCGCATTGCCTCTCTCAAAGTAAACTGCGGGTCGGCGCCGAGATGCCGCCCCGGCGCAGTGTGGGCCTTTGACTGCGGTTCCTCGCTTGCCGCATTTTGGTGCTCTCGGTAGATTTTAGAGATCACGAAGGCCAAAGGCAGGCTGATGGTGATTATTATAAAAGCCGAGGCGACGGCAGTGGTTCTCCAGCCCCAGAGCACGATCATCCAGCCTATGACCGGCACGAGAAGGCCGGACAATCCCGGACCCATTCGGTAGATACCGAAAGCTAAGCTCCGCCGTTCGCGGAACACTTGCGCGATGGCAACGCTCACCGGCATGTTGTTGCCGAGGCTTGATCCCATCACGATCCCCAGAACGATCACGGCGTACAGCATGGGCAGTGAATATACGAGGCTCAGACAAAGGAATCCCAATGCGCAGACGGTAGTCCCGATGAACATCATCTTGGGCGGTCCGAGCCGATCGGTTGCGTAGCCTTCCAACGGGCCTAAAATACCGGACTCAATCCGTGCCAGAGAAAAAGCGCCGGAGATCGCAGTGCGACTCCAGCCGAACTCGCGCTCGAAGGAGGGAAAATAAGCGCTCATACCGAAGTAACTAAGCCCGGTGTTAACGGCGTGCGCCAAACATCCCGCGATAACCATCCACCACTTGCGGTCCATAGAACGAATCCCAAGGACTTTTGATTGCGGATTTTTCGGATGCATAACTTTCATTTATTTTGAAAGTATGCAGATTAGCTCAAATACATGTGGTAAGAAAGTAAATCGCTCGCTTCATCATCGCGTTAATCAGCTTCGAGGGAAGAACAGGAGACGATCGCGTGCCTCACAGTGTTAACTTGATCACCACGATTGCCGCCGGCTTGGGACTTGCTCTGATTATGGGCCTTTTAGCCTCGCGTCTTAAGCTACCGGCTCTGGTCGGCTACCTGATTGCCGGCATTATGATTGGCCCCGCCACCCCGGGGTTTGTCGCCGACGTCGGGCTTTCGAACCAGCTCGCCGAAATCGGCGTGATGCTGTTGATGTTCGGCGTCGGTTTGCACTTTTCTTTAGATGATCTGCTCGGTGTTCGCCGGATCGCCCTGCCGGGAGCAATCGTCCAAATCGCCGTTGCCACCTTGCTCAGCATGGCTGTCACCGCCCTTTGGGGCTGGAGCCTTGCCGCCGGCGTCGTGTTCGGCCTTGCCCTATCCGTGGCAAGCACGGTGGTGCTCCTCAGGGCGCTGGAAGCTCGCGGCCTTTTGGAATCCGTCAACGGCCGCATCGCCGTCGGCTGGCTCGTGGTTGAAGATCTTGTAACGGTTCTGGTGCTGGTACTGCTGCCGCCGCTTTCGCTGTGGCTCGGCGGCAATGCAAATGCTCCCGCCGAAGGAGCCGGCGATCGAAGTTTACTGACAACGCTTGCGCTTACCTTTGGTCAAGTCTCGGTCTTTATCGCGCTCATGCTGGTTGTCGGCCGGCGCCTTTTTCCGTGGTTGCTCTGGCAGATTGCTCGCACCGGATCGCGGGAGCTTTTTACCTTGTGCGTGATTGCAGCCGCCGTGGGCATCGCCTACGGCTCCGCCGCGCTGTTCGGCGTCTCCTTCGCCCTCGGTGCATTTTTTGCCGGCATGGTCATGAGGGAATCCCCTCTAAGCTACCGGGCGGCTGAAGAATCTTTGCCGCTCAGGGATGCGTTTTCCGTTTTGTTCTTCGTCTCGGTCGGCATGCTGTTCGATCCGCACGTCCTGATTCGCCAGCCGGTCCACGTGATCGTAGTCCTGGCGATCATCGTCTTCGGCAAGTCGCTGGCCGCCTTTTTTCTCGTCCTTCTTTTCCGATACCCGCTCAATACGGCGCTCACGGTATCGGCGAGCCTGGCGCAAATCGGCGAGTTCTCTTTCATCCTCGCGGGCCTGGGGACTTCCTTGGGTCTTCTGCCTAAGGAAGCCCAGAGCCTCATTCTGGCGGGCGCAATCATCTCGATCGCTCTGAATCCTCTCGTGTTTCATGCGATCGAGCCCGTGCAAGCCTGGATTCGATCCCGCTCGAAACTCGCTCAGATCTTGGAACGCCCCGACGACCCGCTCGCGGCCTTGCCGATGACCGTCGACCTGAAGCGCCTTACCGGACACGTCGTGTTGGTGGGCTACGGCCGGGTCGGCCGGCGCATCGGCGAAGCGCTGACCGCGAACGGCATATCCTTTGTCGTGGCCGAGGAGAATCGTGAGGTCGTCGAGCAGTTGCGCGAAAGCGGCATACCGGCCGTCTCCGGCGACGCCTCCGAACCGGCCGTCCTCATTCAGGCGCATGTCCACCGGGCGCGTATGTTGGTGATCGCCACCCCGGATACGCTCGATGTGCGCCGCATGATTGAGATCGCGCGTACCGTCAACCCACGTATCGAGACGGTCGTGCGCACTCACAGCGAGGAAGAGGCGGTGCTCCTCGAAAAGGAAAATGCCGGGAAGGTCTTCCTGGGAGAGCATGAGCTCGCCCTCGCCGTGACGCACCACGTGCTCGAGCGCTACGGAGCCGGAACCGAACACCACAAATAACCGGGCAATTGATCCGACTGTATCGACGAACGCTCCTATCGCTCAGGGCTAAGTGCATGGCGCAGAGAGTAGAAGTCAGAGGTCGGAAGTCAGACGTCAGAGATTGGACTTCGCTGCCTCCGTATTCTTCGCTCTTTGCGCTTGGCTCCCTGCTCTTTGCTCCTTGCGCTTTGCGAGTTAACCACGCCGAAGCGAGTCGGACAAGCGCAACGACGCAGGTGGGCTTTTTGGACGGCCTTAATCCAACCACATCAGCTTCGCCGGATTGTCTTTCAGCATCACCTTGACTTCCTCCGGCTTGATGCCGAAGCCGAGCAACGCGCGGATGAAGACCCGCATGCCATCGACAGCATCCATATGCAGCACCTGGCCGAAGTCGCTGCCGATAATGCAGCGATCCGGACCGATCTCTTTAATAGTGCGGATCGTCTCCATCGGATCGGCCACTGGTTGATAGAGACTTGGTATCATCGGCTGGCAATAAGTTCCGACGTAGACACCGAGATCGCGCAGTTGCTTCATCTCGTCGAGCAAAAGCTTGTTCAGCTCAAGCAGCGGGTGGTCCAGGGTGGCCCTGACGCCGATGTCTTTAGCCAGGCGCCCCAGCGGCAGCAGTTCCTGAAAATCGGTATGGCCGAAGCCGATGCCGACTTTCTTCTCCGCCGCCATCTCCATGATCTCTTTCACCTCCGGCAATACCTTGCCGTCCTCGGCGACCAGACGCACGCCTTCTTTTTCGGGATGGCCGGCGCCGCGCCAGAAGCCGTACGAAGTAAAGGTCGGAAACCAGATCATCTTGAAGTTGGGATACTGAAGTCCCACGCGGACATACTCGGGTCTCATGCCGAAACACATTCCCGCGCCGCCGTAAACCTCGACGCGATTGGTGAGATCGCCTCTGGCGATCATGTCATCGATGTGTCGCTGGGTCAGATAGGCCGACGTTGCGCTGATGTTCCAGTGGTCTTTGAACGCGATGGCGCGCATGCCGCATTTGGATGCCTCGATGGCGATCTGAATCATGTCCTGCGATCGATGTACGAAATCGGGATAAGCATGGATATGGCAGTCGATCGCACCCTGAAGCAGTTCGTTTTCGATCCCCGGATAGATCTTCAGCATCTCCGGGTTGTCCTTGAGCATCTGGTAAAAATAATCCTTGGCATTGAGTTGGCGCACGCGCTCCACGCTCAGAGTTCGACCGACCATTAGCTGTTCAGCAGCGGCCGCATCAGCAGCAAAATCACACATGACGAAATCTCCCTTCGGGTTGGATTTTCAGTTTAGAGTCTGGTGTCTCGGGTTTGAATCCAACGCGAGACTCTAGACCCGAGACTCAAAACCCCTATGACCGCCCCCAGGCTTCGAGGAATCTCCGCGCGTCTTCCACCACCGGCTCGGTAACCGGCACGTAGGGTATAACCATACGTGTCACTCCAGCTTCCTCAAAGGCCTTCATCTTCCCTTTGATTTCTTTAATGTCGCTGGCTGGAACGACAGGCAGCTTATCCATATACTCGTCGGTCAATGCGCCCATCGCGGCCTTGAAGCCGCCTTTTTGAAAGGCTTCGTGGATCGCGTTTACTTCTTTTTCAAAACCCATGCCTCTCAGCATGTCGCTATAATGATCGGCGATGTTATAAAAAGTGAGCACCTGGCGCAATTTCGCGCGAGCGAGACTCTTGTCGGGATTAAGCGAAACCCGCGATTTGGCGACGATCTCAATCTTGCTCGGATCGCGCCCCGCTTCTCTTGCCCCCTCGCGGACCCGTTCGGCGATCTCTTTCACTTTTGAAGGCGTCGCCATATTGATGAAAACGCCATCGGAGATCTTGCCGACAAGTTTGGCCATCTGGGGTCCGAGGCCGGCCAGATAGATCGGCAGATTGGGATAGCTCGGTTTCCACGAGAGCTGAAAGCGTTTGCCGGTCTGATAAACCTCTCCTTCGTACTCGACCCGCTCGCCGGCCGCGACTTTGCGGACGATGTCGATGTATTCCCGCGCGCGCTTTAGCGGCCGGTCAAATACGCCGCCGTGCCAGCCGGCAATGGCTCTGTTGGCAACGCCGAGGCCCAGCAGCAAACGCCCGCCCGAAAGGTCCTGCAGAGTCGCCGCCTGAATTCCCAGGGTTACCGGGCTGCGCCCATATATATGGTAGATCGCCGTGCCCAGCTTGATGGCCTTTGTCCGGCTGGCGACCGCCGAGAGCATCACCACCGGATCGGTGCTGTTGGATTCACCCTTCCAGAACGCGCCGAAACCGACTTGTTCGGCCAGTTCGATCAGCCCCGCAACTCCGGCCGCCGGGTAATGCGCCGCTGAGTTGATCTCAATATCGTAGATCATAGCCTATTCTCCTCATTGCAACGGTCTGGACAATAACAGGTTTATGCGAGTGTGACGATACCTTGAGTCTGGAGTTTCCCGATGGAGGGACTATCGTAGCCAAGCTCCTTCAAAATCGCGGCGCTGTGTTCAGCCAGCATCGGCGGCGGTAGAGACGGCTTCTGAGAGAGATTGTCATAGTGAACAGGCGGACCAACGAATGTAAGTTTCCCGGCTTGTGGGTGTTCAACTTGTTCGGTGAGCCTCAAATGCTGTACCTGCGGATCGACCAGGGATTCCGCAATATCGTAGAGCGGGGCCGCCGGAACATCACCGGCCTCAAGACGCTCCAACCACTCCTGTCTGGTTCGAAGCGTAAAGACCGCCGCCAGCTCTTTTTCCAGCGCTTCATAGTTTTTCCGGCGGCTGTCTCGATCTTTGAATCTGGGGTCGTTTGCCAGGTCCGTCCGCTCGATCGCGCCCAGCAGCGCCAACCAAAACTTTTCCGGAACGGAACAGTGAATTGCCAAAGGCAAGTTGTCCTTGGTAACAAGCGCAAACGCGTGAGCGTTCTTTACCCGCGCTGCGCGATTCGGAATGGCCCCGGTCCTTAAATAACCGGCGGCGGTTTCGCCAATGAACGACAAAGTTGCTTGCAGCAGCGATGTCTCCACCTTTGTCCCTTCGCCGGTTTTCGCCCGTGCCAGCAGCGCGCCGAGGATTCCGTAGCCGGCCGAAAGACCGGTGACATAATCCGACAGCGCCACGCCCATGACCTTGGGCTCGCCCGGGTCGGTGAGCAAGCTCAGTAGTCCGCTCATGGCTTGCCCCAAAGTGTCGAAGCCGGGTTTGTCCACATACGGCCCCGAATTTCCGAAAGCGGATATCGAGCAGTAGATCAAACGCCGATTCAATGCCTTCAAGGTTTCGTAACCGAGCCCCAGTCGATCAGCCGCGCCGGGACGAAAATTTTCCACGAAGACATCGGCTTTCTCGATAAGTTTCCCGCAGATCTCCTTCCCCTGCGGCGACTTTAGATCGAGCACCAGGCTCTCTTTGTTGCGATTCAGATGGGCGAAGTTAAAACTGAAATAAGGATCGGGCGCGAAGTAGCGATACGGATCGCCGCCGGGGGGCGACTCGATCTTGATGACACGCGCTCCGAGGTCTGCCAGCAGCGAAGCCGC